>JAFABO010000083.1 GCA_023426005.1 Bacillota bacterium | reverse complement strand
CTATTCCAGTATCTTTTACCGATATTAATACATAATTGTCCTGCTCGGACATATTTACCATGATAGATCCTCCGGGAGAAGTAAATTTCATGGCATTTGAAAGCAGGTTCAAAATAACTCTTTCTATCTTATCCAAATCAATTGCAATTACTTTCTCTTCCATCTCGGTATCGAATATAAGCGAAATGTTTTTATTTTGAATGAGGCCTGCAACTGACAGGACAATATCTTCGGTAGTTTTGACAATGTCCCGGTTTTCAAGCTGCAGATGCATATTTCCGCAGTCAATGGTATTTATATCGATGATATTAGTTACAATACGGATTAATCTATAGCAGTTCTGCTTTATTGAGGACATGTATTTTTTCATGCAGGAGGCAGAAATAGGGGATTGATCATCTTTAAGCTTATACTCCAGAAGCTGTTCGGCGGATAAGATAACATTAATAGGGGTCTTGAATTCATGAGAAATATTTGCAAATAACGATATCCTGAGTTTTTCAAGCTCAAGTGTTGAGTTCATTTTGACAAGTTCGTCGGTTTGCGACTGAACCTTTCTGATAAGTTCTTCGTTAAGAGCGTCAATTTCCCTATTTTTATCTGCAATAATCTGTTGATTTATGACATGTCCACAAAAAGTCGAATAACTTATGATGGAAATAAATAAAGAAATAACGACCATAAAGAATGAATTAGTTATGTGTCCATAAAGCATCGTGTCCGAAATACCTGTAATCAACATGCCGATTACTAAAGATATGAAAGCTGATGGGAATATAATAAGGCTTTGCGCAGGGGGTATAATCAGCAAGGCAGACATGCAGAACAGGGTCAACAGATAGGCCGAAATCTGGCAGTGTATGAACTGGGCATTGAAGGACAGCAATTCCGACCAAATGATCATGATAATGTTTATGGACAAATTAATATATTTATAGTTGTTTGGGTTTCTTATTTTTATATGATATAGAGCCAGATAAAATAATAGGATGGGGTACAGGCTTAAATGCAGGTAGAACACATTTCTGTAAGCAGACTCGGCCAATTTGCCTCGGAAGATCAGAATATCGGTCAGGACTAAAATACTGTTTGAGAATAATAGGACCCAGATTATATTTACAATCCTGACAATGTTAAGCGTGAGAATTTGTTCATTTATTTCTTTGGAATACTTTTTGTACAGCTCCCTAGGATTCTTTAATACAAGTACATTGGAAAGGTGATTATATATACCCATAATAGCGTCTCCTTCAAAATAAATTTGAACACTTAATTATGAGTTCTACATTATAATACAAATTCCTCTACTAATTGGTAATTTATCCAATATTTTTTATGGATTGGCTGACAGCTTTCTGAAGTTTCAGGATTCCTATTTTGTTGTCCCATTCATTGAGATAACAGGGATATTGATTGCCGCATGTCTTGCATTCAAGATACTGGTGGGCATCCTTCTGCTCTCTTTTATCAAACATAAAAGGAAGAAATTCCCCGTCGTTTTTTAAGCCGGGAGCATCAGAGTCTATATTATAGGAGTAGACATATGTTGCTTCGTACTTGATTAGAAAATCATGGCCTTTACAGTTTGGACATTCCAGAAGCTGTTCATCATTCATTTTTACATCCCTCTTTACCTGTGTAATCAATACCTGTGTATTTAATATGTATTAACATGGCCCAAAAGTTAAAAAGTTATTCAATTTTTTAAAGCTCAAATACCTGATGACCTGAGCTTTAAAAGGCTATTTCCTTAATTTGTATTCTGCAAAAGGAATTCCAACTATTTTTTTGAAGCATTTCACAAAATAATTCGGGTCGGGTATTCCCACGAACTGCGCCAGCTGATATGCTTTATAATCCTGAACTTTAAGCATGGAAATTGCTTTTTCTATCCGTATTTTTATCAAATATTCCGAAAAGGACACTCCGGTACCCTTTTTAAAAATCCTGCTTAAGTAACTTGAGTTGAGGTAGAATTTATCTGCAACCAGCTTAAGGTTCAAATCATAATTGCTGAAATTTTCATCAATGTAATTTTTTATCTCCGACACCATGGAGTTGTTTTTACTGCTCAGAGCCTCGTTAATAAGCTCGCAGGCTTTTTGAACCATGGAGGTCACGGCGCTTTCTATGTCTGAATATTTATCGTATTTAAATATGCCAAGGACCATCTCACCTGAAAGCGACAGGTCACCCATATATGAAATTTTCATCTCGCTCAGCAACTCCTTGATGTAAGTACTGATGTTTATGGCAGTTATTTTTACGCCGTCCAGGTCATTGATATTTTCCTTGGCATAGTTAAAAAGCAATTCTTTGGTATAATGTACTGCCCGATCTGTCATACCGGACTTGATGGCCAATTTCATATTTTCGGTGGAGGAGCTGTTATTGAATATTTTGCTCTCATACCCTGTAACCTGGACCTCGGCATAGGTTATTTCCTCACCCGTGATATAACACGTATTCAGGGCATTGAGAGCCTGATTGTAAGAAATGTGCACATTTTCAATACCTGTTACGGCTCTTCCTATTCCGCAGTATACAATTGTGGAAAGCTGTTCCTTAAAATATGCCGCGGCATATTCTGAAATACCGTTAAGAGAGATATTTCTGTCATTGCCAAGTAAGACTATATTACCGTTTACATCTGTAAAAACATAAGTCCTGCCCGACGGACAATAATTGTTTTTGATGTGGGAACAGCAGTTTTGGAGCAGAACCTGTCTTTCAAGATTGGAATATCTGTTTTTTTCCATGGCAATATTAATAAGGGCAATTTGATAGGTATTATATTCGGAATCAAAGTCCAGTTCGACCATGTCGAATTCCCCCGGCTCAAAAGTAAAGCTGTCCCTGCAGGTGGATATGAGATCATTTAAGACCTTGTTTTGGAAGACCCCAATATTATTCTTGAAGTACTGATGTGACAGCTCCAGCTCGCCCAGTCTAAGCCTGTGGGACTTGATCTTTTCCGCCAGCTTTGAAAGGGTTTCATTGAGCAGTGTCTTATCGATGGGTTTTAGTATGAAGTCCGAAACTCCTATTGAAACAGCACTTTGTGCATATGAAAATTCATCATGGGCAGTAAGTATAACTATGGCCATATCGGGGTGTATTTCCTTTACGGCCTTGCTCAAAGCCAGACCGTCCATGTACGGCATTTGAATGTCTGTAATTATTATATCCGGCAATTCACTGTCTATCATATCAATTGCCTCAAGGCCGCTGGTGGCGTCACCGATGGCCTGAAGACCGAGACCATTCCAATCAATGGACATGCGTACCAGATTTCTGGTGTTGCTTTCATCATCCACAATAAGTACTTTTAAAGCTCTGTTATTCATGACTGATCACCTCAACAGGAATTTTTAAAATAATTTTTGTACCCTCATATTTTTTACTTTCGACTTTGTATATATCATTTGTTCCGTAATGGATTTTCAGACGCTGTATGGTGCCACGGAGGCCAAAACTTGACTGATTCCCTGCCAGATTTTCATTGGAAATGGAATTTATTTCGTCCTCATTCATGCCAATACCGTTATCTTCGACGGAGAGAAAAAGGTAATCCATATCTATACCGGCGGATATGGTTATCAGGCCGGGTTCGCCGCTTGGCCTTATGCCGTGGTAAATGGAGTTCTCAACCAGGGGCTGCAAAATGTTCTTTAAAATTTTTATATTGAGAGTATTATCTTCCACTTTATATTCATCATTTATCATATCCCCGTACCGCAGCTTCTGAAGTGCCAGATAGTTTCTGATAAGTCTTATTTCATCAGCCAGACTGATGGTCTCGGAACCTTTGCTCAGACTGATCCTGCAATAGCTTCCCAAAGCATTGACGGCTTCATACAGGTTGTTGTTATTGTTTTGCAGGGCCAGAAAGGCAATATTGTCGAGGGTATTGTACAGGAAATGCGGTTTAATTTGTTCATTGAGTACATCCAGCTCGAAACGGCGCTTTTGCTTTTCCTCATCCACCAGCTTGATAATAAGATCATTAATTTGCATTATCATCAGGTTGTAATTGTTCTTCAATTCGCCGATCTCGTCATTCCCTGTCTTATAGCTCACCCTTTTGAAAACGCCGTTTGCAACTCCCTGCATGGATTTGATCAACCTTTGAATTGGCGCGGTAATGAGCCCGGAAGTAAACAGTGCTGCCAGAATAAACAATAAGAGGGTCACAAGTATAAAAACCATATAGACGACATTCAGGGTTTTAATTTCGGGTGAAGTAAAAGACAGGCTGGAAAAACTGATTATCCTCCAGCCTATATCCTCCAGGCCCAGCGTGTAAATATAGCTTTGTTGATTGTTTACCGCCTCAATGCTTTCAGAACCCTTCATGCCGCACAAATACTTCAAGTAAACAGGATACCCGGGATCATCCCTGATAACCGGACTGTTGTTTTTATCAAGAAGGATAAAAGTGGAAGAGCCGCTTTTGGTGGTTTCCTTGACAATGTCGAAAACGCTGTCCTCCGAAATGTTTAATACCAGGACGCCTATGGGGGTGATACTATCCAGATCATTCAATACCCTCATAACAGATACCAGATTTTTGCCGGAAGTCGTTTTGAGGGTATTATCGGCGTTGATGCTTATTCTATAACCTCCGTTAAGAGTCTTAAGTTCATTGAACCAGGGCGCCAGCCGTACATCCTCCACTGTTGAAACGGTAAGAAATTTTGTAGTTTTCAGCGATGAGCCGTGAAAATCATAAACGTAAATTGAATCGATATTGGGCGAGGTTATATGAATACTTGTCAAAAACTCATTAACGCTTTTTGTCAGAGCCAACCCTGGGTTTTGCGTATGCAGGTAAGTCCTGACAAGAGAATTTGTTGTGAGAATTTTTGATACGTTGTTGGCACTGCCTATCAATGTATCAATATTTTTTCTGATGAGTTCGGTAGTTTCATGTGAGCGCTGTTTTACCTGGCTTACGGTTTCATTGTTAATGATCTGTATATAAATTATTATGCTTATTCCAATATAAAAAAGCATAAATGCCATAAATATTGAGAGCATTTTACGCCGGATAGAAAAATCCATAAAAGCAGACTTTATTTTTCCCATAATATTCATAATAGGTTTCATTAATAACTCCGTGTATTTTGCGAATAATAAATTTGTATATTGTTGCTATTATACCATAAGATTCAATAAAATTAGTTTACCTTTTTTAGATGTGTTTTATAAAAATATTATAAAAAGGCTAAATAAAAGTAATAATATTGCACAATGAAAGGTAACCATTTTACGTTTACTTTAGGCACAATTGCCTAGTATCATTAAGCGTAACAATTATTTCAAGGAGGAATAACCATGAACAAAATGCTAGTAAAAAGAGGAATGGCATTTATACTTGCGGGAGCTTTGGCGGTGGGTATGACAGCCTGCGGGAAACCTGCCGGAGACAATACCGGTACTGCGACCAATACAAATGCCGGAAATACCAATGCTGGTGCCGGAAAGCAGGTTGAACTGAAGTTCAGTCATATCTGGGGCGGAGCAACAGATCCCTTTATGCCGGCTGCTAAAAAGGTAATTGATGATTACCAGAAGGCTAATAAAAACATAAGAATAACAGTTGACACAAACGAAAACGAAGCCTATAAGACAAAGATAAAAGCCATGGCAGCGGCCAATGAACTGCCTGACCTTTTCTCAACCTGGGGCGGAGGCTTCTCAAAGCCATTTATTGATTCAAATTCAGTTTTGGCTATAGATGATTATATTACGGCTGAAACCAAAGGCAAGCTGGTTAACGGTGCCTTCAACAACCTGACTTATAACGATAAAATATATGGGATGCCCTTCTTCCTTGCGGCAGGAGCTTTATTCGTAAACACAGAGTTATTTGATAAGAACAATGTAAAACTGCCGGCCACTTATGATGAACTGCTCACAGCCATCAAAGCTTTTAAGGCAAAGGGAATAACTCCTATGGCTGTATCCGGAAAAGATAAATGGACCATAGCAATGTACTTTGACGTTATGGCATTGAGAGCGGCAGGACCTGAAAAAATAGTTAAAACTCTTACAAAGGAAGGTTCCTTTAAAGATCCGGAATTCCTGAATGCGGCTAAGAGATTTAAGGAACTGGTAGATGCAGGTGCATTCTCAAAGGGGGCGGCAGGAATATCCAACGATGAAGCTGAAGTGCCCTTCTATGACGGAAAAATACCCATGATGTTCAAAGGCAGCTGGGCGGCAGGTAAGGCTGATGCCAAGGATTCCAAGGTCGCCGGCAAGATCGGTGTCATCTCCTTCCCGGCAATACCTGACGGAAAGGGAAATGCAAAGCAGTTTACAGGCGGTGCGGTTGACGCAGTAATGGTCAGTGCCAATACAAAGAACAAGGAGGAGGCTGTTAAATTCCAGATGTATTTCGCAGAAAACTTTTCAAGGGAATCCTACCTGGCTGGTGCTGCAATGCCTGCCTGGAAAGCTGAAGATGTTGATAAGAGCAAATTGCCGGCTACACTTGTAAAGGTTGTTGACCTTACAAAAGATGCAGAAGGCTTTACCATCTGGTGGGATACCCTTCTTGCAGGCAAGGATACCGAAACCTACCTGAATGCTCTTCAGGAATTGTTCATGGGCGCTAAAACACCAGAACAGTTTGTAGACAGCTTACAGACAATATACGGTAAATAACAGATCCTGAGATTATAGGCTATGGCGTCCATTTCACCGGTGGCGAAGGGACGCCAGATACTTATGAAAAATGTCCATAATTTTATACTAATTAAATATGAAACTAATAAAAGAAGGAAGTGAGTTTTGTGGATAGGGTATTGAATAATAAGAAAGCCATAGTATTTTTCCTGTTTCCTGCCCTGGTTATGTTTATAGCCGTTATTATAGTACCGATAATAATGTCATTATACTACAGTTTGCAGGATTGGTCCGGATTCGGTAAAGGTACCTTCATTGGTCTGGCCAACTATAAGGGACTCATTTCTGATCCCATATTCGTTAAAGCAGCTGTTAATTCACTGATTCTAGCAGTTGCGTCGGTATTTATACAGCTCCCCATTTCACTGCTTTTAGCGCTTGTTTTGGCAAAGGGTGTCAAATTGGAAAAAAGCTTTGTGACTATCTATTTTATACCTGTTATAATTTCCACAGTTGTTATAGGTCAGCTATGGATGAAAATATATAATTATGACTACGGTATCCTGAATTTGTTATTGCGTTCAATAGGCCTTGATTCCTGGGCACAGGAATGGCTGGGAGACACCAGAAGGGCTTTGGGGGCTACTTTTATCCCCATAATCTGGCAGTACATCGGATATCATATGCTGTTGATGTACGCGGGTATTAAATCCATTTCCACCGATGTTTTTGAAGCTGCGGTAATAGATGGATCTTCCTGGTGGAATACATCATTGAAAATAACCATACCTATGCTGAAGCCTGTACTCAATGTATCGGTAATATTTGCAGTAACAGGAGCACTTAAGGTATTTGATCTTGTATATGTTTTGACGGGCGGAGGCCCTGCCCACGCAAGTGAAGTTATAGGTACGTACATGGTCAGCACCATATTTAAAGGAAACCAATACGGGTACGGAAGTGCAATGGCCATTTTTGTTATTCTCGAATGCTTTTTACTGTCAATTCTGGTGGGTTTCCTGTTCAGAGAAAGAGAGGGTGCAAAAAGATGAGTAGACTCACAACAGTCAGCAGTTCCAAACGTTCCATATCAAGTATACTTATGTATGCCGCCCTCATTGTGGTAGCATTTATACAGCTGTTCCCGCTGTACTGGATGTTTACCTTCTCACTAAAAGACAATTCTGAAATATTCGGAGGAAATCCCCTGGGCATCCCTACTAAATGGCTCTGGTCCAACTACAGCAATGCTCTTTTGGGCGGTAACGTAGGGCATTACTTTATAAACAGCGTAATAGTTACAAGTGCGACAATTCTGTTTACGGTAATATTCTCTGTTATGGCCTCCTATGCGCTGACAAGAATGGTATTTAAGATAAGAAAACAAATGAATTCCTTTTTTATCCTTGGACTTACTGTCCCCCTCCATTCGGCTCTGCTTCCCATATTTGTAATGCTGAGGAATCTGAAAATGGTCAATTCCTATTGGGCTTTGATCATACCCTATTCAGCTTTTGCAATACCCATGGCCATACTTATATTTTCCGGCTTTATGGCATCCCTGCCAAGGGAACTGGAAGAAGCAGCATGTATTGACGGCTGCAGTATTTACAGGATATTTTTCAATATAATCATGCCGTTGATGAGACCGGCCATTGCAACAGTTACCATATTCACTTTCCTTCAGGCCTGGAATGAATTAATGTTTGCGGTGGTATTTATCAGCGACGTCAGGTTTAAAACCTTAACAGTCGGTATCCAGTCTCTGGCCGGCCAGTACACCACCGATTGGGGTCCCATAGGCGCAGGTCTCATGGTTGCAACAATCCCAACCCTGATCATATATGCATTCATGAGCAAAAAGGTACAGGACAGCCTGGTGGTTGGAGCCGTCAAGGGCTGATTGAAACCGGAATATTTGACACATTATTTATGACATGTATTTTCCGTTTTCAATCAAATGGACTGCACACAAGGTGCTTGCTTGAAATAATACTTGCTGTTCACCTGCAAGTTTCACAAGCACTTTTATGGTGCGTTCATTGCTTGAAGTTGTACCGGCATACCTGTATAATTAGAATAACTCCATTAACTGCAAAGCCGGGAGTCAATTTAACCGGCGCGGCGGTTAAGTTGATTGCAGCAAATAGTTATAGTAAATAGCTGTAAAGTACATAATTAAATTAAAGCAAAAACAGGAGAAATAAGGAGGTAGTAAATATGGAACAAAAGCCGAAGTATTTGGACAAATCACTTTCCTTCAAGGAGAGAGCGGCCGACCTGGTGTCAAGGATGACGCTTGAGGAAAAGGCAGCACAGCTCAGATACGATGCACAGGCGGTTGAAAGATTGGGTGTCCCCAGGTATAACTGGTGGAATGAAGCGCTTCACGGAGTTGCCAGAGCGGGTGTTGCTACGGTATTTCCACAGGCCATAGGTCTGGCAGCCATTTTTGATGATGAGTATCTGCAGAAAATTGCAGATGTTATCGCAACAGAGGGCAGAGCGAAGTATAATGAAAGTTCAAGGAAAGACGACCGTGACATATACAAGGGAATTACCTTCTGGTCACCCAATGTAAATATTTTCAGAGATCCCAGGTGGGGACGGGGACATGAAACCTACGGGGAAGATCCGTATCTTACTTCAAGGCTTGGGGTGGCTTTTGTCAATGGCCTCCAGGGCGGCGGCAAACATATGAAGGCGGCAGCCTGTGCAAAGCATTTTGCAGTACACAGCGGGCCTGAGGATGACAGGCATCATTTTGATGCCATAGCCTCAAAGCAGGATATGTTCGAAACTTATCTCCCAGCGTTTGAAGCACTTGTAAAGGAAGCCAAGGTTGAGGCGGTAATGGGTGCCTACAACAGGACCAACGGGGAACCCTGCAACGGAAGCAAAACACTGCTGCAGGATATTCTCAGGGATTCCTGGGGCTTTGACGGACATGTGGTTTCGGACTGCTGGGCAATTAAGGATTTCCATGAGGGCCACGGAGTGACAAAGACTCCGACCGAATCTGCTGCACTGGCCATAAAAAGCGGATGTGACCTGAACTGCGGCAATATTTATCTCTTGCTCCTATTATCTTTAAAAGAAGGCCTGATTACAGAAGAGGATATTGACCGCGCCGCAACCAGAGTCATGACCACAAGAATGAGGCTGGGTATGTTTGACGATGACTGCGAATTCGACAGCATACCTTATGAAGTAAATGACTGCAAGGAACATAATGCACTATCACTTGATGCTTCCAGAAAATCAATGGTTCTGCTCAAGAATAACGGACTGCTGCCTTTGGAGCCGGGGAAAATAAAGAATATAGCGGTTATCGGACCAAATGCTGCCAGTGACCTGGCTTTAATAGCAAATTACAGTGGTACGCCGTCCCACAGTATAACCCTGCTGGATGGCATCAGAGACAGGGTGTCACCTGAAACCCGTGTATGGTACGCTCTGGGCAGCCACCTCCACATGAACAGGGAGGAGGATCTGGCACTTCCCGGAGACAGGCTGATGGAAGCGGTAGCGGCTGCCCAACGCAGTGATGTTGTCGTCCTATGTCTGGGGCTTGATGCATCAGTTGAGGGAGAGCAGAACGACCAGGGTACGGCAATCCTTGATGCCGGAGGAGACAAGGCCGACCTTAATCTCCCGGAAGCACAGAGAAAGCTTTTGGACGCAATTCTTGAAACCGGCAAGCCCACAATTGTGGCCCTTGTTTCAGGCAGTGCACTCAGCATAGGAAATGCCGCCGACAAGGCAGCGGCAATTGTACAGTGCTGGTATCCCGGTTCAAGGGGCGGTCAGGCTTTCGCTGAAATGCTGTTCGGAGATT
>JAFABO010000044.1 GCA_023426005.1 Bacillota bacterium | reverse complement strand
CACTGGCGTCATCCGTCGACTGTTCCTTCCACAGGATACAGTTTACTCCCGACCTGCTGCCGTCAGACGTTACAGGCATCAACTTCTTTAATCAAAAGGAAAATAACTTTGTATTCAGGCCCGGTCCAATATTTTCAAATATAGTCCTGGCTGATGAAATAAACCGTGCAACTCCCAGAACCCAGTCAGCCATGCTGGAATGTATGGAGGAACGCCAGGTTACCATAGACGGGGAGACCAGAAGCCTGTCCGCACCGTTTCTGGTGATAGCAACCCAGAATCCCGTGGAGATCCAGGGCACGTTTCCACTGCCGGAGGCCCAGCTTGACCGGTTCCTGATGAAAACCTCAATGGGTTATCCCGATACACGGGAAGGAATTAGCATATTAAAAAGATTTAAAGAGAACAATCCACTGGCAGAACTGAAGGCAGCGGCCGCAGCTTCTGAAATAATCGAAGCCTCCGGGCTTTATTCACAGGTAAAAGTCTCAGATGATATTTTAGAGTACATAACAAAAATAACCGAAGCTACCAGAAAGCACCCGAATGCACATCTGGGAGTGAGCCCGAGAGGAGCCCTGGCGCTGCTCAAAGCCGTACAGGTATATGCATTGCTGAAAGCCAGGACCTTTGTGACGCCGGATGATGTAAAAGCCATGGCGGCACCGGTTATGGCACACAGGATCATTCCAAAGGGATTATCAACCGAAAATGTCAGCGCAAGCGATAAAATTATTTCGGATGTTCTTGTGCATACTGCCGTTCCGCTTGAACAGGCCGAATAAAGGAGGGCATATGTTGTTTCTGCAAATTGTGCTGGCTCTGCCTCTGATAATATTTGTAGAGATGTTTCTTTACAGAAAATTTTTACTCAGGGGTATGGTCTACAGAAGAAGCATATCTGAGACTTCGGCCTTTGAAGGGCAAAAGCTTTTTCTTATAGAGGAGATAGAGAACAACAATCTTCTGCCCATCCCCTGGATGAAGGCTGAGTCGAGAATAAGTCCGAATTTACAGCTTGCTTCTGCAAAAAATATGGAACGGGAAGAGGGCGGCTACCACAGGAGCGTATTTTCTATTATGCCGTTTTACCGGATCAAGAGAAAACATGAGGTCACCTGTCTTAAAAGAGGCGATTACAATGTGGGGAATGTGACAATAACGACAGGTGATATTTTTGGCTTTGTATCGAAAATTACCTCATATGACAATGAAACAAGGTTATTGGTATACCCCAATCCCTTGAAGCACGACAAACTGATGGAATGCTTTCATTCACTGCAGGGGGATGTTGTAGTCCGGAGATTTATAAATCCCGATCCGTTTCTGGCTGCGGGTGTCAGGGAATACCAGCCGGGTGATCCCATGTCGTGGGTGAACTGGAAGGCGACTGCGAGAACTAATTCGCTGCAGGTGTTCAAGTATGATTACACCGCAAACTCCAACATACTGATATTATTTAATATTGACAGCAGCAGCAAGCAGGATCCGTTTCCAAACGAGGAGGAGTGCCGGCAGATAGAATTCGGAATACATTTTTGTGCCGCGGTGGTAGAAAAAGCCATAAAGCAGGGGATTGCCACCGGCTTTTGCTCAAACGGGCATTTCAGGGATATGACCGAGTTTGTCAGCATTCCAGCCCGGTGCAGCCAGCCCCAGCTTTTCACCATTTTAGAGGCAATGGCAAAGCTTCAGCTTCACAGGGCCCTATCCTTTTATACCATGATAAAAAACATGAGGGGTTCCATACCCAAGGATACCGACATACTTATAGTTACACTTTATTCGGAGGAGAGTATAGAGGAGGAAATATTTCACCTCCGGCGCGGCGGACACCAGGTTGAGACCCTTATCATCGGCGAAAGAGGGGTGGTATGATGTTTGGAATTTTTTCAGCAACTGCAATTTTTGAAATACTGGTTTTGCTGCCTGAATTTTATGTGCTGCTGCAGTTCTTTATGCCTCCGCCCATGGCATTTATGCTGTCCTGTCTTACCAATCTTGTAACTATTACGGCAATTATAATATGCAGATTCAAGCCGGGGCCATTTGTTTACAAAGCAATAACCCTCGTACTATCGGTACTGGCAGCACTGTTTGCAGCCGGAATAAGTCCCGCGGCTTTATTTGCAGCCATTATATGCGTGTTCATCTTCAGCCGTGCTAAAATAAATGTTACCACCGGCAGGGATATTGCAGTACAACTTGCAACGGCTACCATGATTTCAAATATACTGCTTGCTTTGATCTTTTTTTATACAAAATCGGCAGGTATGGCCTTTTTTGGTTATACCGCCATATGTATCTCAACTGTTACTTCAATTATAATTTTGATAGTCAAACAGGTGGATGAATCCAGAAGATTCGGAAGAAACAGTATGGGTGTCAGCAGTGCTCAGCGCAAAAACAATCGGATATTCGCCGGTATTATACTTGCAGTCCTGCTCCTGGCGGGTTCCTTTGGACAGATAACAACCATATATAAATCCGTACTAGGCCTCATAGGGAGATTTTTTGCCCTGCTTGCCCGCTTGCTGCCGGGCGGCGGTGAAGATACGACGGTTCCTGAACAGCAGGTGCCGGACTTTATTATCAACCCGGAGGTAAAGGACCCCTCTCTGTTTGATAAAATAATTTATATGCTGGTTAATATTGTTGGAACCCTGATGGTTATAGGGTTTATTGTATTTTGTATTTATCATGTGCTGAAGCTCTTAATCAGATTGCTTATCAAACTTGTCAAGTGGTTTGGCAGCGGTGAACATACAATTGAAATGGTTACCGAGAACGGCCACACCGATGAAAAGGAAAGTTTGCTGGACAGGAACCTGAAAAATCTGGCTTCCAGGTTTCAAAACCTGGCATCGGGTATCCTTAAAAGGGAGGTCCCCTATGATAAATTGCCAGATGATACCGCTAAAGTCAGAAGGCTGATGAAACACTTTATCGGCCGGGCAAGGAAGTCGGGAGTAAAAGTGACAAATTCTTCCACCGCACAGGAGATATGCCGTGATGCAGGCGGCATATCTCCCGTGCAGCCACAATTTAATGCGCTGCTGGCCCAATGCTACGACAAGGCGCGGTATGCCAATACCGCGCCTTCAAAAGAGCAGCTCGGCCAGCTGGAGGAAAAGCTGCTGAAGCATTAAATAATTACAGTTCCCTGCTGCTTGAATAGAGATGGGAGCAGCAGGAGATGCCGTAAAACTAATACAATTGAAATATGCAGAAAAATTATAATAGTGCGCGAGTGCAACTTCAAAAAATGGTAAGCTCTATTAAAAGTACATGCCTGAAATTATTGGCGAAACACAAGTGTTTTTGCTGGCAAATCGGCAGGAAGCCGATTTGAGCAGAACCCCGAAACAGGAGGTTGAGTGTTCTGCGACAGCCAAA
>JAFABO010000041.1 GCA_023426005.1 Bacillota bacterium | reverse complement strand
CATCGCTCAGTCTGGCGATGTCAAAGTGAAGCCCTCATTTCCTCTAAATTGCTTTTCAAGCCTTGAAGTTCAAGCTTGTATTGTTCCAGCTCAAGCATTTAATCATCCCTCTCTAAAGTTAATAATTAATTTGTACATTACTATTATATCCAACGTCTAGCCTTTTGCCAAAATAAACTTTTCTATAGCCTGTGCGACACCGTCAGCTTCATTGGATGCCGTTATGTAATTTGCCGCAGCTTTGGCAATTTCCTCACCGTTTTCCATAGCTATGCTCATACCGGAGTACTCAAACATGGAAATATCGTTTTCGTTGTCTCCGATGGCTATCATCTGTTGGGCAGGGATACCGTAAATATCGGTTAATCTGGCCAGAGCAGAACCTTTGCTGACACCTTTGTTCATCACCTCGAAATTGTCGAAGTTGGAACTCATGACATCAATCTCCTGCAGCTGTTCCATATCGGCTCTCACTTTCCTGAGCAGCCGCAGGTCATCGTTGACTATAACAAATTTCAGCACTGTATCCGGAATGCTTTGCAACTTTGCTTCCATGTTCTGTACCACTTCAATGTCCACCCGGTCTTCAGACGGCAGAAACTTATTTCTTTCATAATACTTTTGGGATGTAAAACCCAATTTTTCGGTCAGCATGGTATCTCCGGCATAGACGTGGTAGTATACGCCATGCTTCTGACAAATGCGGTTTATCTTTAAGCTGACCTCCACATCCATATAGTCCGAATATATTATTCTACCGTCGATTTTATCTGTAATAACAGCTCCGTTACAGGCAATTACCGGATCCCGGGAGCCTATTTCCCTGGCATACAGCCTCGCTCCTGTATACACCCTGCCCGAGCATACTACAATCTTGACGCCCTTTTCCATTGCTTGGGAAATTGCTTTCTTATTTCTTTCCGATATTTCTTTATTCATATTCAGCAGCGTTCCATCCAAATCTATTGCAACCAACCTGTACATTAATTCCTCCAACGCTTAAACCGGCAGCAGCGTCCTAACCAAGACTGTCGGTAAAAGTCTTTATCCTCTTCATCGCTTCGATTATGTTTTCCATTGAAGATGCATAGCAGGCGCGGACATATCCTTCACCGCATTCACCGAATGCTGTTCCGGGCACCACCAGCACTTTTTGCTCCTTCAAGAGTCTCTCGCAGAATTCATCAGAACTGAGGCCTGAGCTTTTTATATTTGGAAATACGTAAAAGGCTCCCTTCGGTTCAAAGCTCGAATATCCCGCTTTTTTAAATCCATCCGCCATGACTCTCCTGCGCCTGTTATACTCCTTTGCCATCATGGCCACATCGTCGTCACTGTTCTGCAGAGCCTCAATTGCGGCATCCTGGGCTGTTGTGGGAGCACACATGATGGCGTACTGATGTATCTTTTTCATCTCGCCGATCAGATCCCTGTGCCCGCAAGCAAAGCCAAGACGCCACCCGGTCATGGCATAGGATTTTGAAAATCCGTTGATTACAACCGTCTGCTCCTTCATTTCGGGAAAGCTTGCAATTGAAGTATGTCCTCCCTCATAAGTAAGTTCGCAGTATATTTCGTCCGATAGTACAACTATGTCTCTGCCCCTCAGTACCTTAACCAGTTCATATAAATCCTCTCTTGTCATTATAGCTCCTGTAGGATTGTTGGGGAAAGGTATGATTATAACTTTTGTTTTATCGGTAATGGCATTTTCCAGTTCCTCAGCCGTCAGCTTAAATTCATTTTCCTGCTTTAGAGGAATAGTAACGGCTGTAGCGCCTGTAAACCCGGTACAGCCCTTGTATGCTACAAAACTGGGCTCCGGAATAATGACCTCGTCACCCGGGCCCACAAGAGCTCTCAGGGCCGCATCAATTCCTTCACTTCCTCCCACCGTAACCAGTATCTCATCTACAGGATTATATTCCAATGAAAATTTTCTTTGAAGATATGCGCTTATTTCTTCTCTGAGTTCAATAAACCCTGCATTGGAGGAATATTGTGTATGCCCGTGTTCCAGGGAATATATCCCTGCTTCCCGGATATTCCAGGGTGTTACGAAATCAGGTTCCCCCACTCCCAGGGATATGACATCCTTCATCTCGTTAATCAGGTCAAAGTACTTTCTGATACCCGAAGGCGGAACCTTTTTTATCTTGTCCAAAATCATATCTTTCATTATCATATGAAAATCGGCTCCCTTCTATCGATGGGCTTTTCCTCAAATATGGTTCCCTTGTCCTTATATTTTTTCAGCACAAAATGGGTTGCACAGCTGAGAACCGATTCAAGGGGTGCAAGCTTTTCCGATACAAACAGCGCAACTTCCTTCATGGTTTTTCCCTCAATAATAACGGTGAGGTCAAATCCTCCCGACATCAGGTAGCAGGCTGTAACTTCAGGATATTTGTAAATTCTGTCGGCTATTTTATCAAAGCCCAGTCCTCTTTGAGGTGTCACCTTGACTTCTATAAGTGCCGTAACCCTTTCTCTCTCGGTTTTATCCCAATTGACCAGAGTAGTGTATCCGACTATGACATTTTCCGCTTCATATTTCTTTATGGTTTCTGTTACCTCTTCAACCGGTTTACCAAGCATAACCGCTATCTCAGCCGCCGTCACTTTACTGTTCTTCTCCAAAATCTCCAGAATCTCTTCCATCTTCAACCTCTCCTTTACATTTTAATTTAGTCTTTATTGGCTTATAATATCTGATCAGAATATTTTTTAATAACAAAAGTGGCACAAAAAAAACCCAAGTCCTCCAAAACAGGGACGAAGGTTTCCGCGGTACCACCCTAATTAATGCTGCAATGCATTCACTCAAATAATGCGGCATTATATTGTATTAATGCTTACATTACCCGTCTGTAACGTGACGTCACGTCTTTTTCTACTTGCCCTCCGGCTTTCAAAAAAAATACTCCCGGGCTGCCTTCAATACCAACCAGTACCGGAATCCCACCAACAGTAATCTGTTTACCGGCTCTCTTAAACTGATTCAATATTTACTCTTCCCATTCACAGTATTTTAAATTATAAATTTGTCATCCTGCTTATTAATATATGCAATAGCCATCAAAAAAACAACAGCAATTATTAAAGCTATTATAATTTAAATTATATCTTTATTCAAGCATAAAAAAAATTTATCCCTCTATTCCTTTATAAAGCCTGACAGTTCACCCTCATACTTTTTAAGCTTGTCGACCAATTCCACCTTTAAGACCTTAACCTCTTGCTTTATGTCCACAAGCTTCTCTTTTTCTTCTTCCACCTGTTTTTCAAGATTTTTCTTCTCGCTGATGGCCTGAAGTTTTGCTTCGCTGATTATAGTCTCTGCTTTTTCCTGCGCAGTAATAAATGCATTGGCTATTTTTTCTCTGTCTTCCTTTATCTGCTGGATATTTGTACTAAGCTCATCATATTTGACTTTGATATCACGATACTGTGCTTTTATATCAGCAACCTCTTTTTCCTTTGCTTTAAGCTTTTCTTCATACTCTTTATTTAATCTTTCGAGATAATCATTCACATGCTTTTTCTTGAAACCGAAAAGGGCCGTAGAAAACAATTTTTCCCCTGCCATAGTGCATCCTCCCACAAAAAGATTAGTAGTAAATAAATTATTTTATAATATCTTCCATTATAGCAAATGAATCTCTTAAGGGCAAGCTTGTTCAAATCGGCAGCCGGAAAGAGACCCATTATATGGAAACAAATAAATATTCATATTTATTGTAGAGAAGAGTGAACTATTACACTGTATAGTTCCGGTTTTATATATGCTTATCTATGAGCTCGGCAAATTCACCTTTTGCTCTGGCTCCCACAATCTTTTCGGCAACCTGGCCGTCTTTGAATATAAGTACGGTTGGTATGCTCATTATTCTGAATTGAGCAGCCAGTTCACCCTGATCATCCACATTTACTTTTGAAATCTGGATTTTGCCATCATAATCCTCTGCCAATTCTTCCATTATTGGGGCTACCATCCTGCAAGGGCCGCACCATGACGCCCAAAAATCAACCACTACCGGCTTTTCTGATTTAAGAACCGACCCTTCAAATGTATCTTTGGTAATATCGATTATTTTACCTGACATAAATATTTCCTCCTGATTCATGTTAGTTGCTAAAACTTAATTTATTTATACCCATTTGCAAAATTATTAAACATTCCTGCAGGCTAATATTCCTTCAAAGAATTAATGTTTACCTTATTTCCGTCGATGGAAACAAGCGTACCGTTAAGCACTTCCAAAAATTCTCCTCTGAATGAAGCTTTCAGATCATTTTTAACATTAATAATTTTGTTTTCACTTCTATCAATATAATAAACATTTCCGTTGCCGGCTACAACTATATCTTCCGGAAGCACGGGTTCCTTCAAGGGAGTTTTGATCCAGTCATCGGTAAAACGGCTTTCGGTAATCTTTTGCTGATATAGCTGAGTCACTTTTCCGTCTGTACCCAGAGCTGCAATATACAGAGTGTCATTTGCATCTATATCCAAAATCCTGACACTTTCGGAATCGATGGCTATCTTTGATTTTGACCTGTCCGTATCATTATAAACATAAACCGGTTCTCCCGGATTCTGATAAACCAGCTTGTTCACATAGGCACTCTCCTTGATAATTGCGTCAGCTCCAAGGGTTAAAACATTTGAGTACTGGTTCATGACATTGATCCTGTAAATTCTGGACCTTGTCTCCGAGGTATTTAATTGCGCATAAACTACGTTTGTATACGGTGAAAGGTCTATGTCCATAACTTTGCTTTGTGCATTTACGGCTTTTATTTCGGGCAGATCCCTGAAAGTCGCGTAATCCGCCTCATAGGTTGAAATCTGTACCATTCCCTTTTTACCGTTTTTGGTATCCGAGGAGTAAATGACCATATCCCTGTCGGGCAGCCACTTGAAAAATGTTATCCCATCGTCTTCCAGACCGGCTATTTTTTTATCTTTCTTCTCTTTTATATCCACTATATGCAGTGCTCCGCCAGAGTCCACGTATGCACCGAATCTTGAATTATATGATACTTTTACTTCCTTGACCCCGGCTTCAACTGAGAAAACTCCGGTTACCGGCTTTTCTTTCACTTCACCTTCAGCTGTTGTTATACTAACCGAGCCATCACTATTTAAAAATATATTATTTATATAAAACAATACACAAAATTGGAATATAACCGCTAACAATATCCACTTATACCACCTAGCTAAAGTTTTCAATCAGGTACCATTCGCCTTTCCAGCCCACATAAATGAATTTTGATTAAATATTCGCGCCTACCGCGGGCCGGGTAAGGCGTGAAGCAGAGTTCTATTTCTATGGCATTACCATAAATACCGACGGAACCGACCGTTCGCCCAGGGCATCCGAAGGTGTATTGATTACCTTTCCGCCATAATACATTGTTGCTGAGGAACCTCCGTCCAGATTGGCAGCATTGACGGCTCCATGCTTGAGCATGATGTTCTGCACTTCCTCCAGGGTTGCTCCAAAGGATTTCAGGCTTCTCCCGTCAATAACCAGCAGGAGCACAGACCCATCTTCTTTTTGCCCTATTACTGTTCTTGGAGAGATGCCCCATCCACCGTCGCCTTTTACAGTGGGCTTACCGTTAACTATCAGAGGAGGACCGAAGCTGATTGCCTCTTTAACCTTGTATTTATTAAGATCGTTCTCAGAATGTTTTCCTACTATTAGCATACCATCTTCAGTAAAAGCTATGGTATCACGTTTTTTATCCTTATCCTTGATTTGACCGCTTATATACTTTCCGTTACTGATCAGATATCCCAGCGGAGCTCCCCCTGTTCCAGCCCATTTGGTGTCAATAAAACCGCCTCCGTTTATAGCTGCAATGGCACCATTTCTTTTTGCTATACTGCTGGTGGTCTCACCGGCTCTGGGCATCTGGTTGGAGTACCCGACCTTTATTCTGGTGGGATCCTCTACCAAAAGCATCTTACCTTTAAAATTGGAGCTCTCAACATCGAAAAGTTCAATCTCGCCGGTATGTTTTACGCCAAAGTTAAGCATTTTTATTGCTTCGGTATCTAAATCCGATATTGCATAACCGTCGCCCAGGATCCTGGATATTGCGCTGTCCGACAAAAAGGCCTTCGGGATTTTCTGAAGCGTAAAGGAGTTCCAGGTCATCCCTATTACGGTTCGCTTTACGTTGTTGAAGGGACCGTAAAAGACCAGCAGCGGTGTTGTTAACGACATAAACAAAAACTCAAATATTAAAAAAACAATTAAGCTTCTCAGCTTTGATTTTTTCTTTTTCTTCTTGACCTGCTTGAACTGGTTTTGCAGCTCAAACTGTTCATTTATCATTATGTTATTCATTTAGCCCCCTAAATCAATTAAGCCCCACAAAGTACAAACAAAAAGCATACACCCTCGTGTATACTTTTTAGTAACCTAATATAAAAAGTAATTATATTATAATATTGTTATTGGTATATTTCAAATGAATCACAAAAAATTAATAATTGTAACATTAGTGACACAGGATACTGGAAAATATGCCATTTCCTACACGATCTTCAATCGGTCAAGTGCTCCGTGCACACGTTCGAACAACAGCCCTGCCAGAAACCATGCGGGAGCATAATCCAGCCTGACAATACCCTCAACGGCAAATCTGCCGAAATACTGCCATGGATATACGTGCAATATGCTCAGGATCAGTTTTCCGGTTGTGTATTCCACTCCCCAAATTATCACAACCCAAACTAAACCTCTCAGTACAACATTCCAGGAACGTATAATGTCATGAAGAGGCTCCAGGAAAACTCCGCATCCGTATATAAATAACATCCACAGGCTGGTATATGCCTCAAGGGTCATATTGCCGTTAATTAACGAATATAGTCCCGTCCAGACTATTTCCATGCTCCAGCCGATAATACCGTAAATAAAGAATCGTTTTATCATATTTATCATAATATATATTTTTTTCACATTTTGGTACTTTTTATTTATCAAAATC
>JAFABO010000032.1 GCA_023426005.1 Bacillota bacterium | reverse complement strand
AGCTTATGATCAAAGCCAAGCTGCTCCATATTATTACCTATCTTATCAGGCATTACCAGGATTCCAGCAAAAGCACCGAAAGCATCACCTCCAAAAGCAAAAGGCTGGAGAAGCTGGAAAAGGTGTTCGACTATATAAACGGGAACTATTCCCAGAGAATAGAGCTGAACACCCTTGCTGAACTGGCATATATGTCCCCTAACTATTTTTCAACCTTTTTCAAGCAGTCCACCGGCTTTACACCAATAGAATACCTTAACAAAATGCGCATTTCCAAATCCATTGAAATGCTCCGTGAAACCGATTTTTCGGTGGCTCAGATAGCCATGGACTGCGGTTTTAACAACCTGGCAAACTATAATAAAATATTCAAGCAGCTCACCGAAACCACTCCGACCAGGATCAGAAATGGTAAGTAGCTGCTTAAGCAGAACTCTAGGCAGATATCTAAATTGTTTTGCTCTCAGGAGGCCGTTTATGAAAAAAATAGGGGTAATTGCAGATACACATATACCAAGGCGGGGTCATAAGCTCCCCGAATTTTTGCTGGGAGAGCTTGCCGGAGTTGATATGATAATACATGCAGGAGATATTTGCAGGGACCATGTTATATACGAGCTTGAGGAAATCGCTCCCGTATATGCTGTTTCTGGGAATAATGACGATGAATATCTGGAGGCAATGCTGCCCTCAAGAAGGATTCTTGAAATTGAAGATTGCAGGATAGGCATTATACATGGTCATCACCCCGGAAGAACTGCGGCTGAAAGTGCCAAAAAGGCATTCAAAGGCGAAAATGTAAATTGCGTGGTATTCGGCCACAGCCACATCCCGGTCAATACCACAGTAGATGAAATACTTTATTTTAATCCCGGCTCGGCCATGGAGAAGAGACGCCAGGAAAAATGCAGCTTTGGAATTTTAAGGGTTGCTGGAAATTCCATAACCGGAGAAATTATAAAATTTGACAATAAAAAATAGCCACCATAAATTATTGGATGCTTGCAATTTTAACATCAATGTCAACATCCCGGCTGTAGTCAACAGCAGCAAACTCGAAACCAAAAAGCCTGAAAAATTCTTTTCTGTATTCTTCCACATCAGATATTTCAGTGATGTTTTCATTATTTGCCTCAGCCCAGTATTTCGCTACCCGGGCCTGAACTTCAGGGCGCATTTCCCAGTCATCCATACAAATACGGCCTTTGCCGTCCAGCTTTAAATTTCCGGAATACACTCTGTCGTTCAGCATCCTGTACATTTGTTCAATAGTACCCTCGTGAATGTTCATCTCTTTCATTACCTTGAATAAAACACTGATATATATCGAAATTACAGGAATAGCGGCACTTGCCTGTGTTACCACGGCCTTATTTATCGATACGTACGCGTTTCCGCCGATACTGTTCAAATTCTCCGTTATTTTTCCGGCGGTGGCCTCAAGATCATCCTTTGCTCTTCCAATCGTGCCCTTTCTGTAAATGGCATGGGTCATATCGGGCCCCACATAAGTATATGCTATGGTAACAGCCCCCTGTTCCAGTACATCGGCCTCCTTCAGTGCATTCATCCACATGGCCCAGTCTTCGCCGCCCATTACCGCCACCGTTTGCCTGATCTCTTCTTCGGCGGCAGGTTCTATTGTTGTTTCTGAAACCTGCTTGGAATGAAAATCAACGGTTTTTACAGTACACGGAGCACCGATGGGCTTTAAGACAGAATTAAATACTTCACCTGTAACAGGATGTGTCCTCCTGGGGGAAGCTATACTGTATATGACCAGATCCACCTTGCCGAGATCCTTCTTTATCAAATCGATTGTTTGCTGCTTTATCTCATTTGAGAAGGCATCACCGTTTATACTTTTTGCATACAGGCCTTCTTCCTTTGCAAGCTTTTCAAAAGCGGCTGAGTTGTACCAGCCTGCCGACGCAGTCTTGCTGCCTGAGGCAGGTCTCTCAAAAAACAATCCGATTGTAGCCGCACCGCAGCCGAAAGCAGCAGCTATTCTTGAGGAAAGTCCATAGCCTGTTGAGGCACCTATAACAAGTACTTTTTTAGCACCGGGGATTTTCTTCTGCTGTTTCACATATTCGACCTGCTGCCTTACATTGTATTCACAACCGGCAGGATGGGAAGTGGTACAAATAAACCCTCTGAATTTTGGAGCTACG
Source organism: Bacillota bacterium (assembly GCA_023426005.1). Classification (GTDB taxonomy): domain Bacteria; phylum Bacillota; class Clostridia; order Acetivibrionales; family DSM-1351; genus Ruminiclostridium. Next base: position 1,537 of record JAFABO010000032.1, on the reverse strand, counting down.
ATCATAAAAAACCTCCTGTTACTCTTATTGATTTATTAAAATGTTGAATTAATTCATTTTTATATAAGTATAACACAATTTAGGGGAAATTAAAACTAGATATTAGTACTTGGTTATAAATATAACCGCCCCTGGCACCAGTCTTTGTAAAAAATCACAGAGCAAACTTATAACCATTATTATATCACTGTATTAGAATAAAGCAGCACAATAAAACAGCACTGTTTTTAGATAGATTTATCACATCTAAAAACAGTGCTGCTAACTCTTGATATCAAAGCTAAATTATTTAGCGTCAACCTTAGCCATGTGTTCGATAAGGCTAACTACTTTGTTTGAATAACCCCATTCGTTGTCATACCATGATACCAGCTTAACGAAGTTTCCGTTCAATGCGATACCGGCTTCAGCATCGAATATAGAAGTACGTGCATCGTGGATGAAGTCAGTTGAAACAACTGCATCTTCAGTGTATCCCAGGATACCCTTCAATTCATTTTCAGAAGCCTTCTTAACAGCTGCTTTGATGTCTTCATAAGTAGCTGCTTTTTCAAGACGTACTGTGAGGTCAACAACTGATACGTCAACTGTAGGAACTCTGAAAGCCATACCTGTTAATTTTCCGTTCAATTCAGGGATAACCTTTCCAACTGCCTTGGCAGCACCTGTTGATGAAGGAATGATATTTCCGAGGATTGATCTTCCGCCTCTCCAGTCTTTCATGGAAGGAGCATCAACTGTCTTCTGAGTGTTGGTTGCAGCGTGAACTGTAGTCATAAGACCTTCAACTATACCGAAGTTGTCGTTGATAACCTTAGCTAAAGGAGCCAGGCAGTTTGTAGTACAGGAAGCGTTTGATACAACTGTCATGTCCTTAGTATATTTGTCATTGTTAACGCCCATAACGAACATTGGAGCATCAGCAGAAGGAGCACTGATTACAACTTTCTTTGCTCCGCCCTTTATGTGAGCTGAAGCCTTTTCAGTAGTAGTGAATACGCCTGTTGATTCAACAACGTAATCAGCACCGCAAGCGCCCCAAGCTATAGCTGTAGGATCTTTTTCAGCAAATACTGCAATCTCCTTGCCATTAACAACTAATTTACCATTGCTGGTTTCAACAGTTCCTTCAAACTTTCCATGAACTGTGTCATAAGTCAACATATATTTCATGTAGTCGAGATCGATAAAAGGATCGTTTATTCCCTTTACTTCAACATTAGGGTTGTTTATTGCAGCCCTGAAAACGAGACGTCCAATACGTCCAAAACCATTAATACCCATTTTTACTGCCATTGTTGTTACCTCCTAAGTTTTTTATTATTATTGGAAACGACATTAACTCGTCCCTTAACCAAGCAAATTAATGCTTATCAACATAATAACTGGTTTCAATTTCCTAAACCAAAGTTAATTCTATAATATTTCAAAAACATTTTCAATAGTGTAAACCCCTAAATTAATAATAATTTAACAAAGTTCAACTGTATACTTTTCGACAAAGCTGACCGGATTGTAGGATAACTTGGCTTTTCTC
>JAFABO010000234.1 GCA_023426005.1 Bacillota bacterium | reverse complement strand
TGCATGGAGGCAGGATATACGTAAACAGCCAGGTTGGAGAAGGAAGCGAATTTATTGTGGAACTCCCCTCCTATACAATAGAGGGGACAAAAGCAGAAGCAGCCGCTGTAGATGAAATGGATAGAATTGAAAAAGTTAAAATTGAGTTCTCTGATATTTATTTATAGGAATTGATCATCCGCCCTTCTATTTTCCTGTCAAAAAGGCAACTGCGCTTTCCAGCTATAATCCATTGAAAAAATCTGCGCGGGAATATCCACCTCAGTTTTCGGCTTCATCATGCCAATAGCAATGACACGAAGCCCTTCCCTGGACATTTCCATAATCTTATGCTCGGCGACCTCGCGCTCTTTTTCGGTCAAGTGACAGACGGACAGAATCCGTTCAGGCGAATCCTTTGCCGCAATAATGATTTCATCGTTCCTACGCCAGCATGACCCATCATTTTCAGTTCGTCAGTAAAAGAATATTCCGTGATCAAGCTGCCGAACGGATGCTCCTTGGGTATTCCAAGGTCGTCACAGTGGGCAAGCATAGCTTTTTCCATTGGGTCGTAGGCATCAGTTTCACAACCAAGCCCCATCACCTCGCACAGGGTATGGCCATCGCCATCCGTCGCTCATGTGTCTTACACCGCCATTTGGTTCATGGTGATGGTGGGTCTTATCCACACACAGCACGGATACCTGTCGCCAAAGCCGTGGTCGGGGATATTGAACCATATGATAAAGCCAACCGCAGCAAACAGCACGGCGGCAATGCCAGCACACAGCTTTACAAGGCTGGCGGTTTGCTTTTGCAGAGGACTATCCCCCTGCGGCGCGGCGGCAACATTTATGCCGATTTTGCCGTATTCGGTAACCGCCCCGATTTTGTCCACCGCAAAAATTCAATCCGAAAATCAAACTTTTCACACATTCAAAAACACATAGTTAAAACCCTTAATCTCCAAATTATAACAAATTAAAATTAAGACCATTTCTTTTTGTATTATAATGATGTAGAATAAAATTGTTAGCTGCTTTGGAGTTGTAACACGAAAAACGGTTGAACATAGAAACATTCATTTTGAAAAGAGGTAAATATTGTGAAAAAGACTATAATTTTATTAGTTTTTATTTTGATGTTTTCAGGCTGCACAAATTCAAAAACAAATATTTCAAGCAATTTAACTAACACCCTAACTAACACCTCAACTAACACCCCAACTAATACCTCAACTAACACCCCAACTAATACCCCAACTAATGCGATTACAAATAACTTAAACGATTACATTAAGGTGTATGATTCCCTGATAATCGAATGGAAATCCGCTTTAAACAACTTAAAAAGCGGAAACGATTCAGGAACCGATACGTTGTCTTTTCATTTTTATGATATGAATGACAGCAATAATGCGAAAGCATACTATGCGTTATATGACATTGACGGTAACGGAACTCCGGAACTTATATTAAGAAAAACAAGCAATTATGAAGATATTATTGCTTATATATTCACAATTAAAGACAATAAAACAATAAATATTTTCGGCTACGATAGCGTCGGTAATTTGAGTGAAGTTCCGTGGAGCAGAGTCGGGTCAAGTGATATTTTAAGCAATGGCTTAATAGATAGTATAAACGGTGATTATACAATATATAAAATTGCTGATGACGGTTGTAGCGTAGTCGAGGTTGCTTCAAGCGAACCGTATGACTATCCCGATATGGCTAACTTAGCAGATGCTAAGTGGAGATATTATGCAAATAGCGTACAGGTGAATTATGATTCTTATGTTCAATATTTAAAAGAACATGGTTATACGGAAGGCGGAGATAATGCTTTGGCAATAATAAATTGGGTATCTTTAGATTGAGATGCTATAAAATCCAGTGCTATTTTTCTTTTTAAGTTGCTTAGCTATATTATAAAAAAATCAAACAAAAAGAGTGGCAAGGTATAAACCTTAACCACTCTTTTCAGTTCTGAATCATAAAAACACTGTCACAGCGAACCCACCGTTAAAAAATATAGTGTTCTTATAATTCCTGTTTGGACATTCAGTCCAAAACTCAGTGAAATAGCCATTTTGCGTATTTAGGATCATTTTCAAGTATATTTTGGAACAACTTATTGCCACTCAGTTCTATTTACTCTGTCAATGGTTGCATTTACTTTGTCCGCCCACCCAATATTTTCGGACAGTGAATAAAATGTCTATGAGATTAAAGAAAGACGCCCCTTATCAGGTTGTATTCCAACGTCATTCAGAAATATAGGTAGGCTCTTATACTCCTTATGCAGCAATGAATAATGAAACGGCACACTACTTTTCCAAATCGTTTCTAGCCGGTACGAAAAGGGCTCAATCATATTGGCTTTCAATAAGCCCCATATGGTGAATGGGGTGATGTATTCGGTGACAATATCATTGCCACAGCAATACTTTTGACCGAATTCTGCATCACTCTACTACTATCAACATAAAGGGAATAGCTATAAAGTAAAGGAAAAGAAAAAAGCCGGTTTCTATGATTCCGGTAGATTTGAATCAACTTCTACCGATTAATTGGGGATTTTTTTGCCGTTGTTTTTGGGAATTTTAGAAACGTTCTCGACACTTATTCCATTGACAACAAGCCTGGCCTTAAATGGCTTGTTGTTATTGGATTTAAAAATTCTGGCCATGCTCCATGAGTTGTTTTAAATGTGCTGGTGAAAGTAGCTTTCCTGAGGTTACTTTCCAAATAGCCATTCCGCATGAGCAGTACAACTTTTTTATCTTGTCCTTCCATTGGTTTATTGCAGTTAATACACAAAATTTGATCCAACCACATACTCTCCGTTCTTTTGAATTATGGGTATAAAAATAGCTCTTAAGAGCTAAGATTAACAAAATAATCATAGAAAACACCCAGTTTTCGGGTATTTAGATGTGGAATTGTTGATATAATTAACTTTTATATTTTACTTCTATCTGACGGGATGTGCACTCATTTGGGCTTTAGAAAAGGGAGTACTACATTTGCAATACTCCCTTTTTTTTAAAATTTACTGCCAATCAACATTAGGTACACCAGTAGGAGGTGTTGGGGTTTTTGCAGTAGTACTTTTAGAAGTATTCGTCGCACTCCATGCTTCATTATTGCTTACTCTCTTATTAATGTTAGTACCATATACACCTCTATCAGAATAGGTTGTAGTTCCATGAATTGGATCATAAGTTTCTGTACGCCAAATACCTACATAATCGTATTGAGTCCAGACTATATATGGTCTAATATCCCAAACAGTCCATGCAGGAACTACAGTGGATGTAGAAACAGAAGCTGTTTGTGAAGATGAATAAGAAGCACTAAATCCAAATTTGTCTTTAATAAGAGAATCACCAGTAAATCCTAAAGTTTTTGTTGTTGTTGTTGAATCTGAATATGTACATGTGGAAGCAACTGAAGATCGATAATTATCATAACCAACCCATGTTGTGCTATAAGTTATACCATTAATGGTTTTATCTAGCCATGGTTCCTTGTACCAATAGCTTGAACCCAAAATACCAGCTGTTACAGCCGCGGTACTAAAATTATTACTTTTTTGGCTTTCTATAAAATTGATAGTTTCATCTACAATACTATTAATTTTATTAATACTATCTTTGTATAAATTAGGATCCTTCCCGAATTTTTTAAGAAACCTTTCCTTCATTTCCCTTTTAGTGGGTACAGTAATATTACCTTTTCATTTACTATGCCGTCAAAAGTTGGATCCTTAACAGTAGTAACATGGTAGTAATCTTTTTGTTCAGATAGACTAGTTCCATTGGGATAAGTTATTCCATAGATATACTCTGCTGTTTTATTTGAGTTAGGTTTGTTGTCAGATTCGGCATAAATCATGCTAACTGACGACAAAGAAAAAGCACAAATAAGTGCCAATATAAGTTATTTTTTTACCTTTCTCTTCATAAAAACCTCTAAATAATTATTTTGTCATGACTTGTATATTATAATATGTTCTTCAAATATCTCCCATATATTTAAATAAATAGTTGAAACTAATATGTAGTTATAGTATTATATGAATGTTAAAAATAACCATAATGAAAGGTATGAATATGAATAAACTTATATCTGGTATTAGCTTAATGTCTTTTGGTATTATCCTTTTTTGTATCGTTTATATTCAGAGCAGTAATTTATATGTGAAACTTGGCTCTTGGAATACACCCCCTGGAAAGTACCTTACTTCAATTATAGAAACAGGAGGATTATTACCTTTTATATTAGGATTATGTTTTATATTGATTGGCTTCATATTTATTTTGCATGGAACTTTTAAAAAATAAAAGAAGTATATTGATACCTTTTAACCTTGATTCCTCTTAGAATTAGGGCTAAAGCTAAACATAATATTGAGATAATAGCTAAATCAAAGAAAAAATAATGGAAAATACCTATATTGATATAATGTAATATAAAAAACTTAAGATTATTGCTAAAAAATGCTATCGAGAAAATTATTTTTTTACTTTTTTGCAGGCTCGGATTGAGAACAAATTATGACGCCATAATTATAGATATCACCGCAAAAATAGTTTTATATTGATATATGGGTGAGATAACAAAACCATCTTGAGAATAACCAGGGAATGAATCACCCATGGCTGATCCGGAAGCCCACCGCATGCATACTAAGGATGGCTTCAACTGCTGCTACAATGTTCAAACTGCAGTGGATAGAGGCAGCCATCTTATTGCCGAATATGAAGTAACAAATCACAATACTGACCAGGGACTTCTCTGCCAGGTGGTTGAACAGGTAAAAGAGATACTTGAAGTTAAAACAATTGAGGCTGTAGCAGACAAAGGCTATGAAAGCCGTGAAGACATATTGAACTGTGTAATGAACGGAATAGTCCCCAACGTAGCTCTAAAGTATGACAAACATAGAAGGCTGTATACAATAGATTATGTGGAAGCTGAAATCAGGGATGAAGATAGAAATTCCACAAAACCGGAGGACATACAAAAATGCATATCTGCAGGAGTGCTGCCAGCTTGCTATGAAAATACCTCCATAGAAGTAGAAGTGCAGGAGCAGTCGAAAATAAGCTGCTTTTTAAGGAATGGAAATGGAACTGTAACCTGTCCTATGGGCAACATCCTATCTAAAAAAAAATGAGAGGAACAAATACCATTTATGCCAATGAAGATGCCTGCCGACAGTGTCCCAACAAATGTACACCATCAAAATCCCATAAAACCGTAAGCTTCGGTTCTGAAACAAAATACGTGCCTGTAAGGATGTATGGAAGCATAAGATGTAAGCTTACTCCGATCCATGAAAAAATTCCGTTAAATCCATTTAACCATACCTTTGACAGAAGGGATTACTCACCAGCAAAAAAGGTTGTACTTAGAATAAGAGAAGACATTCCGAAGATAAAGGAACGCATGTGCCTGTCGGAGCATCCCTTCGGGACAGTCAAGTGGTATCATGGAGCCCACTATTTATTATGTAAAGGTAAAGAAAAAGCAACGGCCGAGCTGGGGCTCAGTTTCCTTGCGTACAATATGAAAAGAGCGATAAATATGGTGGGAGTAAAGAAACTAATTAAAGCAATGTAGGAGATAATTCTGCTTAATTTCGCACAAAATTTAAAAAAGCACCAGATTTGAAAATTTTCCTTCAAATCCAGTGCTATTTTTCTTGTGAAAACGCCTAAAAGCCTGATAAAATCAGGCTTTTAGGACAAATTGTGGCGGAGAGGGCGGGATTCGAACCCGCGTGCCGTTTCCGACAAACTGATTTCGAGTCAGCCCCGTTATGACCACTTCGATACCTCTCCAAGGTTAGCTGAAGTTATTTTTTATATATAGTATCTCAACAACTAACTTCAGCATATATTATTCTACACGGAAAACCGCAGTGTTTCAAGTTTTTTATTTTTCCATAATCTTCCAGGAAAATGCTATAGTTCCATTCCATCATACAATTTCTGAGTAAATCCCATTGAAATGCCATATATTATAATATCCAGCAAAATTGAGACCGCAAAAAAGGCGGAGACATTATTTAATACGGCAATATCGGGAATTTTCTGAAGATTTTCCAGATCGACGCCCTTAGCTATAACCCCGACCAGGAATATTCCTAAAAAAGGTATGAAAGTAATAAATCTGCCTTTAATGGCACCAAACTTGAAAAGTCCCGGCAGTTGTATCGCCGTAAACAATGTATACAGAATCAATCCCACACTTACTGCTATTACCGTATCCTGATATGAAAATGATTTTTTTGTAAGTGTCAGAACTACGGCATTAATTATTACTCCGTATAAAACAGCAATAACTCCTATAAGTGCTGAGAACATATATCTGCCTGTTACAATATCTCTTTTGGTCACGGGCAGTAATCCATAAAGCCTGTTCAGATCGTTTTTCTCAGCTATGGAAAAGGTATAGCTTGAAGTCATTGCCATAATACTCATACAAAATATTATTCCAGAAATTATATCCTGTGTGCCGGATATTACGATCAACGGAACCAGAAAAACTATCAGCAGCGATTTGGAATATGGTTTGATTAACGAAATATCAAGTTTTATCATTTTTATAACATTATTCATTATTACTGCCTCCTTTGCTGGTAAAAATAATAATATCGTCTATTGAAACAGGTTCACAGCTCATGTTGCTAAAGCTCCTGATATCACTAGCCTTAATCAATCCTTCAAAGCCTGTTGAATACTTTCTTATACCCATAAGCTTCCTTTCCTGTTCAATACCGAGATCATTTTTGCCCCCCTTGACCATTCTGAAACCGTCTATAAAATCATCCTTGGCTCCGGTGTAAAATAAATTACCATTATTTATAAACGTAATATAATCTGCAATCTTATCCAAATCAGAGGTTATATGGGTAGAAAACAGTACACTTCTTTTACCGTCCTGAATAAATTCCGATAAAATGTCAAGAAATTCATCTCTGGCCACAGGATCCAGCCCACTGGTGGGCTCATCAAGAATCAGCAGCCTGGCATCGTGAGACAAGGCGCAGGCCACCATTAATTTCATCTGCATTCCCCGGGAAAGTTCTTTAACCTTTTTATTTTGATCCAGACCAAAGTTTTTAATCATATTCTGAAACTTTTTGCTATCCCAGGTTGAATAAAAGATGCCAATTGATTTTTCTACCTGCTTAACTTTCCAATCCTGTACAAAATAACTGGAATCGAATACAGCACCTACGTTTTCCTTGATCCTGCCCTGGTCGTTAATACTGTCCAGACCAAAAATTTTTATATCCCCGCCTGACTTTTTTATCATGTTGAGCATAAGTTTTATGGTTGTAGTTTTGCCCGCCCCATTTGGCCCTATGAGCCCCATGATATAACCTTCTGGCAATGAAAAGCTTATATCTTTCAGCTTAAACTTATGATAATTTTTACAAAGGCCATCTATTTCTATAACATTAACATTACTCATCTACATCCTCCTCCATAAGTATTTTAATCATTTTTATAAGTTCTTCCTCCGATACCCCCGCCCTTTTTGCTGATTTAATCGCCAAAATCAGATTATCCTCTATTTCTCTTAGCAGTTGTTCACGGATTAATTCAGAACCCCTTCCCATAACATAGCAGCCCTTTCCCTGAACATTTGTCACATACCCCTCCTGCTCCAGTTCGGTATATGCTCTGGTTGTGGTAAGAACGCTTATTTTCAGGTCTCTGGCCAGCTGGCGCAAGGAAGGCAGAAGTTCATTCTCTTCCACCTCCCCCAAAAGAATAGCACTTTTGATCTGCTCTTTTATCTGCTCATAAATAGGTATACCCGAAGTATTTGAAATAATAATTTTCACTTATACCCTCCCCGTTCGGATGTATATACTGTTATGTGTGTTACATATACAGTATATACATCAGTAACAGCTCTGTCAATAAAAAACATAAAAGACCTGCATATTTACAGGCCCGTAACAGCAGGAACTTTTATATGTTATTTTCGTATTTTTTAACATGTGCTTTTAATATCAACCACTTCTTACTTAGTCACCTTTTGTTTCAATTCTTTTAGAACTTCCTTCAAATGACCCAGCTGCACGTTATACCTGACACTGCGCATTCCAGGAAAAGCTTTGATTATCCTGTGCCCGCTGCCTCTTTTGGCAGTGAGGGACTCAAACTTTTCCCTCAACTTTTTATTCAGTTCCAGTCTATTTTCCTCAAGCTTCTGGTTAAGACCAGTTTTGCTCTCTTCAATTATATGATTTATATTTGCCCTACTTTCCTCCAGTTTATTATTAAGACTTGTTCTTCCTATTCCTATCTTTTGATTTAAACCGGCCTTGCCTTCTTCTATGATCATTTTCAGCTTTTCAAAGCTTTTCAGGAATTCCCGCTCATTGAACCACTCCTGAATATCGGTATTCTTACGGAGTTCTTCTGTAAATTCATATAGTTTTCTGAGCCGCTCGTTAAGATTTACCAGCGTATTAAGTGTAAAAATGCTATCCATGATAAAGACCACAACCAATAAAATATTTATAATCATTAAATAAAAAGATGGTATGTTCCCAACCAGCTTTACCGTTATTGGATGAATGGCCTCTATCAGCAGGACACCCATCATCCCAAAACAAATGGAATTTTCCAGGCATACCCGGCCTTTCATATTAAACCTCTTATGACTGTAATCCCACCATCTTGTTCCGAAAAAAGTCTCAAGCAGCCAGCCTGTTATATACTCAACAATGCTTGTAATCACCATACCGGTTATAAAAATGAACGGCAAGCTGAAGGCTACAGGTCCCAGCAGCCATATAATAAAAAGAGCTCCAAAACCGTATACAGGACACACCGGTCCCGCCAGGAAACCTCTGTTTACAATTCTCTTTGATAAAAAGGAACAGAATATAAATTCACAAAACCATCCAATAAAGCTGTATATGGTAAAATAAACAAACAGTTTTTCCACTTCCTGCAACCGGATTCCCCCCTGTCACTATCCACTCAGCTATTAATATAAATTATACGAAATATTTTGATTAAAGTTTATAGGTTATTTGAAGAAAGATGTAGAATTTGCAATATTAAAGTGTAAAATATGTTAAAAAATAGTGACTGATGGTATCATAGAAGTCACAACTTGGAATCCATACCCTTAAATGTATTATATCGGAGAAAATACACAAAACCTGTATATACAACTTTACCATCTATAATCCAGCATTTTTATGGATATTTCACCTTAAATTTCATTCCAAATGTAATTAGTTTATAGTAAAATAATTTTAGATTATGTCGTAAATTAATATATAAAGGTATAGAAGGTGATAAAATGGATCTTCAAATTCCAATTATAAATATGGTTTTATCCCTCTCAGGCGCAATTGATTTAATTGACCGAAGTTTGACTAATCATCACAAGCGGGTCACATATATAGCATTCAGTATAGCAAAGCAATTGAATTTTTCAGACCGGGAGCTGAAAGATATCGTTTTGGCAAGCCTGCTTCATGACTGTGGTGCTGTCAACATTTCGGAAAGAAACTCCCTTTTTGAATTTGATTACGGAAATTCGGTTATACAGAGACATTCCCATGGCTATAAGGGTTGGTTTATCCTCAGTGACTCTGAGGAATTGAAAGCTGCCGCTGAGATAATCAAGTTCCATCACATCTTTTGGGAAGAACAGAATGAAGGACATCTTGATACTTATGAAATACCTGTGGCCAGCCATGTACTTCACCTGGCTGACAGAATTGATATACTCATCAATAGGAATAAGGAAATCCTGGATCAGAGAAAATTCATCCTAAACCATGTTGAAAGATGCAAAGGTACAATGTTTATGCCGGAAGTTGTGGAAGCATTTGAAACTCTTGCACCCAAGCCATATTTTTGGTTTGATCTTGTCAACCCCTACCTTGATGAGCTGATCAAGAATGAAATGTCTTCCTATTTGGTAACATTGAACAACAAGAGTTTGTTGGAGTTCGCCAACGTAGCACATAGAATAATCGACTTCAGAAGCAAATTTACTGCTACCCATTCAATCGGAGTTGCAACCAGTGCGAGCAGTCTTGCTTCAAAGCTGGGCTTCATCAAAGAAGACTGTGAGCTCATGCATTGTGCGGGCCTGATGCATGATCTTGGCAAACTGGCCATATCTGAAAGGATTCTGGAAAAACCGGGGCCCCTTGACAAGCATGAGTACAATATTATTAAAACTCATACATACCATACATACAGAATTATAGATTCCATACCAGGCCTTGGCAAAGTCCGAAACTGGGCGGCCTTTCACCATGAAAAACTGGATGGTTCCGGATATCCCTTCAGACTGAAGGCCGATGAGCTTGATTTGGGTTCAAGAATACTGGCCATAAGTGATATGTTTACGGCACTGACCGAAGAAAGGCCCTATCGACGTGCATTATCTGTGGACGCCGCCATTGATATCATAATGAATACAAAGGGCCTGGATCCGGATGTAAAGACTTGCCTGTATAAAAATCTTGAGGAAATAAATGAAATACGAAAAATTTCACAGGAAAATATCTTTCTTAGCTGCCACGAAGTATTGAATAGCCAATACGATTTTGTAAATGCCCAATTACAGTTATGCAAACATAATAAATAATTCCTGTTTACATAACGCGAGTTGTATTGGCAGACAACCGGAAAGGAATAAAAAAGCAGCCGGCCATCCAGCCGGCTAAATTTATTGTTAAGGGTATTTCATAACTATATTGTATACCTAACCGGGCTTAATTACACTGTCAATACATGTGTCAGGAGGAACGTTCTGCCTATAAGTGAGGCTATAGATGATTATTGGCAGTTTGTTGTTGACAAGTACCATGGTGTAATGTAAAATATAAAAGCGGCTTAAGGCTGAATTGAATATTTTATGTGGAGAGATGGCTGAGCTGGTCTAAGGCGCACGACTGGAAATCGTGTGAGCTGTTAAAGGCTCCGAGAGTTCGAATCTCTCTCTCTCCGCCAAAATTTGCTCTAAAAGCCTGATTTTATCAGGCTTTTAGGCGTTTAAACAAGAAAAATAGCACTGGATTTGAAAGAAAATTTTCAAGTCCAGTGCTATTTTGAATTTTATGCGAAATTAAGGAGGATTATCTACATTGCTTCAATTAACTTCTTTACTCCCACCATATTGATTGCTCTTCCCATATTGTACGCATGGAAACCAAGCCCCAGTCCGGCCGTTGCTTTTTCTTTGCCTTTACACAATAAATAGTGGGCCTCTATTCTTTTCCATATAGTTTACACCCTGTTTGGCTATTTTCATTTTAGCCTTTTTGACTTATTGGCAGCCATTCCAGAACACGCTGGATCTTTTTATCCCAATATCCCCATTCATGATCGCCTGGTTCTTCTTCATATGTCAGATCCAAATGAAGCTTTTTGCAGAAATCGAAGAATCTGAGGTTTTCTGCATTAAGGGAGTCCTCCGTACCGCAGCATTGATATAGTTTTGGCTTCAAGCCCTGCGATCCGGCTAATTTTTCAGCCAGATAAAAAAGATCGTTCTCGCTGCCCTTCATTTTTTTACTGTCACCAAAAATGTTTTGCAGCTCTTCGTGGAAATGCTCATCCAGATTGCTTAAATCAAAACATCCTGATAAGCTTGCTGCTGCGCAGAACTTATCAGGGCATCGCAAACCAAGCTTGAATGCGCCATACCCACCCATAGAAAGTCCGGCAACAAAATTATCTTCTCTTTCAGCTGATAAGGGGAAAAAGGATCTCGCCAGCATTGGTAATTCTTCACTGATAAAGGTCCAATACCGGTATCCATATGCCATATCCGTATAAAAGCTCCTGTTTACTGCAGGCATGACAACAGCAACTCCGAGAGGAGCCACGTAGCGCTCAATGGAAGTCCTTCTCAACCAAATTGTATGATCATCCGATAAACCATGGAGTAAATACAATACAGGATGTTTTCCCTTGCGCGTTTTGCCTTGCAGCCCGATCTGTGTATCGGTTGCCTGGGGTAGAATCACGTACATTGATGTAGATATACCCAGTACCTCAGAAAAAAAATCACAATGAATCAAAGCCATTTAAGCACCCCATTTCAATTTTTAAATTCATCTCATTGCACCGTTGGTTTACTATAGGAACAATAATTTTCTTCCCTATTCTGTTATATGTTCAGCTCTGAATATAATTTGACATCCAGCCGCGCCTGCAAGCAACCCGTCTCCTGCCCCTGTGCTGATTGGCGTGCCCTTCTTCTCATCAAGGACAAGTTCCAGTAAACCGGTAAGCTCCTTCAAAAAGCTGACAGGCTTATGTGCATTTTTATGCCCTGTGTATATTTTATCAAATTCACTTTCTCTGCAATTAAGCATTTGAATCGTATCATAATACCGCTGAACGCTGGCCGACTCGGGCAGATGCAGCCAGGCTCGTTCTATAACGCCGTCTCCGGAAAAAAGGATACGGGCTTCTTTACAAATAAGCCCAATGCTTCCGTATGTATGTCCGCAAAGGTCAACTGTTTCGAGCGAGTACCCGCCCAGATTAAACACCATCCCAGGATAAATTATAGCCTTTTTAGGCGGTTTGGAACATACCCACTGTTCAATTTGAGCATCACTCATTCTGAATCTTTCCTGCATATGATCTTTTACTTCCTTCTTATATCTCACATCATAAAGCTCCGCCACCGGAATATCCCTGTCATTCAGGTATACTTCATCAAAACATCCTGCGCCCAAAATGTGGTCAGGATGTCCATGAGTACAGATTGTTATGAGCGGTTTGTCCGTCAGCTTCCTGACAGCTTCGTAAAGGTTAAAGCTTCCGTAGCCGGTATCAATAACCACCGCACTTTCAGTGCCGATCAGTACATAAATGCAAACATCGGATTCCTCTATAATATAAATATTATGTGCGATTTCCTGCAATCCATATTGATTTTCTTCCAACTCATATACCCCCTCATTCATTTGCCGGCTTCATCACGATTGCAATGAATACCTGCGCATTAGTTCCTGATAAAATATTACACCTGGTTCAAGTGCAGACAGAGGAATTTTTTCATTTATTCCATGCATGCAGCTTTTTTCTTCCGGAGTTAATCTTATAGGTACAAAGCGTAATATATTTTCTGAAATCTCCGAATAATATTTGGCATCACTTCCGCCCAGCATCATGCTGGGACACGGCGCAGCATCGGGAAACACTCCCGATATGATCTCTCTTACAAGCAATGCGGCACTGCTGTCCCACCGCGAGATCTCAGACGGCTCATTGCTTTTTAAAATGCTTGCTGTAACTCCGTAAGGCGCAGTAAGCTTTTGTATTCGTCCAAGCAGGTTCCCAGCCGTATCACCGTGCAGCAGCCGGCAATTCAGTACCGCAGTTGCCTGCTGTGGCAGTATATTGGGCGCTGCGCTTCCCTTCGCCATCGTGAAGGCAACCGTTGATCGGAGCATGGCCCTTCCGTCGCTGGTTTTTTGAAGCTGCCGGATTATTTCCGACTCGTCAGCTAATGAGGAATGTCCACGAAACAATTGTTTTACGATCTCAGTGACCTTCGTCCGGGCAAGCATATCCTCCGCACGGCACGCGGCGGCAGTGACACGGTTCAAGGCGCTTTTCCCGCAAGGTGAACTACTATGTCCTCCTTTAGATACTGCTGTCAATAGAATGTCCGCGTAACCCTTCTCACACAGTGAAACAAAGGAATAATAATCGGAGCTTTCAAATATCGTCCCCTCAAAAACGCCTCCGCCCTCATCCAAAACCAATCCGGCACAAATGTTTTTTTGTTTCAGGTATTTAACTATTTCCTGAGCTCCGGAAGGCTTCTCCATTGTCTCTTCATTATGTCCATAACAAAGATAGATATCCTGTTGAGGGCAAAAACCGGTTTTAAGCAGCCTTTCTACAGCTTCAAGCTGAAAGATGATCTGATGCTTGTCATCTATTGCACCCCGCCCCCAAATATATTCATCGTCAACAAATCCTTCAAACGGCGGATGCATCCACAACTGCGGTTCTTCTGCCGGAACTACGTCCATATGAGCCAGCAGTACCATCGGAGCATCGCTTTTTTCGCCTTTCCAGTGAAAAACCAGGCTGGCATCTAAAATAACCGTACAGGTAAGATATTTGTGAACAAGAGGAAATGCCCGTTTTAAATAATCACGAAACTGAAAAAACTTTTTTTGCAAAAAACCTTTTTCTGCAGTTGTCTCAATTTGAATAGCCATACTAAGCTTTTTCGCCAGTTGAGCCGTGAAATCAATATCCAGTTTAATCCCTCCACCATTTTATTTTATAAAAAACACTGTGCCTCAGCCCTTTACCGAACCGATGGTCATTCCCTTAACAAAATACTTCTGAAAAAACGGGAAAATAATCATAATCGGTATAATTCCCAATACGGCAATAGCCATTCTGATAGAAACGCTCGGGATACTTGATATATTGGTGCTACTTATGCCGGTGGCTGTTGTTCGTGTAAGCATAAATTGAATATCCGACAGGATCCTGCTGAGCAGAACCTGGATACTGAACAAGTTTGAATCAGTTACATAATAAAGTCCGTTTATCCAGTCGTTCCAATATGCAAGTCCTGTAAGGAGACCTATTGTGGCCATAATCGGCAGTGACAGCGGAAGTATGATCTTTAAAAATATCCTGAATTCTCCGGCACCGTCAATTTGTGCAGCTTCAATTAGCTCCTTTGGGATATTTGAACTGAAGTAATTCTTCATTAAAAGCACGTTGAATGCATTCATAAGAAGACCCGGGATAATTAATGCCAGGATTGTATTTTTAATATTAAAAACCCTTGTCCACATCATATAAGATGGAACCAGTCCGCCGTTAAACAGCATCGTAAAATACACAATAAAGGAAAAGAGATTCCTCTTGGTAAAATCTTTTCTCGAAAGAGGGTAAGCAAGTGTGGTGGTAAGGATCAAGCCCGCTGCCGTGCCTACGACCGTAATAAAAACAGTTATAAAGTAAGAACGAAAAATCGTATCCGCTCTTCTGAAAATATATGAATAGGCCTCCAGACTAAACTCTTGGGGGATAAATTTATAACCGTTCAGCACCAGAGATTTTTCAGAGGCGAATGATGACATGAACAGGATCACAAATGGCATTAAGGTCAAAACTGCCACTAAGAACAGTATAATATTGACAATGTATTGGAAAACAACATCTTCGTTCTTTTTCATTTTCATTTATTTTAAATCCCCTTTAAAACAGCGAATTTTCACTGTCAAATTTTTTAACTAAAAAATTCGCCAGCATGACCAGTATAAAACCTACTAAAGACTGATAAACGCCTGCAGCCGATGACATTGCTATGTTATTCTGCTGCATAAGTCCGCGGTAAACGTAAGTATCCAGTGTGCTTGTCACTGAAAACAGCATTCCGGAATTCAACGGAACCTGATAAAATAATCCAAAGTCAGAATAAAATATTCTACCGATGCTCATAAGCACTAAAATAATAACAGTCGGCTTTATTAGGGGTAAAGTAATCGTTCTTATCTGTGTCCACTTCGATGCTCCATCTATCATGGCTGACTCATAATATGATTTATCAATTCCCACAACAGATGCTAAATAGATAATGGCTGAAAACCCCGCATTCCCCCATTCGTTTACGAGAGTCAGAATAAATGGCCAAAATTTCGGGGTACTATACCATGAAATTTCTCCAATCCCCAGCAAAGGCAACAGTGTTTTATTAAAATAACCGTTTTCGGCACTTAAAAAAGCATATACAAGATAGCTTACTATTACCATTGAAACAAGGGACGGCAGTAATAATACCGTCTGATAAATACTTGCAAGCTTCCTGAATACAAGCTCATTTAGAAATATTGCCAGCATAATTCCCAAAACATTGCTGATAATAATAAATGTAATGTTATAAAGCAGAGTATTTCTTGTAATAACAAAGGCATCCGAGGTTTGGAACAGAAATTCGAAATTTCTCAGACCAACCCAGTCGCTCCTGAAAATCCCTTTTGCATAATTAATGGATTTGAATGCAATGAAAATGCCCGCCATTGGTATATAGTTGTTTATAAGCAAATATATAAGTCCCGGCAACATCATTAAGTACATGTATATATTTGTTTTTTTCTTTTTAATAGCGTGTTCTGTACGCATTGAATTTCTCCTTATTCACATAGCAAGCAAGCCTGTCAGAGTTTGGTCTTCATGGGGGTTTATCCTAGCTTTGACAGGCTTGAGCTCACCGCTGCTATTTCTTGTTTTCAGCAGCCCATGCGTTGAGTTGTTTTTGCTTCTCAGCTATAACTTCATCAATCCCTGCTTTTTTTAATTTTTGAATAAATTCCGGAAGGTGAACAGCCGGATCAATGCTTCCGCATTCCAGGGCTCTCTGATACTGGCTTGTCACATTACTGACAGCAGTGTATTGTGATTGCACGGGAGTGATATCGAAAGAAAAACCAAACGCTTTTGACAATTCGGCAGAATCATTCTGTTTAACCCGCTGTGCAAAATAGTCAGCTTTTTGTCCTGAATCCTTAAAGGAATATTGCAGTTCCGTATTTCCGAACATCCAGTTAAACGGCAGATCGTATCCCCTGTTTGCCGCTTCTTCCGGTGTAAATGAGATAGTGCCGTCATCTTCCTTTACAAAGTTTTTCCCTTCCACGCCCCAGTAAAGAGTATTTACAGCTTCAGCATCCTTATACATCAGGTTGAGCCACTTCATTGCCGCCTCAGGGTGTTTGCTCTGCGAGCTGATTCCTGTGCTGTAGAAGCCAACGGAGGAACTGATCACAGGTTTATTCAGAGCTTTGACCATCGTCTGCTGTCCCTGTTGAGTTATGCCGGCATGATGGTACGCTTTTTCAATTGTATCCAGAACATCTATATAGAAATAGGAAAATACTTTTCCCTCATTGTACATAACACTTCCGCTTTCAGTAGTCGTCGCTGCGTCTTTAAGAATATAGCCCTTGTTGTACCATTCCCTCAGCGTATAAACCAAATCCTTATACTCCTCAGTCTCGTACAGATTTACAAGGTTTAAACTATCATTGCCGAGCAAAACCCCCATACTGTCCCCAATCACATCAATCTTATCGATTTTGTCCCCCAACGCATAGCTGGACAGCAGGCTGCCGTTGTTTGGTGCGATACAAACCATCTCGGGTTCATTTTTCTTAATTACGTCAAATATCTTTGTCAGATCTTTATAACTTTTTACATCATCCAGATTCAGATTATATTTTTTAATCAAGTCTTCTCTCATTACAATTGCCGCAGGATATACCTTTGATCCATTGAAAGGAACTGCATAGGTCTCGCCCTTTAAATTGCCGTATTGAATGAGGCTCCCCAGTGATTCGGTAATAGCCTGTCCTTCACTTGCCAGCAAAGCATTGAGTGGCATCAGTTGGTTCTGGGTTACCAAGGAGCTCACCGAAGTACCAAAAGGCAGGAAGAACACATCAAGATCCTCGCCGCCGGCCATCATTACATTAAGCTGCTGGGCATATGTTGAAACGTTGATTATCATTATATCCGCTTCAACATTGATCTTATTCAGGGTAATTTCTTTTAATTTGTTCGTTACCGCCTCCTGGTCACGTGCCTGTTCCCCCCAGCCTACGGAAGCGAAGACAATTTTCTCTGCTTCTGCCGGTTTAGCGCTTTCAGTGCCCACTGTACCTGCCTGGCCTTCAGACGATGTAGCCGCATTATTGCTGCCGCAGGCAGCCAACAATATAGCCATAGCCATCAGCAGGCCTGTCACCTTGAAAAGCCCTCTAATCATTTTCATAAGTATTTCCTCCTTATTTGTATTGATTATTTACAGGTATAATTCTATTATTTTTTATGTATGATATCTTCAAGAAAACTGACTACCTTTTTCGATTTAATGACTTACTTAAGAAATGAGTTTAACTTCTTTTACGGAATTCTACAGGGGTAATGCCCGTAATTCTTTTGAAAACGGTTGAAAAATATGAAAAATTATCATATCCCACAAAAGCCGCCGCCTCACTGATGCTCATTCCCGTTTTAAGCAGCTGTGATGCCTTATTAACGCGCAGCTTTGACTGATATTCGGGAATGGATATACCCGTCTCCTTGTTGAAGGTCCTGGACAAATAATCCGGATTTAAGAAAAATTTATTAGCAATATCATTCCTGGAAATATTTTTGTTATAATTCAGCTCAATATACTCTTTGATCTGATCCACTACAGTTTTCAGTTTCCGTATCTCGTTGATATAATCGGAGGCTTTGTTGATTGTGAAATCCACCCATCTGAGCATATCATAAAGTGAATTCACCGCATGTTTGTAAAGCAGATCCGATTTTTCATCTGAAAACAATTTGTGAGCCTGAACATGTTCCTGTTCAAGTACAGAAAACACCATCTGCAGAAAATCCTGCAGAAAAGCATTCATAAAGCTGGCATCTATTTCTGACATTTTTGCAGCATCTTCGATATAATTCTTCACTGAAATAAACAGTTGGGATTTTTCACTTTTTTTAAGCATATCTGCCCATTTGGCTGTGTCTGGCATAACAGGACTGTTTTTCTTTTGACTTCTTCCATATTCCGTTGCGTCAAAAACTTTATTAATAAAGCAAACATTGTTCAGATCAATGTCTTCAAGTTTTTTTTCCAGCAGGCCTATCTCTTCACAGTGAACAAAATGTCCAACATAGCAGTTAACATTGCATTCCAGATTTGAATTGCAAAAAGCGATAAAACTGCCAAGGTTTTTTTTAAGCTTTTCTATTCCGATTTTCTCCGCCTTCGATTCTTCCAGGATTAGTGAAAGATATGTTTTGGTACCCTTTTCGATAAAAATAATATTCCCTGCTTTCACTTCATCAAGTATGATTTGTAAAGCAAGGTTTTTCATAATAAATCGGTGAGAGGGATCATCCAGCTTTTCATTCAAATTCTGATAACGCAGATAAGAAATTAATGTCACAAGATATTTTTCATTCAGGTCAATATCAACTTTTGTTGTCCTCACCATGTCTTCCAGTTCATTCCTGCCAATAGTTTTATTTTCCAGCAGCAGTTCTTTCCAGAACTGTTCCGTAATGATGCTATGGTTTTGAGCCCAATACTCTTCAAAAAACTTATACTGATGCACCAGATTATTCAGTTTCACCTTATTTATAGCCTTCTGTATAGCTTCCTGGATTACAGATAAAGGGGACAGCTTTATAATATAATCAATACACCCAAGCTGGATGGCTTCCTTCGCATAGTTGAATTCCGCATGGTTTGTAAGGAAGATATTCTCCGTTCCGAAGGAATTCTCACGAACCCACCGGAGCAGGTCAATACCGGTGCCTCCGGGTGCTTCTATATCGCAAAGCATAATATCAATGGCGGAATTATTTCTGAAGAGTTCCTTTGCCTGATCGACACTGTAAGCTGAATATATTTCATTTATTCCAAGTTCTTTCCAGTTAATTGTACTTTTTAACATCTGAACAGTACTTATATCATCGTCAAAAATAAGTATATTCATATGTTCACCTCTCTTCAGGTATCATGATCTCGACTATCGTTCCAGGTAAATCTGACCTGGATACAATTACTTTTGCCCTGCCCGAATAGATCAGTTTCAAAGTCTGCTTTATGTTCCATATTCCGATGCTCTTCCCGTCGTCCTTGTTCTTCAAGTCATTGTTGATCTCCATGATAGCCTCTTCCGTCATTCCCCTGCCGTCATCTTCGATTATAATTCTTATAAAGGCTTCCTTATCAATTTCTGCAGCTTCCGCCTTTATAAAAACATTCACGTTTTTGTTAAATGTCATGGCATGCTTGGTGACATTTTCCACAAAAGTGTGAATGATATATGGCGGGATCAAGGAGTCTTCCGTTTCGGCACCGATATCTGTCACATGGGACAGATATCCTGAACAGCGAAGTTCCTGCATGGACAGATAGTTATTGACGTGCTCCATTTCATCCTTTAACGGTACTAGCTTCAGATTACTTTTAAACATATACCTTATATAGTTTGACAGGTAATAAATGAATTCATACATGGATTCAACCCTGCCCATATGCGCAAAATTGGAAATAGTGGCCAGTGCATTCATTAAAAAATGCGGTTTGATCTGTGTCTGATAATATCGCAATTCCATTTTCTGCTTTTCAATGATTTCTTCATAAACGTTGATCTTCAGAGCCTTTATCTGACCCGCCATTGAATTAAAGGCATGGTACAATTCCATGAATTCTCTTGAAGACTTCCCGCCACGGATCCGGTAGTCCAGATCGCCTTCCTGAATCTTTCCGATAGCCGTTTCCAATTTTCTCATCGGTTTGAGCACCCATAGATAAATTATATAAAGCAGGAAGGGTAAAATCAGGATAGCCAGAATAGATATGATCAGAATAAAATACTGGATGAAGTTTAAGCCCTCGAGAATATTTTTATCGGGAAGGGCTACTAAAAGTTGAAAATCACCGATACCGGATTTGCCTCCGGTAATAACAAACTTCTTCGTTTTCCCGGATAAATAGTACGTTTTTAAATCACCTGTCAGATCAATTGCATATTCTTCAACGAATTCTCCGTTGGTCAAAGGGTTCCCATCCAGATCAGAAAATATAAAAGAGCCGTCATACTTATTGTTTATATTGTACAACGGCTTGGCAATTTCATTAAAATTGATAAAAGCACCGATATATGCATTGTTCCTATAAACAACCCTTAATAAATAATTTTGTCCGCTTACGGTTACAATGTTCCAATTATTATACTCTCCGGTATTCTCCCCTATAAACTGCGTTTTTGTATATTCCTTCAGAGCCTGGCGCTCCCGAAATGTGGTATCGCTGCTATAGGCATACAGATAGTTGTCATAATCTTTAGTATACACAAATAAGAAACTGGCCAGCTTATATAGCGCAATATCATTCTGAATTTGCCGAGCCAGATTGTAATTCGCATAAAAGCGCGTAGTTTCATCTCTGCTGTTCAGGTCGATAATATTTTCGTTGACCTGATTACGGTTTACTGAAGAGAGATTAAACAGGTAGCTCCCGATCTCATCGATTGATTTATCTACCTGGTGAATATACAAGCTGGTGGCACTGACGCTGGCCTGGGCTATTTGCTGTCTGCTTAGCCTGAGATAATAAATATTGCTGCAGTTCATTATAATGAGAAAAGGCAATATAATGATAACCAGTGTAAACACAATTTTATACCTGACCGAGTTTTTCAGCATTTAATCCTCTCCCTTAATAGCGAGGCATTATTCTGTATGTGTTACTCTATTTAAGTTTGAAACAATGAATTTTGTCGCTTTTTGTCACTATAAATAATTATACTATATAAATTATCAGCTTAGCAATATTAAAATCCTGTTTTTGGGCTCTTTGAAAATATTGTGAAAATTACTTTTACAAATCTTTACCTCTTTTTGCCCTGCTGGAATTTTCATTTCCAGACCGTTTACAATAACCCTCTTAATTAAATAATCCTCATACTCCAGATGGTCCGGATTCATATAAAGAATCTCCAGCTGCTTTCCCGCAAATACAGCGCGTACTGCAGCATTGCCTGTATCATCAAACTGTTCTGCAACAAGCTTAGGATTCAGTATCAGATCACCCATTTCACCTCTTACACCGAAGACCTGTGTCAGCATGGTGAGCAACAGCCAGCTTGCGGATCCTGTCACATAAT
The DNA here is from genome assembly GCA_023426005.1 of Bacillota bacterium. Classification (GTDB taxonomy): domain Bacteria; phylum Bacillota; class Clostridia; order Acetivibrionales; family DSM-1351; genus Ruminiclostridium. The sequence continues at coordinate 24,695 of JAFABO010000234.1, read as the reverse complement.
GGTACATGCCGCGGCCTTCATGGGTAATATACTCCGGAATCCCCGGGTATATTTGGGCCTTTTCGGTATCGGTGCAAAGGTTGTATATTGTTGTAAAGACCTCATAGCCCTGCCTTACGAAGTTTCTGCCATACAGTGCGTTCATAAACATTACCGCCATGTGGCTGAACATGGCGCCTGTTTCCTTTTCTCCATATATGAGTGCAAACCCGCGCCCAAAGTTCCATGTGTTCGGCCCCAGAGGCGTCGTGAGTCTGTAGCCTCCCGTATTGGGATCCTTTAAAACAGCCTGGGCAGCATGGTAGGCTCTCAATGCCTGCTCATTGTCGGCTGCACCCGACATAATAGCAAAGGTTTGAGCCGTAAGATTCATTCTGACGCTGCCATCGTGGTCCCCGTCAACCCGTTCGCCGTCATTATTGTAATAACCGTTGAAAAAGCTGTATCCCGTATCGGACTCTATCCACTCTTTCTCCCGAACATGCTCCAGCGCCGATTTTCCTTTTTCCTTAAGGTCTTTTGCCAGTCTGTCTATGTTTACATCCGCTTTTCCACCGGAAAGTCCGTTTTCAATGGCGTCAAAATACCTTCCCAGCCTTTCTCTTTTCCCCCCGGGCTGTGCGTAATCCATCTTTTCATCAAGTCCCGTCAGGATTGTCAATTCCCTGCACAGCTTTACCGTATTCACCGACCGGAGTTCTTTATATTTCAGAAGCAATTCAGCCATCGATATCAGGTTCCATCCGTAAAATGCGGTAAAAGGAACGCTTTCTCCCCTGTCAGGCGCCATATCAAGCTGATCGTTCCAGTCTCCGTCCTCCAGCTTCATATTGTTATAGCCGCCTACGTTATGAAAACACACCAGATGCTGCAAAAGCAGATGTTCAAATACACTTCCTCTGTATACATCCCCGGAAGCCGTCTTTTGCAGGTTGCCTTCAGAAGGTCTCCAGTTATTGTCTCTTGCTTTTGCCCGTCTGATCTGATGATCCTTCCAATATGTATTTTCTTCAAACAGTATATCCATATCTCCAGTCTGGTCAATATATAATTTTATAGTATAGTAAGGCCATACCCCGTGATCCATCCATACCCTGGATATCTTATTCCGGTCTGCAGTGAAATTCCCAGCTCCTTTTAATATAATAGTAGCATTGCTTCCATCTGCTCTGATTCCTGCACTGTTGGAAATTAAAATTTCTCTGGCATCTTCAGGACTTTGCAGCAGAAGTGCAAGATAGTCCTGCCAGAGGTCTCTCCAGCCTCGTCCTCCTCTTCCATAGTCATGGTGAGGCAGAAACGAGCACCCCAAAACTTTCCTGAGTACCGGCTGAAGTGCGGTCCAGCGCATCCACCTGTCAAGGTCACTATTACCGGTACCAAAAGTCACCGCCTCCACTTTATGTCTCCAGAAAGCTTCATTATCGGCAAGCGCTTTCCTGATTTTATTGCTGTCTCCATATCGATCTATGCAGCGGGAAATGGTATCCTCTTCGTTTGTAATTCCGCAAATGACAATATACTCTCTGGTTTGCCCGGGAGCAAGGTTTATATTGCTGAAACGGATAGCGCCAATTGCCTCCATACCGTCGCGCCTGTTTGGCGGAACTTTGTAAGGCTCAGTATTCTGAACCACGGCCTGGGGCCAGTCAAAGCTTCCTCCCTCACCTATGAATTCCCTTACCGTGGGGAACTGTCCGACAGGCTTTTCTCCATTGCCGCCTGCAGCCAATACAAAATACAAGGTTTCATTTGGTTCATGCCCCCGCTCATCATGATGTATCGTTGGCTTGATGGAAAGCCCATGGTCATAGAGCATCATTCTATGCATGAGCGAAGTAGCATGCCTGTGGTCGCGGATATTATCTGCCGAACGTCCAAAAATAGGTATAGCAGTGGTAGGTGTCAGCGAAATATCAGCATTGCTTGTATTGGTGATTTTTACCCACATAAGCTCCACCGTATCTTCCGCCGCTGGACAAAAGGTTATGATCTCGGACTTAATACCTGCTTTGGAATCTTTTCTTGTAAGCGTATGTGCAAGGAACGTACCTTTTACCACCATATCACTTTTTTCATTTTCTGTAAACCGCTCGGAGATTTGTTTTGCTGAATTTCCCGTAATGGAATAAGCTCCGAGATTGCCGTTATATACCCAGAAGTTTCTTGAAGACCGGTTATTGTGGAGGTCTTCTATGGATACCGGAAGGGATAGGAACGAGTTCTGTCCGGTTTTTGCATCTCCATTCAATCTTGGTGTAACGGATGACATCATCCCCGCTTCATTACATAAGGGAAAATAAAGCTGATTTATTGCATGTGGATTTTCCCATTCGAATGTCCCAACCTCGTCTATATACTTCCACTTTGTACTGATATTCTTTCTTTTGTCCATTTCTACTCCTCTCTGTTTCCTTTGTGCTCAACCGATTCTTCAATTCAGGCGTAAATGTATTTCCAGTCGACTGCTATATCAATTTTCATCCCCGATTGTGAAATAACGGTAATTCCACCTTCTTCAAAAACAAAGTCCCTTACCTCTCCATACCCGGGAGGCACCTTTTGCACACCTTGAATATAGTTTACAGACAACTTTTTTTCTCTATTTAAAATATGTTCATAGCGTATCCCATTACTATCCAATTCACTTCTTAATTCAGTATTTAATTCATCATCTCCCATAGCCACACAGTTATCTTCAATCCCCAGACACCTTGTCCTCCCATTCCAGGGATAAGTGTGCCTTCCTCCGTTTTCCATCCATAGTACGGTTGTAGTAAGTATTTCAGGATTTTTCAGCGCAAACCAAATGAAATTCTCCTGCGGATAATAAACTGCTGTCCAGGCAGGTTTGCCATCCACTTCACTATACAACTGTATAAGTCCCATAAAGCCATCAGTCACAGGATGTTTTGAGCAGTCAATACTGGGCTTGTCCCTCCATATTGTGGGTATATCTTTTATGCTGCCAAACCTTTTTGATGCTTGAAGGTAATAGTACTCCCCATTATTCTCAAACTCCATCTTTTTTCGTGGTTGGGTATACCCGAACTTTATAGGCGAAGTCGATAAAATTGCCGGGCCTTCTCTTTCAGAAATATTCAGGGTTGCATGATGGCCCAGACTAAAGCTGCCTTCAAAGCCGGAGAGTTCATGCCTTATATAGATAATATTGCTGCCCTCCCGGAGCCTGATTATCTTTTTTACTGTACCTTTTCTTATTTGGGTATCCATATGCAGTACTAATTGGGTAAGGGCTTCCTCTTCTATTATATCTTCCAAAAGCCAGTCTTCTGATGCCGTCTCACCGTGTGCCATAAATCCCTCATCCTTAAAAGCTTTAGGCAGCCCGCACGGCATACAAAAGAAGTCACCTCTTAAAGGTTTTAAATTCGGTTCCTGAGGCTCCCCGGCCTCCGTCTGCCATGGACTTATGAAATATGGCGCAAAAGGCTTGCCGGTATCTTTATAAAATATAACAGGTGCCATGTGTCCGCCTTGTTTTGTAATAGATAACTCCATATTTTTGTTCGATATGACATATGATTTCTTACCGTAAACCGTTTTCTCGCTATAACCCAATTCACTCACCTCTCAGTAATTATAGTTATAATCGGACAGCAGATATCCATCTGCTTTAGTTTGGCGTTAGGAATATCGTAAAAAATTAAAAAACATAATAATAGTATTAGATAAATTTTATTATTGTTTTTTTTTCATTTCTTTAACGAAACTGACGACTTTATTCAAATTTGTGACATGATATGCATCCGGAACCTGGAATAAGCGCTTTTTGAATGAAACGCACTTTCTCCACCGGTAATATGGGAGGTATCCATGTTCCCGGCGGATCTGCCTAGGATGTGAATGATAAATATATTGATTAATAACTGCTAAGTTTTTATTACTTCGGGAACCATACAACCAGAAAAGCCTTGCCTTCAGAATCTGAAAGGTTCTCGATTTTGTGGTCGATATCTACCCTGTACCGGCCTGTATCACCTTCATTAAGAGTGGAGGAATTATTCCCTGCGGATACTTTGAACTTGCCTGATATCACTGTAAGGAATTCTTCAGAGTTTGGATAATGAGGGGTGGAACATAGCTTGCCATAAGGCTTGAAGGTCATATTATATAGTTCAAGATTATCAGTCATATGAACCGGGGAAATTACCCGAATTGTACATGAGCCGTCATCCGATAATATGATAGGTGCATCTTCGCTTCTTTGTACCTCTACCTGATAATTGGCATTTGTCAAAAGAAGTTCTTCCACTGTAATGTTCAAAGCCCGTGCGATTTTCCATACAGTTGCAACAGTGGGATTTGTCTTCTCCTGCTCTATTTGCGACAACATGGACTTCGACACTCCGGAACGCTTTGACAGGGTATCCAGGCTCATGTTTTTCTGCTTGCGGGAATTCATTATATTGAGGCCTATATTTGGCGGCTGTTGTATATCCATAGATTTAACACTCCTTTTTAAATAGATTATATATTTGTTTCACCTGCTAAGCAATAATATCAGGACCAATGTTTTATAAATCGAACTTTTTGTTCTATATACTAAAAAAAGTGTTGACATTCCTTTATAAGTTCTATAAGATAGTGTTCAATATCTTGAACTACTAGCGTTATAAATTGTACATATTCATTTTAATTGGAGGGATTATGTAATGGGAACTACAAGCATGAAAGCACTTGTTAAGAAATACGCAAAGCCCGGGTTGTGGCTTGACGAAGTACCTATCCCTGAAATAGGCATAAATGACGTTTTGGTCAAAATAATCAAAACCTCAATATGCGGCACCGACGTACATATCTATAATTGGGACCAGTGGTCACAGAAGACCATCCGTACGCCCATGATCATAGGCCATGAATTTGTCGGTGCAGTGGAAGCTGTCGGGAGCAATGTATACGACTTCAAAGCCGGCGATATTGTCTCAGGCGAAGGACACGTGGTATGCGGTAAATGCAGGAACTGCCTGGCGGGACGGCGGCATTTATGCAACAATACCAGCGGGATTGGTGTGAACAGGCAGGGAGCTTTCGCAGAATACCTGTCCATACCGGTCACTAATGTCTGGCACTGCGAGCCTGGCATTTCATCCGACCTCATCAGTTGTTTCGACCCCTTTGGCAACGCCGTGCACACCGCTTTAGCGTTCGACGTGCTTGGCGAGGATGTGCTCGTCACAGGTGCAGGTCCTATTGGAATAATGGCAGCCGCCGTCGCAAAACACGCAGGGGCAAGATATGTCGTAATAACAGATGTGAACCCATACAGGCTGGAGCTTGCAAGAAAACTCGGAGTCACGTTGGCTATAAATACAAAGTACGAGTCCATTGAAGATGCTGCCAAATCACTTGGGATGAAAGAGGGGTTTGATGTAGGCTTAGAGATGGCGGGAAACCCCAGCGCTTTTAACGACCTTGTCAACAACATGTGCCACGGCGGCAAAATCGCTGTGCTTGGGCTGCAGAAGCCTGGCACCATAATAGACTGGGACAAAGTCGTATTCAATGGATTAACTATAAAGGGGATTTACGGCAGAGAAATGTATGAGACCTGGTATAAAATGACGGTAATGCTGAAGTCCGGACTGGACATATCTCCTGTTATAACTCATAAATATAATTATATGGATTTTGAAAAGGGATTTGAAACCATGCTGTCCGGCAATTCCGGGAAAGTCGTTCTCAACTGGGGAGGTATTGAAGAATGAGTAGAGATGCTTTAAGCTATTACGGTTCAGAGCTTCAAAAGATAAAGGAAGACGGTCTTTGGAAGGAAGAAAGAATAATAACCGGGCCCCAGGGAGCCAGGGTAGGTATTGCAGATGGGATCCATTTGCTAAATATGTGTTCAAACAATTATCTGGGCCTTGCGAACAATCCCGATGTCATAAATACTGCAAAGGCCAGTTACGACAGATGGGGCTATGGCCTGTCGTCGGTGAGGTTTATCTGCGGTACCCAGGAATTGCATAAACAGTTGGAGCAAAAACTATCCGATTTTCTGAGTACTGAAGATACCATACTGTATTCCTCATGCTTTGACGCAAACGGAGGTGTATTTGAAGTATTACTTAATGAACAGGACGCCATAATAAGTGATGAATTGAACCATGCCAGCATTATAGATGGAATAAGGCTCTGCAAAGCGCAAAGATACAAGTATAAGAATAATAACCTGGAAGATCTGGAAGCCAGGCTGAAAGAAGCCAGCGGGAAACGGTTCCGCCTTATAGTAACGGATGGTGTTTTTTCAATGGACGGAATTATCGCAGATTTGAAAGGAATCTGTTCTCTGGCAGAAAAGTACGATGCGCTTGTTATGGTGGACGATAGCCATGCCGTTGGCTTTATCGGAGAAAAAGGCGGAGGTACACCCGAATTTTGCGGTGTGACGAATAGGGTTGACATTATAACAGGAACGTTGGGAAAAGCATTAGGGGGCGCCAGCGGAGGGTATGTGAGCGGCCGCAGGGAAATAATCGGTCTTTTAAGGCAGAGGTCACGCCCCTATCTGTTTTCCAATACTCTGACTCCCTCAATCGCGTCGGCATCCATTGAGGTCCTGGATATTCTTACTCAATCGGATGTACTGCGGAAGAAGCTCTCCAAAAACACCCTCTACTACAGGGAAAGCTTGAAAAAAGCCGGTTTCAACATACTCGAAGGAATACACCCCATCGTGCCCATAATGCTTGGCGATGCGCTGCTGGCACAAAAAGTGTCGGCCCTTCTGCTGGAGAAAGGCATTTACGCAACTGCCTTTTCTTACCCCGTTGTTCCTTTGAACAAGGCGAGAATAAGGACACAGGTGTCCGCCGCCCATGAAAAGGAAGACCTGGATTACGCAGTAGAAACCTTTGCTGAGATTAAAAGTAAACTTGGATTTTAATAGAAAACCTCACTGACATACGGCCCGCAAATCTTGCCTGCCTCAAAATTTGCGGGCTGTTTTTGTGGCTGCCGGATTTCCAAGCTCTGCGGTCATTTCAGCTGCGGCCATTGCATTTACCGCACCGATAGGATTACGCCTGATCCAGGGAATTTCCACAAAACCGCCGGCAGGATCACACCAGTACAATACAATTATTCTCTGTTTACGGCCGAACTGCTGCTAATAAAACTTTTCAACATTTTCCCTAATGTACAAAAGTAATGCACTTCTTAGAGGAAATTTATACCACATGAAGTCATTGGCCATAAAGTCAATCTCGTGACCATTTTGTTCATAGAGTTCCATGTTCTATTGACCAAATCGGATAAATCTATTTGCTTAATAGTCTTTAACACTTCTATGGTTATTTCGATGTTTTCTTTTGTATTTTCCTTAAAGTAGTACAATATTCTGTCATTGTCCATATATAGTTTAATCAGATTTGCATAAAAAATAACTTTATATTCTTCTTTGCGTTGATCCATGAAACTGCTAAGTATTTGAGGAAAATCAATTACCTTTAAAGTGAATTTGTTAAGTTGGTGCAAAATCTCTTCATCCGGTATTTCATAAATACTTTTTTGACCCCTATCTGTAAATAAGTTTGTATTTCTATACCGCAGTATATAGTAAATAAAGACTGTGAAAAAAATACTAGAAATGAAATAAGTAATGTCAGTACAATTAATAATATTCTATCAATTTTACTCAATCTAATAATCCCTTCTTATTTTTTACTTAGTATTTCCAAACAACTTGGTATAAATAGCTCTTATTTCTTGAAGGCTCTATTTTACTATGCAACAAAAAAGAAAGCTGACTTATGAAGAACAGCAGAAAACAAGGGCCATGAAGCTGGAGACACAGATCATGACCCTTGTTTATATATTATCCATTGCTTTTATTAAGAAATCCCACACCCATCTCTATTATTTTCCAACAGGAAATCATTAGCCAATATGAGGAATACGCTGGAGGTCCAGGTATAAGCTCTATCCCGGAGACCTTCACCAGTCAGCGCATTGAAATTTTCAGCGAACCCGTTTTGGGAAACCAGCTTGGCGAACTTACTGCAAATATCCCTGGCCAGCTTTATTTCCCCTGCTTCGATCAGTCCGTCAACAATCAACATTGTGGAAGGTGCCCATATGGGCCCGCGCCAATAGCCGTCCGCTTGGTATAATGAACTTGAAATGTCCTCGGTAGCAAGTCCAAATTCGGTTATTATACCGCTGTTTTTTAATTTGTCTATAATATCGCACAGGACGTTTTCCGGTAAGCGTTTTCCGAGCAGAATAGGTATATAAAGCTGTAAACTTTGTGACTTAATAACTTTGTGATCATTTGAACGCATTGCAACAAAAACTCTATCCCTTAATGAATGCGAAAGTAACCTGTCAAGGAGTTCTGAAGCTTTTCTTTTCCACATTTCTCCTTCGTCTTTATTTCCCAGAGCAACGGCTATATCTGACAAAACCTCCATTTGTATTATAAGGAAGGTAGAAAGATCAGGGCCTTCAATAGGAGGCCGTTCAGTAAAAGCAGTACCATTATCCCATCCGGAGTCATTTCCATGATTATACTGAGGGATGCCGTCCCTGTCCTCATCCATATATTCAAACCACCATTTTGTCCATCTGCAAAGAGGATAATATATTTCTTCAAGTTTAGTCCTATCTATGTAATTACTGCGGGCCATCATTTTTCTTAAAGCCCAGCCGTGAATAGGAGGCTTGCAAAAATTCCACATAACATCATTATCATTTACAAAATCAGGCAGCTCACCCTGCTCGTTCTGAAAGTCAAATAAAACCATAAACTGATCCCAGGCTAATTCAGGGAATTTATAACACATTGCGATAGCATTAAAACAATGATCCCAGCTCCATACATTGGTCATCCAGTTTTTTGACATCAGCATTGCATGACGCTTCAAAATTCCTGTCGGAGAAACTACCGACGCCCAATTTACATAAGCTGCCAGCTCCTGTGTCTTGGCAAATTCACCCGGTACTTCAGGTACTTTTTCGAGAAATGAAAGAAAATCTGCTTCAACCTGTTTAACACAACCTTCAAAGCTTTCCGGATAATCTTTGATTTCAGTGCAGCCGCGAAACTCTTCCAGCACAAATTCAAAACTGTTTGTATCTTTATCAGTATCTATATAAATATTAAGATAATTACAGTTTAATCCATTCCAGGGTGCGTCAATTGTAACTGTACCGCAAATCGGGGTCAGCATGTACTGGATCATGCTCTTACTGGCATTAACAACCCACCTGTTGGATTCAACGGGGATTATATTATCATGTCCTATACTCATAACCAATGTCAGAGTTATTCCTGTATTATGCCCTTTTATTCTTACAACTTTTTCATCGGCTATACAAATATCCACGTAGCCATGAGACGACTGGAGCCGAAGGTACGCAGGAGAGGCATGTATTTCAAATGGCACTTCATTTCCATTATGAGATAATCCGATCTCAAAAACTTCTTTTACGGGTGAATCGCCATGTATGGTCCGAAGGTACAATACTTCTCCGCCTTTTTTGCCGGCAAGCTCTTTAGCAATCTTGGAAAATGAAATATACGAACCGTAACGGCTAAAGGGAACTTGTTTAATGTCAAAATTCAAAGTAATCTCTCCTTAGATTTTTTGTTTTTTTTATGTCTATCCTTTGTTGCAAACTTTAAGGATTAAGCTATCGCCAAATCCATAATTAATAATTTAATTTAAACATAATGGTAAAATATGAATTAATGTGTAAAGATAAAAATGTATATTCTAAAAAGCACTAAAAATATAAGTGGTCGTCTTGCTTTCAAAGTACTAATGTTTATTGCAATTTCTTAGAAAGAATATATAATATAATTATAATGGTGCCAGAATTTAATTTCTCGTATTATTTTGATAAAAAATATAATTATTCAGCTATCGGAGGGTGCTTTGCAAACTAATGCATCATTTGAAATCAGCCATGGAGATCTTATGTTTCCACTGGATGTATTTTTGAACTTAACAAGTGATTTATTTGTGTACTGCAACTACCATAAAGATATGGAAATCATTTATATAAAAGAAGGTAAAGCTGCTTTCAATATAAACAATTCGACCTATGAAGCATCGGCAGGACAGGCACTTTTTATTAACAGCGGATATATTCATACCGGCCTCCCTATCGAAGATACCTTCTGCTGTGCATACGCCATTGTTTTTGGCCTTGAAATGCTTGACATATGTCAAGCCAAGTATATCGAACCTTTTGTTAACAACAAATATAGATTTCCATGCTTAATTTCGGGAGAGCATCCCTGGGAAGTAGAAATTCTAAATGCTATATCCAGGATTATTGAAATATTCTACGATAAGACATATGGCTATGAACTGAGTATTACAGCAAACCTTTACAAAATATTATCTGAAATCATTATTAATAAAAAATATATCATATCTGAAAATGATTATGGTAATCCATTAAAACTGATTCAAGTTAAAAAAACACTAAAATATATACAGGAGAACTATACCGATAAAATTTATATTTCCGAGCTTGCTCAGGAAGCAAATATCAGTAAGGATTACTTTTGTAAAATTTTTAAGTCCATGACAGGCAAAACTCCGGTAGAATACATCAATACCTACAGAATTCATAAAGCCTGTAGTTTGCTGGAAAAATCCGAGATGTCTGTTTTAGAAATAGCATTGACAGTAGGCTTTGAAGATGTGAGCTTTTTCATTAAAACCTTTAAGAAACTTCTTGGGATTACACCTAAAATATACAGGCAATCCCATAGAGATTTAAGCTGACTGTTTAAAAAGTATTCAGTGGGCATAGATGGACATTTCTTTCGTAAAAAGTGGAAGTTCAGCGATTTTTTATTTTTAATTTTACATAAGCTCTTTGTAGAAAAGGAATTACTTAACATTCAAAAATATGATAATAAAATTAGTAATTATTATGACTATATTAGCTAGTAATACGGTTTTGCCGGTTGTCTCTTTTCTCATAAGTTTTAAAATAAGTAAATTAGTGCTAACCCTATGGGAGCGAAAACGACAAATAAATTTTTAGAAATGTAATTATTAATATCTCCACTTGTATTCACTTGCAGGCCAATATTATCAGGAAGGTAATTATAAGCAATTATATTACATATAATTGTAATTAATATAGCTATAGGTCCAATTTCTATAATTCTTTTTTTCATGTAAAAATCTCTCTTACTTTGAGATCTATAAAAAAAGTGGAATATTATAATAACCAGCTCCCCAAAACCATAAATCCTATTTTTTTATCAGAGTCGTCAGCACAGCTCTATTAAAGAATCACTGACATCTGCCAAAGATAAATCATGCGTTATGATTAATAACAATTTTTGTTGTTTTTGAAGATACTTTATGATGTTTAAAAATATTTCTGCCCTATTTGCATCCAGATTTGATGTGGGTTCGTCAAATATGATAAATTCTGCATCTCTCACTATACACTTCAATATGGAGATAATTTGCTTTTCCCCTCCCGACAACGAGTTTACGTTTTTATTCCAATTTTGATTGTACAGGTTAATAATATCCTCTTCATCGTTCAGATTCATTTCCTTTATTTTTTCTAACACTTCATTCAGGCTGATATTTTCGTTAAACTCCCGATATATTTCATCAATGGTTCTGTTTGGATAATTTAAAGATTGAGAAATATAGAGAATATGTTGACTTCTCAAGTTCTTCATATTAATTGAACTAATATTATTCTCATTGTAATATACGTCGCCGGTATTCAATATACCAATCAATAGCTTGGAAATGGTTGATTTACCGCTTCCATTTTTACCAACTATGCTGCATATATTCCCTTTTTCCAGGTCTATTTTTATTTTTTCAATTAAATTCTTATCGCCTTCATATTTAAATGTCAGGTCACATGAAATCACATTAATTTTTTCTATAATTAATTTACCGTCCTGCTCAACTTCAATGTCAAATATTTCATTCAACCTATTTACAGAAGTTTTCACATTCTGATAGGTTTTACCTAATTCAAAGTAATATTTTATTACTTGAAGGGCCATTGCGAAATATGTGCAAATAATAGTCAATTCACCAATGGACATCCTTCCGTTTAAGGTTTCCCATCCTCCCTGTAAAAAAGTAGCCACCTGAAAAACAATAGAAATAATTCCATCCAGAGATGAAAATTTCCCGCTGGTTTTTATATAATTAATGTACTTTTTAAAATAGTCATTAAATTGCAAAAATAAATATTTATTGTTATATTCATCATTAGCATTGATTTTAATATCTTCCAGGAAAGTAAACTGATCATTTAGCGAATTGAAAAAGGAATTCTGAGTTTCTTTCGCTTCATAACTTCTATCGTACAAGGGTTTTCTGAATTTTAAATAAGCAAAATAGTAAATGGGCAGAAAAATTAACATTATTATGGTTATGTTTTTGCTGATTTTAAAGATTATAAACAAAAGCACCAGAATCTGTACAAAATTTATAAACACAGTTGCATAATTTGCAATAATAAATGCTACAATGTCACTTATATCCTGCTCGGTCCTATGATTCAGATAAGAGGGATTAAACTTCTTATAAATCAGTATCGGAATCTTTCTGACCTGCTCAACAACCTTCAGTTTAATGGAATAAGCGGATTTCAGCCTTATACCTGCTTCCAGAATCTGTTTTATATAAAACAGAATCACGCTGGCAAGTCCAATTGCCAGAATAAACAGACACATTTCCAGTATAATGTTGTATCTCACTCTTAATGTCAACAGATCAATGAATTTACCATTCAGATATGGCAGTAAGACTCCTATTGCAGTAACAAATATATTGATTAAAGTAAGAAAAATAAATGATTTTTTCTTTTCGCTTATAATTTTAATAAATATATGTTTCACGTCGCACCTTTACACCCTTTATTTTTTCAGAGGAGCCGAAAGGATAAGCATTCTGAACCCCTTTATGCTTTCACCCTCGGAGCTCCTCTTTTGCCCTTGTCCTTTACCTGCTGCTAAACGTTTGCATTTACGTTTGCATTTGCGTTTGCGTTTGCATTTGCATTGGCGTTTACATTTGCGTTGACATTTACAAGAACATTGACATTCACAAGCACAAGAGCCTGTGGTTCAACTCTGCCATCGTCTACTACAATTTCAGGGCTGATATAATCAATCATTAATTCCATATGTATATCCTCCTCTCTCTTATAATTTATATATTGTATTAATCAACAATATATCAAACTTACTTCCTGACTATAACTCCCTGGGCTTCCAAGCCACTGACTGCTTTTAATGTACTTTTTATCTTTTTAACGTAAGCACCGGTATCCATGCAATCCTTTATCACGGTTCTTATACTTCTGTTGCCGCTCGTTTTAAGTAAGTCCCTCACTTCCTCATCAAAAACGGCTTTTGTTTTTCCCTTCTCAAAAGCAGCGAAATATTGTTTATTACACTCAGAAATCTCAACTCCGCCGGTAACTTCAAATTTGGAATCCAATGACCATTTGCTGTAATTTCTCAAATAGTTAACTTCCAGCTCCTTGTCATTGTTGATATATTCCACAACAACCGGATAAATATACGTAGCGTTATTTCTTTCAAACATGTCCATCCATGCCTTATAGTACATTTCATAGTTCTGAGGATCGTTATATATGGAAATTGCTATTTTTGCTGATGCATCGGCCTGAAACTCGATTTGCTGCCTATTAATCAGGGAAACATTGATTATCCCGGTTTTCAAGACCTCCTTCATGCAATCAACCACATAAGGCCTCTCCTCATTTCCAATACATTCAAGTACCATATATGCCTTTCCTGAAGGCTTCAAGAATTTTTCAAATCCACCGACAATAGTTCTTACAATATCCAGACCGTCTTCTCCGCCGTCTCCGCACAAAGGAAAAGTTATATCTTTGGGCACCGGAACAAATGGCGGATTGCTAATTATGCAGTCAAATTCTTCAGTGACTACACTATATAAATCACCTTTTCGAACTTCATATTTATCCTGGCTGACCCCATTGATTTTTGCATTCAGAAGAGCGGCATTGTATGCAATATCATTCAACTCAACTTCCACGACCTTGCCTGCATAAGCAGCAACATTTAATCCCTGCACGCCTGAGCCTGCACATAAATCCAGAATACTTTCATACTTTCCCTTCTTTATGTATTTCATCAGTTTTGTAGAATCTGATCCGATATAAATATCGGAAATACGCTGTTTTGCATTCTTATAGCAGTTGGGCAAGCTCACTATTAAAAGCAAATCCTCTATAGGTAATATGCAAAACCCTTCGGGATCAATGAGATTTTCTTTTTCACTTGCGAAACCTATATCCAATAGAAATTCATAGTTTTCTCTGCTTAAAATCCTCAGCATTTCACTTTTTTCCTTGCCGTATCCCAGCAGAAAAAACTCTATTATACATCTGTCATCAGGGTTCAGGTCTTTCAGCATTAATTCAATCTGTTTCTCATTAATCCATGGTTCAACGGTATTAAAAATACCTGCCATTGATTTGTAAATAAATCCATAATTGCTTTCGTTAATCCATTTACCAAATTGTACAGCCTTATCCTTATTAATGTCTGCTCTTAACATACTCTCTCCCTTTCAATCGCCTTTCCATATATAAGAAAATTTCCGCCTTTAATTGTTTCAAATAAAATAACACTTTCCTTTTTAAAGCCCAAACTGCAAAATAATTGTTCGTCCACATTACTATCATCAGCAAACTTGATTTTGATCTCTTTTACAGTCTGATACCCCAGCATTGTTTCCAATTCATTCAGCGCACTTTCCAGATACGATTTGTTACTGAGAATAATTGTTGTGACATACACTACAGAATTATTTGGACACACATATATCCCTATGACTCCGACGTTTTCTTTTGTTTCTCTGTCCACAACATTAAGAAAAACTTCAATTTGATGAAAATGATTTGTGCGCATATTTATTGCTTTATAATAATTTTTAAATGCTTCACCCTGCAGATGATCCGAAGTGAACAGAAAATTCCTGTCAGTAGCCGCACCGCCCTGGCTCGTAATAAATTTTGAAGCATTTGTAAAATCCTTTTCCTCAAATATGCAAATATCGCACATTTTTTCTTCCATACACTCATTGACCTCCTTTACCATCTCCAGATTAATAAAATATGCTATTGTATGTTTCACATCCCTTCTTAACCGGTCTTCTTCAACCTTTGGATATCTTTTTTTCAATACCGCAACAATATCTTCTTCAGTCCTATTATCAATGAGATTCCATATTTCATATACGGACTTGTTCATAAAATGAGGTTTTGAATAGGATATTGGGTAAAAAAGTCTTGTACCGTTCTCTTCCTCTCTAAGAAGCCCTACATAACTTTTTTTAACTCTGGTATAGAACATCACATACCCCTCCCTCATACAATTGGTAATCCTCATTGTTCCATGGCATGTTATCCTGATTTTCAATTTCTTCAAGTGAAATTATCTTTTCAGCTGCATTTCTGACCCGGGGAGTTCTCCAAATGTCCTTCAACCCTGCATCCCACAACTCATTAAGTGAATATTTCACCGCATTGCCATAAAGGAA
Organism: Bacillota bacterium; assembly: GCA_023426005.1. GTDB lineage: Bacteria > Bacillota > Clostridia > Acetivibrionales > DSM-1351 > Ruminiclostridium. The sequence goes on along the minus strand of JAFABO010000234.1, from coordinate 9,129 downwards.
CGGCATATAAGGACTGACAACTATATCCCCGTTGCACCTTATTTCATATGTAATGGTTTTGGCATATGGGTTTTGTGAGAATAGATAAATATGCTCCAACGGATCGCCGTTATTAAATTCGAAGTCCATATATTCTTTGCTTTTCCTATGTATTATCCAATCAAATTCCCATTGTTCCCGGCTATCCATCTTTAACTCACTCTTATTGTCATACCCCCTCCCTATTGGGATAAAAGGCATGGAGTTTAATTTTTTTATTCCCATTTTGTGTAATATGTCAATTACTCCGCCTACATCCATATAATTAATTCTTGTAGGAATAAACGTCACTTCCGGAACTATTCCAGACAGGAGAATATTTTCAATAGCACTCAGTGCCTTCTGGTATGCTCCTGTTCTCCCTCTGAATTTGTCATGAACTTCCGGAGAATACGAATCCAGGCTGATTTGGATTCCATTGATCCCGTTGCCTTTAAGCTCTTTAATTCTTTCGTCTGTCAGCAGCAGGCCGTTTGTAACCATATTAACCAATATGCCGTTGTCAGATAACAAACCTGCCAGCCTGACAATCAACGGATACCTTATCAATGGCTCTCCGCCGCAAAAGCACACAACAGGAATCCCTGCCTCCACTATATGTCTGCCGATAACCATCATATCCTCTTCAGACAGGTCCTTATACCTGGGATCGTTACCGCTGCCATTGTAACAGTGCATACAGTGCAGGTTGCATCTGTTTGTCATATCCCACATAATATTCAATGGCCCTTTCAAATTACCATATTCTTTTTGTATGGAATTTTTGTCATAATTACATATCTGCTGCCCTATTAAAAAATGATCTAACACATTCAAGCAAGTCCCTCCTTTATAGCCTCTCATTTTTTTTAATAATCCCGCCAATGTATTTAGTCCGGTATCTACCGGTTATCACAGTTTAAAATGACCCCGCGCAATTGCTTATGAGTTTCAAAATGATTACCTGGAAAGAATATTTTGTATGTACATTATAATCTCCAGGTTATTCCCATATTCTTATACAAAAAATCACATATACTTATGCTCGACAAATCACCGGCACTAATGTTGGGATGCGAGTAATTGAAAAGCTCTGAGTCTATTGCAAAATTCTCCTTATCAAAAATATCATTATCTCTGATATAACTGAAAAAAAGACCCGACGGCAAGGGCATCCACCATGCAACATTTACTTCGATCCCGTACCGGTCGTTTAAAAAAGCAGCAAATTTAATTGTTTTCATACATTCTTTTTTTGTTTCCCATGGAAATCCGATGATAAATGAGGTAAAAACGTTTTTGCAGATTTTGTATTTTTCCAGCAAAGACATGGTCTTTATGATATCAGCAACCCTTATCTCTTTATTGATTTGCGAGAGCCCCTCATCGTAACCACTCTCTATGCCAATCTGAATATGCAGGTTATCATAGCTGCCGATAACCTCAAGTAAACTCTCATCCCATAAATTTTTTGCTCTGGCCTCAATCAGCGTATTATAGCTCTGGAAACCTAAATCCAGCATTCCTTGCAGTACTTGCTTCGCCCAGGTTGAATCAGTGGTAAAACAATCATCGGTAAAAATAAAATCTCTGTTCTTGCATTTTTCATCCAAATGCTTCTTAAATTCTCCGATCCTCGTAAGGACTTCTTCTTCACCGTAGTTTCTCCAGCTGCGCTTGTGCAAAACCGAGCAGAATTTACAGTTTCCCATACAACCGCGGGAAGCCTCAAATGTCAATCTGTCAAAAAAATGTTTTTCCAGCAGATCATATCTCGGTAATGGAATTCTCTCACTTCTAAAATCCACCAGAGGCGCATTATTATTTGAAATAACCTGGCTATTGTTTAAATACTTTAAATTCGGAACCTGTTCAATCCCAATCTGTCCGTTTAAATATTGAATAAGCCTTGGAAATGACTTCTCCGCTTCCCCTACCAGGGCAAAATCTATCTGCGGATTCTTTGCGAGAATTTCTTTATAGAAAAATGATACATGTATACCACCGACAACAATTTTTTTATTTCCAAGAGTTTCTTTAACCCTTTTACAAATATTTGATATTTCAAACCAGGAAAAAGAATTGACGGTGAAAGCGATTAGATCAGAATCCCGGGCTTCAGATATCAGAATGGAAATAAACTTTTCCTGAGCGTTCTGCAGCCTGTACTTCATGGGTTCGATAACTTTGACCTCTTCAACGTACGGGCTGATTATCCCCGCTATCGTATACATTGTTAAGGGCTGCACTTTCACTTTAATATCAGCTGCATATGTAAAATCAGTATTAACCAAGACAACTTTCAAATAATCGCCTCCAGTACCCGGTTATAAAGTAAAATATTCAGTGTATTCAAACTCATTTCATCACAGGCAAGCTCTGTTCCTTGTTCTGCATTACTCAGCACTTTATAAAGGGACTCATTTATTTGTATAATAGTGTCCAGTTTTTTATTTATCAGGTAATACTCATTTTTCTGATTGAACAGTTCAAATACAGATGTTAATTTAAATCTCATTTTATCTCTTCCCTATTAGAATATTTAAACCAGTACCTGGGGTATTCCAGGATTTTTTCCAAATCACATTTTCCATGTTCATGATATAAATTTCTCCATGCCTCCGCCAAAGTGACTTGCGGATCCGACAAGCTGTAATTGTAGTCCGGCATAAAGCTATACATGCTTATATTTCCATCACCGGTGATATACAAATTTCCGTACATATAATAGGGCAGCCGGATAATATCCCTTATAATCTTTTCTTCATCGTATACAGATAATTTAATATCCGGAAATAAATTGTATATATCAGCTATTTGAGAGATGGCATCATGAAGAATATCTATATCCGTCAACTGATTTTTTATGCTCTTATCAGGTTTTATTATAAATTCACCTTGTTTTGACTCATAATATATACTTTGAATAAAACAAACACTTTGGGCTATATTCTTATGCGATATATATACAATTACTTTAAAGTCATCATGTTTTTTTATCATGCTGTAAAGCCTACGGCTTGTCCCATTATCCAAACCAGGAATTCCGCTGAATTTTCCCAACAAAACAAGCTTTTTTTCTATATCAATATCAAGGCAATGTTCAATATCATATTCTGAAAAGTCATATTCTATCTGAATCTCTTTAATGTCACTGCTTTCATTCGCAAAGGTTCCGATTATTCTCCAATCCTCCTGTGATCTCGGATTGATAAAACGTACCTTTACGGGTTCCGCCTGTCGTATCTTACATGCAATAACACCTTTAGGGATTTGCCCCGGTTTATTATAATCATTCATACACCAATGAATTACGATTGGTCTATTTAAATTCCGCTTCACTTTATGCACCTCGCACCGTACTATAGTCCTTTAAAAAGTTTTTCCGTGTTCTTGAAAAAAAAGATTGAGAATGCCACATCTGTCAAAATCATCACTGCTGCAAGTACACAAACCGAATTCAGCATATTGCTGCTGAAATACTTGAACAATATAAAGAAACTGCCGCATACAATACCAATTCCTGATAAGTTGCTTATTATAGCTGAAGCGCTTTGCTTAACTATATATGTAACATTACTCCATTCAAAATCAGGAAAATAAATATTTATTAAGCATCCCAGCAAACCTACAAAATATGAAAATGAAACAGGGAGCAGAAAACCGAGTAAAGTCTCGGCCATTTTTATTTTTAGCACTATTGCCAAAACAGTATTAGCAACTATAATTACAGGTACAGTCAAGGACAAATGAAATAAAAGCTTCGCTTTAAAAAAATCCGTTCCTTTAATGGGATATGACTTTATTATTTCATGGCCTTTTCCTTCTATGGAAACTGACGCATAACATACATTGGTAATTGTTATCAATATTGTAATAAATGAAATATTAAATACCCCTGTGGAGTGTTCTATTCCAAAATATTGACCTAATTTATTGAAAAAAAGCAGGAGATCACTCTTGTACACCACCGCTGCAATAAGATATATTAAAACTAAAACAACCCCAAGCATAGTATTCATTATGTATACGGGAATTGAAAAATACCTTTTTCTCTCTCTTATAACCAGGGTATATAGATTGCTGTGTCCTTTCAGATTCTTAATACTGAAGGCTGCAGACTTTCTAATATTTTGCATCAGGGCATAGCACTGTTTTTTATATGATTTGATAATTACATAGAAAAATATCAGGCATACCAGGCAAATGGATAAATCATATAGAAAAACATTCAGGGGGCGTATGCGGGTATTTATGCTCTCTGCAATTTCAAATAACCAGTTTTGCAACAATTTCAGTATATTGCCCGCAATATCTGACCTGACAGCTGCCCATATAATCAAACCGATGATTAAAAATAAAAGCCCTGGGCCTATTATGGCGCCATATCTTTTTTTCTCAGCACGTATATTCTTACCTGCTCTATATAACAAAAGACCGGCTAAAACTCCGATATTTATGGGAACAACCGGTAATAGCAAGATACTTAAAATCCCAATTAGATAAGCCGGTACCGAAACCTCTTTTACCATTGCATAGTAAAGGCATGGCGGAAACAAAAGTATCATACTTACAGCAGCATTATATATGTAAATAACACTTAACCTGGCAATTACTATGGAATGGGTCTTTACGGGCATCGAAAACAATGCGTCCAAATTATTTTCAAGATACAATATACCCGTCCCTTTCAGTACCGATGAAATAAAAGCCATAAGAACAACAACTCCCCCTAAGGGAGCAAGTATATAGCCAAAAACCTGATCATCTTTCTGAAATCCTGAAAGTGCCGAACATACCGAGTAAATCCAATATCCCCCAAGTCCTGTTATTGCCGCTGTGATAATAAAATATTGAAGCAAAAGTTTTTGCCTGTCTTTTTTATTTCCATATTTGTATTGGTTATATTTTGTGAATTGTAAAAAATAATTCCTAACCAGTATCGCAATTATTTTCATATTCACACACCTCTACAAAAACTTCTTCAAGATTTTTATTTCCTATAATATCCTTTGTATCCCCTCCACATACCAGCTTTCCATTTTTAATAATGGAGAGCTTATTGCAGACTTTTTCGACCACATCCAATATATGGCTTGAAAACAATACTGAACCTCCGTTTTCACACAATCTTTTCATTTCTTGTTTCAATGTTATGAAAGCTTGCGGGTCCAAGCCTACAAAAGGTTCATCAAGAACGAGCAATTGAGGTTCATGAATAAACGCGGATATCAAAGCAAGTTTTTGTTTCATCCCATGTGAGTAGGAAGAAATCAAATTCCCCAAATGCTCTTTCAAATAGAATTCCGATGCATAATAATCTACTCTTTCAAACCTCTCCTTCTGAGGAACTTCATATATATCAAATATAAAATTCAGATATTGGATTCCCGTCATATATTCTTCCAAACAAGGTGAATCAGGAACAAAAGCCATTTCTTTTTTACATCTCAAAGGCTCCTTCAGCACTGATATGCCATTGAGCAGAATATCTCCCGAATCCACAGGAATCATACCAAAACAGGATTTTAACGTCGTTGTTTTCCCCGCTCCGTTTTTCCCAATAAAACCGTAGACATCGCCGTTCTCAACTGTCATACTCAAACGGTCAACAGCAAGTTTACCATTTGAATATTTCTTTGATAAGTTGTCTATTTCTAGCATAATTACCTTAACCCCAGAATTAAAACCACAACCGTCGTAACAATTGCTATAGCTGGTACTATGTAATACATGAATTCACGCTTTTCTTCCTTTTTCTGAAGAGTAAAGCTGACTATAATATTCAGCAGTACAAATACAACCGGTAACCCAAATACCACTGCTTGTTTAGGCCAGGAAGAATTCACATTTCCGCTGCTGTCGAAATGAATTGGTACCTGATCCGGCAACTGTCTGTAAAATATCAGGAAAATTACCATTGTTAAAATACATATTACCGTACCGATAATTGTTCTTTTCTTCATAGCTACCCCCATATTTCTTTTTAATAATATTTAACTAATAGTACCGGAAGAAATATTGCTGATATATTAGTTAAAAAAATAACAAAGCTCTGCTTTCCTTTACGAATCCTCAATAAATGGTGATTACCGGGAAATTTATTTTCTTAAATAATATGTATATAACTGCTTCATTTTATAAATTATAAAATATACACTTTTTTACATAACTTACATTTATTTTATAAATACCAGTTTAGCACACAGCACTGATATTGTCAATTATGTCAAAATTTTATAATGCATGTATCAGTAACAATTAGTAAGAAGTATAGTATCAATATAAAATATATATTGAGCCTTAATTCAAAACTCAATTGGGAAAATTTAATATGGTATTGACAAGTTATAAAATAGTTCATATAATGAATAAGCTGCTTTTAAATGGCAGCGGCATAATTTGTTTCCGCAAATGCGCCATTAGCTCAGTTGGTAGAGCACCTGACTCTTAATCAGGGTGTCCCGGGTTCGAATCCCTGATGGCGCACCAACCAGAAACCCCATACGCCTTACGACGTATGGGGTTTCTTTAGCATCTTGTTTCAAAACCGTTAAAAATATATAAGAAATTCACCGGAATTCAACATTCGTTCGGGATAATTTTCAATAGCCTGTAAAAACTATAATGGGTTTAAAAATATAGTTTTGGGGAGGTATGAAAATGGGTCAATCAGGAGCTATTGATGCAAAAGACGACAAATCCCTGGTATATACGGATTTGGCTTCATCCGGCTGTAACGAATGCGGATCTGAAAGTTTTAACGTCGAGCTTTCGAATAAAGTCTCAGACGAGAATTATTCCAAAGGTGTAATATTCACAACCTTTGGGGACAGCGTCAGGCTGGCTTACGACGGACAGCTGGCGAAAAGCGGAGCTGCCGAAGTATTTGCAGTAGTAAATACCGTTGATGGCAATAACGCACAGAATACCTCAACTTACCCTATGAATAGTACCAACCGCCAATCTTATGAATTATCTATCCCGGCCCGGATTGGAAGCCGGATAAGTGTTGCCTTCAAAGACAGCTCGAATAACTGGGATAATAATTCAGGCAAAAACTATAGTTATTTTATCCAGTAACCGGAAAATAGGCAGCCTGCCGGCTGCCTATTTTCAATTTTGAAGTTACCGCACCTTTTTTTAAAAAAGGTCATAAAAATATGCATTTCCTGTCGGGCTGCAATTCTTTTGAAGTCAGATGGATCAGCAGCTCCTCAACCGCCGACAGGTTTGCGATACCGCATATTACATACATCCACCAGTCCGAAGAATAGTTTAAAAGAAAAATCGGAATTAAAAATAAAATCAGTCCTGTGAACTTATTGGAATAGGTATGGAGAATCGCAAAAGATTTGTACTTAAAAAACACTATTGTTATTGAAATAATTCTGATTATAAAAATCAATAGAATCCAAATAACTATTTGAGCAGGAAGTCTTATAATTGGATACAGCTTGAAAAACAAAATCCCCACCATTATCAAATCTGCTGCTGAGTCCAGCCTTGCCCCAATCGGGCTGGAAGCTCCTATTTTTCTGGCAATAAATCCATCCAGAATATCACTTACTCCACAAAAAACATATATTATATAAAAAGTGATACTGAGCGGCTGAACTGCAATAAGGCATAAGGAGAGTACTATCCTTGTTATGGACAGGCAATTTGGTATTGCCCGTACCATATGATTTGGAGCTGCAGCTTTAGCTGCATTTTTTACAGTGTTTCTGGACATATAGCTACCTCAGTAAACGGTAATAAATTTATATATAACTTTATATAACTTTTTATCCAATGTTAATTTAGCAAAGCAATACCTGACATTTCTGGCCGCCTGACTTCTGCCCATATATTCCTTTTCAGACAGCCCAATCGGCAATACATTATTAAATACACCTAATAATTTTGTAAAACTTTTAAATCTTATCCTAACAAGTTTAACATAACTCTTCAGATTTGAATATTATGTATCAACAATAAATTTGGGGTGAGTTATAATGTTAAATATTCCGTTGCTAACCAGCGATGTTATAAGTTTTAACCTCTGGTTTTCAATTTTTCTGATTGTAATTTTTGCAGTAATATTGTCAGTTCCTATATTATATGAATATATATCTTCCCGGCTTTCTTACAGATTGGCTGAAAGGAGATATTACCTGGCTGTAAAAAAAGACTTATCAGAACAAAGAGATGGTGAAGGAGGCGGTACTTTTGATGAAGTGATAAGTACTGCCGGATATGCCTATAATCAAACAAACGATTTATTCTTTTCAACGATGTACGCATGGCAGAGAAGCATGGGCTACTGCAGACTTTATGATGAAGCAGCCGCCCCTCTGGGGATGATTATTGACAGTGAGCCAATACGTTTTTCCTATGCCGGAAGGCGCTGGCTTATAGAGTTCTGGAAGGGTCAATATGGCATGACCACAGGCTGTGAACTCGGAGTATATTCCAGCGAATGGCCCGACCTGAATATTCCCGGTGTGTTTGACGGCACCTTCTATACCTGTGCCAGCAATGAAGACAGACTTAATATGGGCTTTGTGCTTTATAAGAACGGCGAAGAGCTGTTTAACAGAAAGGGCAGGCACTGGTGGCTGACAGCATTCAAACTGGGTGAATATTCAGAGCCGTCTGAACTGTCCATGGATGTCTATATAACCTTAAAGACCCGCGGAATGAGAGATGCATTCCTAAAGGCTCTTCAGAGGGCCGGCTATAAAGAAGATGAATATGAAGTCAGAAAAAACACCGTCGCGCTCTTTTATGACAAGCCGCATTCCAGGCAACCCTACACAAGATCGGCAGCTACAGATAAAATGATGCTTGCGCAGCTCAAAAGAAATTGCGATGTATATCAGACCCTTACGAAGGGTTACACCAGTATGAAGGATAAGGTCCTGGCTGTTAAAGAGGGTTCACCTGAATTATATACCGAGCTGTTCAAGATAGGTAAGACAGCTTCAATATTCAGCGTCTTTGACAAAATAAAGGACTATTTGAATATTGAAGTTGATGGCAATCAGCTCCCCAAGTGAGGTCGGGTAATATGAATAAATTAGACAGGGTCACCAATGTATATAACAAATCGGACATAATACCTTTTGA
>JAFABO010000139.1 GCA_023426005.1 Bacillota bacterium | reverse complement strand
TGCTGGACATAGATTTTTTCAAGAAATTCAATGACACCTACGGCCATGATGTGGGAGACCAGGTTTTAAAAATGGTTGCAGGCTGTATTAAAGATGTTTCGGGCAGCGGCAAACCTTTCCGGTACGGAGGTGAGGAATTTACCGTTGTGTTCCCCAACAGGGCATTAAAGGAAGCCATACCTTTCCTAGAAGAATTGAGAGAAACGGTTTCAAAAAAGGGTTTTGTCCGGAGATCGGCAGGCAGGCCCAAAAACAAACCTAAAAATGGCAGAGGAAAGTCCGGAACAGGTAAACAGCTGTTTGTCACAATAAGTATCGGAGCAGCCGAAAAAAATGACAGGAGCCGGCTGCCCGACGAAGTTATCAAAGCTGCCGACAGCGCCCTTTACAGAGCAAAGAAGAAGGGGAGGAACTGTGTGAGCAGATAGCTTCACTTAATATTTATTACGTTTTTTATACTCTCCCGGTGCGGTTCCTATTATTCTTTTAAAAAGCCGGTAGAAGTTTGAATAGTCGTTAAACCCGGAGAAATAACAAGCCTCTGTGACACTCAGCCCCCTGGCCAGTAATTCCTTGGATCTGGCCAGACGCTTATAGATGACATACTGGTGAAGATTCATACCGGTATTTTTTTTGAACAGTCTGGTCAGGTAATGTCTGTTTATAAAAAATTTTTGTTCAATACTCTCAAGGGAAAGATCCCCCTGAAGGTTTTCATTTATGTGGTCAAGTATGGGAAATAATCTTGCGGATATTCCCTTCGGCTCAACAGCATCCCCGCTTGAAGACAGAAAGGCTCTGTTGAGCAAAACAAGCAGCTGGACAAAATAAGTATTCCTCAATATTGTGTCGGCAGGATTTTTATTTTTACCGGTGTGTTCAAGCTTTTTCATAAGTTCGAGAAATTCCTGCCGCTGCACAGCATCAAGCTCAATCCTGTTTCGTTCCCCTTTTCCCCTGCCGTTGAAGCACTGCAGCAGATCGAAGGCGCCCGAGCCGTACATGACTGGTATTGCGTCGTCAAACTGGATAAATACCCTTTCATAGGTTTTGTTTGATTTAAAGGAAGGCTTGTGTATTTCATATTTGTTGGTTATTATGACATCTCCCTGCTTCAGTTCATAAATTTTATTCTCAACGAAATAATTCACATCCCCTGAAATAAGGTAATAAATCTCATATGCATCATGCAGGTGAAAATCAATGCTGATGATATCACCTCTTGTATGACTATATTCCAAACCGACTTTGTCACCAAGGTTTCTGATCACTTTCATGGCAGCTCTCCTCCGCATTCATTCAAATAGTCAACTTTAGCAATGTTTTTGTTCAAAACCACAATGTTTATTTCTTAATTTTACAATAAAATAAGACTAAAGAACACATCGTATGTCAGTATTTTAATAAAATTAACTAGTGGTTTGTAACATCTGAAACGTATATTGTCCGGTCAGGAAAACTTTTGCAGGACAAGGCGGAGGACGAAGGCAATACTATATGTATTGTCAAAAACGACAACGGCATCCTGCGGAAATTTAACCGCCTGCAATATATGATTTTCAGGTGTTACACACCACTAGCAGTTTGGAGAGAAATCATGAATAATAATGTAATTGCTGCGCAGCTTTTCACTCTTCGAGGCCATCTTCGCACCCCCGGTGAAATTGAAAAAACCTTTGAAAAGGTTAAAGCTCTGGGTTATAAAGCCGTTCAGGTTTCAGGGCTGGGAGTAACAGATCCTGTGTTTATCAGGGATTTAGCCTCCAGGCTGGGGCTCAAGGTATGCGCCACCCATTATCCCTTTGAACGCTTGAGGGATGATACGGCTGCCGTTATCGACGAACACAGGACAATGGCCTGTGAGTTTGCAGGCATGGGCAGTATGCCGGCCGAGTATCCCAGAACAAAAGACGGTTACCTCAGCTTTGCCCGGGACGCATCAGCCCTCGGCAAAAAGCTTTCGGCCCACGGCCTTAAGCTAATATACCACAACCACAGCTTTGAATTTCAGAAGTACGGCAATTCTACTGCCCTGGATATACTCATAAACGAATCCGATCCCGAATATCTGGGCTTTGAAATTGATACATACTGGGTCCAGGCCGGCGGCGGGAGCCCGGTCCAATGGCTGAAAAAAGTGGCCGGCCGAATAGATGTGGTGCACTTTAAGGATATGGCTTTTGTGGAAGGAAAGCAGGAAATGGCCGCAATAGGTGAGGGTAATCTGGACTGGCCGTCCATAATAGAGGTATGCAAGGAAATCAACGTCAAATGGTATGCCGTTGAACAGGATGTATGTCCAAGAGATCCCTTTGACTGCCTTGCATCAAGTCTGAAATATCTTCAGCAATATATATGAATGTATCAGCGTAACACTGCTGCTACTATTTTGTAGCCACAAATGTGGCTCATGGAGGTCAATATGGAAAAGTTAAGAATAGGTGTAATCGGAATAGGCAATATGGGCTCACACCATGCCGTCTGCCTCAATAGCGGAGAAATCCCAAATGCGGAACTCACGGCCGTTTGCGATACCTCTCCCCAGCGGTTGAAATGGGCAGCTGAAAACTTGAATGCCGGAGTACAGCGTTTTGACAGGGCAGAGCTGTTATTTCAGTCAGGACTTATTGACGGAGTTATCATTGCAGTCCCCCACTACGATCACCCCACCCTGTCAATTGAAGCCTTTAAACACCAGCTTCACGTCCTTTGTGAAAAACCTGCCGGAGTATACACCAAACAGGTGAGAAAAATGAATGAAGCTGCCGCGGAGAGCGGCCGTGTTTTCGGCATAATGTACAATCAGAGGACAAATCCGCTGTACCTGAAGCTGAGAGAGCTTGTAAAAGCAGGTGAACTGGGGGAAATCAAAAGAACAAACTGGATAATCACCAACTGGTACCGCACCCAGGCATATTACAATTCGGGAGGCTGGAGAGCCACCTGGGCAGGTGAAGGCGGGGGAGTAATGCTCAATCAATGTCCCCACAACCTGGATCTATGGCAATGGACCTGCGGCATGCCAATCCGTGTCAGAGCCTTTTGCGGCTGCGGCAAATATCATGATATTGAAGTGGAAGATGATGTAACAGCATATGTGGAATATGAAAACGGAGCTACCGGAGTATTTATCACCTCTACCGGAGATTTCCCCGGAACAAACCGCTTTGAAATAACCGGGGATATGGGGAAAATAGTAATTGAAGACGGGAAGCTGAATTTTTGGAAAAACAGGCTGTCTGAACGTGAATTCAATAAAACCACCACAATTCCTTTTTCCCAGCCGGAGGTATGGAAATGTGAGATACCAGTTTCAGGGGTTGAAACAGCTCATAAAGGCATTATTGCCAATTGGATCGAAGGCATTTTAAATGGTACTCCTCTCCTTGCACCAGGTGAGGAGGGTATAAACGGACTTCAGATCTCAAATGCAATATACCTGTCCTCCTGGCTCAATGACATGGTTGAGATTCCGGTTCCGGAGGACCTGTACTATGAGAAGCTCAGGGAAAAAGCCGAAACCTCGGCTTATAAAAAAACGGTTACCGAAGTTAAGGTATCAGACGTAAATGGAACTTTTAACAGCAAATGAAAAATGAATTTCCTACCGGCACCGGTCAAAGGAGAAAGCTTATGAATAATATGACAGACCTCATTAAGGATTCCTGTAAATTCAATGCTGCAATAATTGGCTGTGGCGCCATTCATGCCCTGCATGCCGATACTCTTATAAAAAGCCCCCTTGCCGTACTTTCTTCGGTAGTGGATATAGACCCCGCCAGGGCAAAAGCGTCCTCCAAGAAATATAGCTGCAATTTTTTCACTGATTACAATAAGGTTTTAGAAGATGAGAATATTGATGTAATCCATATCTGCACACCCCATTACCTCCATGCAGATATGGCAATAGCAGCCATGGAGCACCGAAAGCATGTTATTCTTGAGAAACCCATGGCTATAAAACTGCCGGATGCCGAAAAACTGATATACACGTCAGCTGCAACTGGAAAGCAGCTTGGCATATGCTTTCAAAACAGGTATAATACCAGCTCGGTAAAGGCAAAAAGCTTCCTCACCTCGGGCAAGGGCGGTAACATTCTTGGTGCAAGGGCTTTTGTGACCTGGTACAGAGATGAGGAATATTATACGGGTTCAGGCTGGAGAGGCACCTGGGAGCGGGAAGGCGGAGGTGTCCTCATAAACCAATCCATCCATACCCTGGATCTTCTCCAGTGGTTTATGGGCGATATACACAGGATAAAGGGGTCTGTGGATACAAGAGCGCTGAAGAAGGTCATAGAGGTGGAAGATACCGCCGAAGCGGCAATCCAATTTAAAAGCGGAGCTACAGCGTTGTTCTATGCCACCAACTGCTATTGTGCCAATGCTCCCGTTATGATAGAAATCGTAACCGAAAACGCTGTTTTAAAAATTGAAGACGGCCTGACCATAAAATACAACAACGGTGAGAGCGAATCCTATTCCGATGTTGACAAGTCCACCGGAGCTAAAGCTTATTGGGGCAGCAGCCACAAGACTTTAATCGATGATTTCTACAGCAGGCTGGCGGAAGGTAACAAATTCCCTTTGGACGGCTCCGAGGGTATCAAAGCCCTGAAGATGCTCCACGCAATATACAGCTCCAACAAAAGCGGAAAATATGTAGCGCTATAGATAAAGCCAGTTAATGCTTTATTTACTTCATTGCAGTTTTTAATTGTTTGAACCTGCCGGAAACCCGGTTGACCAATTTCAACAAGGAAAATCCCAGCAGGCTTCCAACAAGCCCGCCAGTAATATATGGCAATAAGAGCTCAGTATCTATACCTCGGAAACCCGTACTTGTGAGCATAGTCATGATAGGACCCAGCACAAGTGCGGCAGCCGAGATATACAAAACTTTTCCCGCCTTTTTGAAGATTACGGGAATGAAATATCCAAGGGGAATAAACAGTATAAATGCACTTAAGGCATACATAACGTTAATAAGCAGCTCCGGGTTTTCAATCTGATCCCAGCTCTTTAGTCCAGGAACCGGAACTTTTACACTGCAGAAAAATAGTAAGAATGTAAAGGATATTCCGAATATGACATTTGACACAGTCCTGTACCCGCCTGAACTCTTTGAAAGCTGCAACTTAAGCAGCCTGCTGTCCCCGAAAATCCTTATGGCCCCGGCAGCCGCTTCCTCTTCGGTCAATCCTTTTTCCAGCAAATCCTTTTTCAGCATATTCAAGTGATCTCTGAATTCGTCAGCCATTTCCTCTTTTTTCTCTTTACCCATGTCCAGTTTCCCTATAACTTTATTTATATATTCGTCAAACTGCTGCACAAAAATCCCTCCCTGCACGATATAATCAGATTATTAAGCATATCCCATTCCTTCAGCTTTTCAGCCAGTTCCCTTTTCCCCTCCTCAGTAATGCTGTAATATTTCCGTCTGCCCCCGCCCTCTGTCTCACCCCAATAAGCTCTTACGGAATTCCGTTTTTCAAGCCTTTGAAGTGCAGGATATAGAGTTCCCTCACCCATTGTATACAGGTCCCTGCTCTTTTCCTTCAGCCTTTTTGCCAATTCATAACCATATAAATCCTCTCTCTGAATCAAGGACAACAATAAGATATCTATACTCCCCTTCATCATTTCTTTGTTCACAATCTCACCATCCTCATAAGCACTTTTTTACATTGTACTACAGCTTACCTCGTATTACAAGGTATAAATGTAAATTTTTTTCTATGATCAAATAGGAGCCGGCATTAAATTGTATCCACGGCTCTTACTTTTTGGTTACCTGCAATCTGTAAAGGCGGCTGTATACCCCTTCGGCTTCCATGAGTTCGGCATGCCTGCCCATCTCCTTGAGCCTGCCCTTGTGTATTACAATTATCTTGTCGGCATTTCTTATGGTAGAAAGCCTGTGGGCTATTATTATGGAGGTTCTGCCCTTTGTTATTTTAGCCATTGCATTCTGTATGACCAATTCCGTTTCGGTATCAATATTTGCCGTCGCCTCGTCCAAAACCAGAATGGAAGGCTTGAAGGCAATTGCCCTGGCAAAGGAAATCAGCTGCCTTTGCCCTGCTGAAAAGGTACACCCTCTTTCCTTTACCTTTTCGTGATATCTGTCAGGCAGCTGTTCAATAAAGCCGTCGGCATTGACATACTTAGAAGCGGTTTCTATTTCCCCGTCCGTTATTTCGCTGTTATTCAATCTTATATTTGACAATATATCCCCCGAGAAGAGGAATACATCCTGAAGGACCACCGAGACCTGCCTTCTCAAATCCAAAAGGTTGAATTCCTTTATACTGACTCCATCCAGCAATATCTCACCCTTCTGTATATCGTAGAACCTTGTAAGGAGACTTATTACGGTTGACTTTCCGGAGCCGGTGGCACCTACGAAAGCTGCCGTCTCACCTGCTTCAATTTTAAAGCTCAGATCCTTGAGTATCCACTCCTCTTCATTGTAGGCAAACCAGACATTTTTAAATTCGATTTCTCCCCTTACCTGCCCCAGTGGCCGGCCTTTATTTATATCCTCCTGAACATCAACGGTATCAAGTATTTCAAAAATCCTCCCCGAAGACACCACCGCCGACTGGATAGTGGTATACTGCTCAGAGATGGTACTTATAGGATCAAAAAACTGCTTTATATATGTTATAAAGGCATATAGCAGTCCTATCTCCAATGTATTTCCTATAACCCTTTCAGTACAGAAATAAATAAGCACTGCGATTGTAAGATTGTTTATTATGTCAACCAGAGGCCTGCTGAAACTATTTAAGATTATTTCTCTGAAGCTGAATTTAAAGTACTCCCTGTCCAGCTCTTCAAGTTCCCTGTATTTCTCTTTTTCCCTGTGGAATATCTGAACCAGCTTCATACCCGAAATGTTTTCTGCAAGAAAGCCGTTTATCCTGGCAATCATGCTCTTCATCCTTATAAAATTCTGTCTGGCCGCAATACGGTATATGACCGTGGCCAGTATAATGAGAGGGATGCAGCTCACACTTACCAGCATTAACTTGAAATCCATAAATGCCATTGTGGCTACAATTCCAATTACCATTACAAAATCTCTGAAAAGATTTACAAGAACCCCTGAAAACAGATCATTAAGTGCCTCCACATCATTTGTTACCCTTGTGAGTATCCTTCCGGTGGAATTCCTGTCGAAGAAAGACATGGACATGTTTTGAATATGTGTGAACAAGCTGTTTCTTATATTAAACATTATTTTCTGTCCGATATATGTAAGGATATAACTTTGTGCATAGGTAAAAACGGCGCCCACCACTACAATCACAAAATATATAATTCCCATGGTCCATAAAGCCGACCGGTCATTTATCCCCTTTGTTATATAACTGTCTATTGCATGTTTTATAATGTAGGGCTTGATAAGTACCGCGGCGTTTATTACCAGTACCAGCACCATGCTCAGAAGCAGCAGCGGCAGATACGGCCTGTAATAGCCCATAAGTCTTGAGAACTGAAATTTGCTGCCGCCTGCGGCCTGCTTTTCCCTGTCCAGGCTGTTCATCTACCCACCTCCCCAATGGTTTCCGCCTGATTTGTCTGCGTTTTATACAGTTTGAAGTAATTTCCCTCAAGCTCCATCAGCTGTGCATGTGTTCCCCTTTCAACAATCCTTCCGTTTTCCAGGCAAATGATCTCATCGGCATGCATTACAGTGGATATTCTGTGGGAAATTATTATTCCTGTCCGGCTTTTAAGTACATCCCGGATGTTGCCGAGTATGGTTTCCTCAGTCTTGGAATCCACGGCCGACAGGCTGTCGTCCAGTATTAAAATGGAAGGATCCTTTATTAGAGCCCTCGCTATGGACACTCTTTGTTTTTGTCCACCCGACAGTGTGGTGCCTCTTTCACCGACCACCGTATCAAAACCCTCCTGCAGCTCCATGATATTGTCATATATTTCTGAGAGCTTTGATACTTCTTCTATTTCGTCGTCGGAATGGACCGGCTTAAAGAACTCAATATTGTTTTTTATGGTGGTAGAAAACAGGAAGTTGTCCTGGGGCACGTAACCTATGCATTCCCGGAGCACATCCACAGGTATTTTGTTTATGTCGATACCGTCGATAAAAATATGCCCGTCCCTGATATCAAACAATCTGAGAAGCAGATTTGTGAGAGTGGTTTTACCGCTCCCGGTTTTTCCCAGGATCCCAAGAGTCTTGCCCTTCTCCAATTTGATATTTATATCTTTTAATGCTCTTCTATTGGCTTCGGGATAGGTAAAACTTAAATTTCTGATTTCAATTTTGCCTTTGATCTCACATATGTCCGCAATGCTCACGGCCTCTTCCAATGCCGGGGGCACACAGAAAATCTCATTGAGCCTTCTGTAGGAAGCAATACCTCTCTGCCAGGTTTCAATGATCTTGCTGATATTCATCACAGGGCCCATTACCGTTATCATGTATGTATTGAATGCAACATAGTCCCCCAGTGAAATTGTGCCATCCATAACCAAGCGGCTGCCGTACACTATAAAAAACAAAAAACTGAATCCGAAGCATATCTGGGCACTTGGCCCCATGACCGCCGATGCCTGAGTCAGCTTCATCTGTGTATCAACCCTTGCCTGGCTGAATTTTGTGAAGTTAAGCACCTCTTCCTGCTCCTGGGCAAAGGCCTTTATTACTCTTATACCCGACAAATTTTCCTGTACCTTGTCGGAAATATCGGCGAAAGCCTCCTGTACCTTTTTAAACCTCTCACGGATCAGTTTGCCTATCCTGACCATTATTACGGCAGCTACCGGCACAGGTGCCAGAGCCATGACAGTCAATATGGGATTTATGGTATTGGCCATAAATATTATTGAAACAACGCTTATGGTTATACCGTCCAGCGCCTGGACAAAACCTCCTCCAAACATGAATCTTACGGCCTGGATATCATTTATTGCATATGCCACCAGGTCTCCTGTTTTGTGATGGCTGTAAAAATCCACCGAAAGAGTCTGGAGATGCTTGAACAGATTATCCCTGAGATAGCATTCAACTGTTCTGCAGTTGCCTATCAACAAATAGCGCCATATGTATTTGAGTATAAACACCAGAATAATGGCACCCAGCATTAACAGGACATACTGATATATCTGTTCCCTGGCCATATTCCGTCTATCAAGACCATCAGTTATTATTCCGAGTATTTTAGGAATAAGCATGGCACAAAAAGATGAGAAAAGCAGTATCAATATACCTGCTACATAGCTCCATTTGTGATCCCTGATAAATGTCAGCAATAACTGTTTTCCCTTGACCGTTTCCTTTTCTTTCATAATTACCATCAGCCTTTCCGGCTCACAATATTTAATGAAGCTATTTTAGACCTGCCATGAGCCTGGTAAGTTGTTGAAAATCATCCTTGAATTATACCCTTTATTGTTTTTTAATGAAATGGACATTTTTAATTAATTTTAAACATTGTTGTAATTATGTTTATTAAAAAATTTACTTTTTCGAAATAGAAATGTTGTAATAAAAAAATAAATAAACGTTATAGACATGACTATAACAGAAACTAATATTCTGATAGTAATAGAGTAAAAATCCAGAAAATTGAGAGATAGTATGAATCCCCCAACAGGTACAAATGCAATAGATATTATTTTTATTTTTTGATGGGTCACAAATACATATATGATATGTGTGAGAAACCATAACACTACGAAATATGAAGGTAGAAAAAGTGCAACGGTATTAAAATCAGTAAATAACGGATTTGCCATATCATCAATACGGCAGTATGGTTTAAACTCTATTATTCCTGTAATTGACAGAGCTAATGTAATTATTATCCAGATTAAATAAATCATATATCTTCCTCTCTATATTCAATATTATAAAAAGTAACATGGTTTTGAGCCATGTTACTTTTTATAATAACACCATCTTGTCATCGGTTCTAATAAAATCAATCCCCATTCATGATTAACAGCTCCTATGCAGGTAGAGTACACTCCAAGAGAACTGTTAAAAGTAGAATTGGCATATTACAAAACCCTGACATTGGGATTTGTATACCTGCCTTTTTTAGCTGTGCCTTTTCCGTATTGTATTGCTTTAACCGGGCAGTAATTGATACAGGCAAGACACTGGGTACACTTGCTCCCCCAGACTGGCCTTTTATCCACCTTGATAGTCCGGGTATTACAGACCTTTTCACACAAACCGCAGCTTGTGCAATTATCATCTGCATAAAACTTTCCGGTTCCAAGGGCATTTTTATTAAACAGCGGATTTACAACACCTGTCATGAGACCCGGCAGAAAGCCTTTTTCCACCCGGAAAACTCCTATCTCTCTTTTTTCTATACTCCTGTTTATATCCAGCAAGGTTTTTTCTGCTGTGGCCAGCTTATCTTTTTCAACTTCCCTGGAATCAACATCTCCCATGATAATATAATTATTGGGCATCTTTATGGAGAAACCTCCCGACAGCTTCATTCCTATTTTGGCCAGCCTGCTGTCAAGGATCTTCATGGTATTTCCTATATTTGCACCACAGGTCGCAACTGAAAAAACATATTGGTTGTTAAAATTATTGAATTTCAGCCTGTCTATAAACTCCAGGACCATTCCCGGCGGTCCCCATGCATAGACCGGAAACACAAAACCAATCGTCTCGTTATCACTTAAGCTATACTCAAACAATTGCTCTCCGCTGTTGATTTTTTCTGAAACGGAGACCAGGTCTTCTCTATTATAGTCCGCTATATTTTTAGCAGCCTGCAGAGAATTGCCCGTACCGGAAAAGTAAAATACCATAACCTTCCCCCCTTAATAATACTGCAAAAACAGTGTATATAGTAACTGTCCATTTACTAATATACATTTTATTTTGTAATTATACAACCAGCATTATTTTGGGGTTTTCTGCAAAAGCTTTTCAATGTCCTGTTCCATATCCGCCGGAATAAATTTTCAACAAAAAAGTCCGCTGCACGGACAAACACACCGGCAGTGGACTTTCATTCTTGAATGTGAAAATTATCATTAAATTGTTATAAAGAATTTTGCTGAACTATTTTATTAATATTTTTTATCATATTATTTAATACTCATACCGATTTTAATCAGTAAAAACATCCTGTCGGCTCCGTTTTTCAACAGCTCTCTCGAATTGGAAATAGCTTCGTCCAGCGTCATAATTCCGTTGACAGTTGTCATGATGCTTCCCAGATTGTTCTGCCAGAAGAGCTCGGCACCTTTTCCCATACCTCCCGAAATTACCGCCACAGGTACTTTTTTTGGAGTACAGCGCTTCATTATGCCGGAGGGTACCTTTCCAAACCTGACAGACTGCTCATCTATATTGCCCTCTCCGGTCACAACAAAAGCTGCTCCGTCAATGAGCTCATCAAAGTTTACGGCATCCAGCACAACATCTATTCCCGGTTTCAGCTCTGCGTTCAGAAAAGCCATGAGAGCCGCTCCCATTCCTCCGGCGGCACCTGCCCCGGGGATATTGGCTATTTCCTTGCCAAGTGTATTTTCCACCACTTTGATATAATTGGACATGCCTTTTTCCAGCCTGTCCAGCAAATCATGCGTTACTCCCTTTTGAGGTCCGTATATATGAGTTGCACCGTCTTTCCCCAGCAGTGGATTTGAGACATCACAGATCACCGTGATAGCGCATTCTGAAACTGCCGGATTCAAGCCTGAAATATCAATTCCACTGACCAGCTCCAGGTCAGAACCGCTTCCCTTCAGCTCTTTTCCCGAAGCATCCAGAAACCTTGCGCCGAGGGCCCTCATGGCACCCATTCCGCCGTCATTGGTGGCACTGCCTCCAATGCCAATGATAATATTGCGGATTCCTTTATCCAGTGCCTTACGGATCAGCTCACCCGTGCCATAGGAGGTTGCCGAAAGAGGGTCTTTCTTTCCGCCCGGGATCAGGAACAAGCCAGAGGCCTGCGCCATCTCAATGACAGCGGTTTTACCTCCATGTATGTATCCCATGGCCGCCTCTACCTGATTGTTCATGGGTCCGGTGACTGTAAATGTTTCTTTAGTCCCGCCTGCCGGTACTGTCAGTGCATCTATGGTCCCTTCTCCTCCGTCGGCCATTGGAACCGGCACTGTTACAACCTTGCCAAAGATACGCTTTGCAGAATCCTTGAGTATATCAATTATTTCCAGTGAGCTTAAGCTCCCCTTAAAGGAGTCGGGTGCAAATACTATTTTCATGTTAACCTCCCAAGCCACATTTGTGGCTTTGACATGTTATGGCTTTGAACCACAATAGCAGCCACAAAACAGTTATGAAATTTGTTACCCCTCCATCCGCAATGAGGCGAATAAAGAGAATTAATCGGCCATGGCTAAAGCTCTATTGTACACTTTTGGTCATCATAAACTGCTTTAGCAGTGATAATGCCTTTTGAATGCCGTCCCAATACCATGACTTTTTTTGGCTCATTGGGAAGCAGGTCAAAATAATTGTCCGAAAAAAGCCAGCCAGCTTCGTCTCCGTCCTCATTGCCCAGCAATTCAACACATCTTGCGAACTTTTTTGAGGTTATGACAAGACAATTACTGCCTTCTTTAGCAATTTCCAGGCCGGTATCCACAGGATACATCAAATGCCTTTCCAGCTCAAATACATCGATGCATTCCGCAATCAATCTACCGTCCGTTGCGAAAGCTTTTGCACAGACCAGGAGCCGCTTGCGGAACTGGCCGAATTTATCCAGATCAGTCAATACCTTTGACTCATCGGCCATAACCGAAAAAGGTACGCCGAATCCTTTTACATAACTATTATTATCCATGTCAAATAACTTTATGTCAAGTGTTCCTTCAACCAGGTTCATAGTATCGTTTGTCATCCATACGTAACCATGCTGTGAAAATTCACAGGACAAAAGAATGGGTTCATACGCCCGTTTTAAGGCATAATAAGGATAATACGGTTCCTGGAAATAATCGATTATTCCATAGGATATAATGTTGCTGTTATTGTTAAATTTCCAGAGCATATGCCCCTTTGTTTTACGCACTCCTGCTTCATCCCCGGCTGAGCGTCCCCTCCGGAATCTTTCCACATCTTTTCTGATATATTCGGCATGGGCGGCACCAATACGGTAAATCAACTCCTCGGGAGAATCCGCATCATAATAATGCTCAACAGGCCCCAATTTAATATGTCCCAAATTTGTATTGTGGTTACACCATGATTCGGGCCAGGGTAAGGAATTTTTTCTGCTGATCTTTGCAGTATATCCCTCGGGCCACAATTCTTCCGGTGTCATCATCTTTTTCATGGTACGCAGCGGCGGTGTGGATACTCTACAGTTTTCACTGAGAAAAACCGGATAATCTCTTTCAGGTACAAACCATAAATGGGTATATCCATGGGTATCTCCCTCCGAGGGATCGTTTGCCCATTTGCCCCCGTATGGTGAGGATGGATGGTACAAACGGTCAGGATCAAGTCTTTTACATACCTCAGGGAAAACTTCCATAAAGATTTTTTCTCCGAAACAATATTCACCCGGAAAATCGTAATCGCGGGATAAATGCATTTCATTGCCGCCGCACCACAGTAAGATACACGCATGATGGCGAAGCCTTTTTACAAGCTGTTCGGCTTCCCTGCGGCAGGCTTCCATGAACCGGGGTTCTTCGCTGTACATGGAATAACACAGATAAAAGTCCTGCCACACCAAAATCCCCCGCCCGTCGCACTGGTCATAAAATGCTTCGTCATAAACTTCACTTTCTCCCCAAACCCTCACTATATTGCAATTTCCCAGCTCTGCCAAATCCAGAATTCTGTTCATCCGTTCTTCATTATAGCAATTGGAAAGCGTATCCGGGTGCGTAAGATTCACTCCCCACAGCTTGAGAGGATGCCCGTTTATCCTGTAATCAAAATCTCCGGCAAGTTCAAGTTTCCTGAAACCGACTTTTTTTACAAGCCGGTCACCTTTTTTACTTCCGCATCGGATACAAACGGTATATAAATATGGTTCCCCATGTGTATATGGCCACCACAGCTGCGGTTTTTCTATAGTTATACGCAATTCTGCCGAACCCTCTGAAATTACCGCCTTTTCCAGGCCTTCCAGATTATTGTCCCCGTCATACACCGAAATGGTACATTCGGCTTCCCCGCTGTAGTTCTCCAGTTTAAGGCTGCAGGTAATCGTTCCTTCGGTATAATCTTCGTTTAAGAATGAATCCAGCTTAAACTCCTTTATCCGGAGCGTCTCCACCTGTTCCAGTACGACCTCCGAGTAAATACCGCATCTGATAAGACTTGGAATGGGCCCATTGTAATCATGAAATCCTGAACGGAACACCCTTTCACAAGAATTTGCGGGCACTCTGCCCGCATACTTTTCCGGTACCTCGATTAAATCGATCACTTTTTTTGAAGAATGAAAATGCACCATCAGGGTATTGTCCTTCTTCAAATTCTCCAGCCGTTTTGTTCTGTGCTGCAGATAAACATTATCGAACCCGGCTATGCATTGTCCATTCAGATAGATATCCGCATAAGTATCCAGGCCTTTAAAATATAAATAAGAAGGAAGGGCCGGATCATCAACTTTAAAGTCACAAAAATATACCCAATCGAAGTCATCGATCCATGTATCCCTATTATGACCCATAATGTTCGGGTTTTCTATTATACCGTGGGAATATAAGACATCATGCACCTGAGAAGGCATCTTTTCAATAGTATAATTTATATCCGGACCATCACCATCTACACCAAGCATATCTGCAAGCCGTTCCGGCGTCAATTGCCCGTCAGGCTTTATCCGTCTTAGTTTCCAACCCTTTTCCAGAATCATACGTTTCATTTTACAATCCATCCTTAGATCAGGGCTTGTTTAAAAAACAAACCCTTTGGTAGCAGACAATTTTTTCATAATGCTCTCGTTCAAACGCTTTCCGCTGGCCGCAGTATTTTTCCAGACCTGGTCCGCATTTTTCGCGCCGGGGATAACACTGCATATTCCAGGATAGCTCAAGTTGTATGCCAATGCGAGTTCATTCATTTTCATACCGGTTTCCTTTACACATTCCCCGATAATTTTCATGTCCTCCCGGACCGCTTCAAAACGTTCCTTGCTCCAGAAACCTTTTCTGTTATCGCCTTCGCCAAATTTTGTATCAACACCATACTTACCGGTCAGAATCCCGCTTGCCAGAGGCTGACTTGTAAAAACAGGTATATTTCTTTCTCTTGCAATCCTTACAACCTCAATATTGGATTTATTCAGAATATTAAACGGGCACTCAATTGCTTCTATAGCACCATTTTTATCTTTTTCCAGCGCATGCAGAGTATCTGCCGCTCCCCACATTGCAAGACCGCAGTATCTTGCCTTGCCCGACTTTTTGATCTCTTCCATTGTACTGAAAACTTCAGCTTCATCCTGCCATTTTGAATCGGGAACATGCAGCAGATAGACATCGACATAGTCTGTTTGGAGGCGCTGCAAGCTTTCATCCAGGCTCATCATGAGATAATCCCCTGTAAAATTCTTGCTTCGCTCGGGTACGCGGAAATTAGTTCCTCCCTTTGTTACTATAACTGCCTCCTTGCGCATTCCTTTAAAAAATTCACCTATAAGCTCTTCACTGTGCCCATCTCCGTACGAATCGCAGGTATCATAAAAATTAATACCCGCATCCAGAGAAGCCTTTAATGCCGCTTTGGCATCGTCATCCTGTCTGCCGCCGCCCCAGGCTGTTCCGCCGATGGCCCATGCTCCGAATCCCACATCAGAGACTTTAAAATCCGCATTTCCAAAATCATTATATATCATTAAATTTCCCAATTCCTTTCATTCTTTATCATTCACTTTATCATTCAGTTAACCTTTGTTTTAAGATTGCCAGGTAGTCCTTGTTAATTATGCAGTTCTTGAAGTTAAATGCCTGCATTATATTGTCAATTTGTGTTTCAGTCATATTTGCAAACCTTCTTGCATAGGCAGGCTGCAGCATTGCAGCAGCATAACCGGTGAGAGCCGCATAATTGAAGGTATATGCATTAGCTGCATTCTGGCATTGATAATTGCCCGACTGGGCCAATATCAAGTCAGCCAGTTCGCGTGATTTGGCTCTTCCCGGAGACTCCCAGTACTGTGCTACAAAATTTTCGGCACCCAGATTACGTTTCATCTGCTGTACAGGTTCTACAATCTTCATGTAGTCTGATTCCGGATCAAGGGTCACCCAGCCCATTATTCCCGCATCCTTATATGTCCAGGTTGTCCAGTGTATATCAAATTCGTTGTATACCGCAAGCTGGTCATCCATTGCTTTTAGTCTGTAATACAATTGCTCTTTTTCTCCATGATATTGAGAGCCAAATTCACCTACCCATAGAGGAACATTATGTTTTCTGCTGAAAGTATATCCCTGACAGTTCAAAATGTCCATTTTCTGGCGGTCTTTATCCCAGTAAACCGGTCCTGCCTCAGACTGGTAATAACCCGGATAAGCACCTGACCCGAAGCCGGGTGAAGTATAATTGTGACTGCCGTAAACCAGATTGGGAGCAAAAGGTGCTTCAAGCCCTTCAAAGTAACGGGAATAATTATCCCCTTCCAGGAAAATGATGTGTTTCGGATCAATCTCCCGGATAGCTTTTACCGTACGGCTGTACAAGCTGTTCATAGCATCCCAGTCCGGCTTGTAATGTTCATAAAAATCGAAGGCATGCTCTCCATTCGGATTTCCGGTGGAAGGTTCATTGGTCAGATTATATCCCGCAACAACATTTCTTCCCCCAAACCTGCGTGCGAACTCCTCCCACAATGCAACAAAGCGGTCCTGGAAGAGCTTATGCGTCCATAGCAGCGCCACGCCCCTCTCATTGTCGGAATGCCAGTGACAATTCTGCCAGCCCGGCGCCGCATGCATATCCAGAATTACGTAAATGGAATATTTCTCGCACAGCTTCAAAATATCATCCAAACGTTTAAAGCCCTCTTCACTATATAAAAATGGTTTATCATCCGTTTCAAAACACCTGTAATTCAAGGGAATACGGATGCAGTTTGCACCGCTGGCCGCAATAAAGGCAATGTCATCCTCGGCAAAGAAATTATCTGCCATGCGGTCAAAAAACATTTTTCCTTTTACATCTCCCAGAGTGTCTATCATGTGTTTTCTCAAAGTACTCTCGGTTCCCGGATATGCATTTATAAAATCCTCAAGATTGAGAAAACCTCCAATACAGGTTCCACGTAAGTTTACAACTTTTCCGCTTTTATTAATAATTTTTCCATTTTCTATTTGTAGTAGTTCCATAATTTTTGTCCTTTACCATGAGTATTATAATCCATTAAATTTGCCACACGGCTATTCTTTCACAGCCCCCGCCGAAAGTCCTTTAATTACCTGCTCCTGGCATAAGAAATAGAAAATCATTACGGGCAGTGAGGCTATCAATACCGCCGTAAGAATAGCAGGAATATTTACCGATTCCGCCCCATAAAATTCACGGATACCTATAGGCAATGTTTTCTGACTGGGCGAGTTGATTAATGTCAAACCAAATATAAATTCGTTCCAGCATGCCAGGAAATTGAAGATTGCCACAGTTGAAACCGCAGGCAGAGAAAGGGGCAGCATTATCTGTCCGTATATCCTGAAAACCGATGCTCCGTCAATGTGAGCGGATTCCTGTATACTTTTCGGTACTTCTCTGAAAAAGCCTGTCATAATAAATACCGAAATAGGAATTGCAAAGCTTGTATAAGGTCCGATCAAGCCATAGGTTTTATCCAATAATCCCAACTGCCTGTTCAACGTAAAAATCGGGATCAGGGTTGTGTGTGCAGGTATCATCATACCTACTAAAAATAACATGAAAACAGCCTTATTAAGTTTGAATTTCATTGTTGCCAACGCAAAACTTGCCATTGAAGCTATAAAAATAGCCAACGAAACAGAAATACCGGCTACAAATACCGAATTGAACAGGTATCTTAAAAAATTAGCCTTAAAGACCGCAACAAAATTCCCCATGTAAAAGGTTGACGGAATACTCCAGAAACTCTGCATATATCCATTCTGATCCTTAATGGAGGTAATAAGGACAAAAACAAATGGAAATCCGAATATTATTAAAAACAATATTGCTACAAAATATAAAAGAGCTTTAAAAGTAATTTGCTTTGTCATTAATTATTTTCCTCCTTTCTGCGGGTTCCGAATTGGAACAGAGCAACCATTGTCAGGGATACTATAAACATAAATGCTGCAACCGAACTGGCATATCCCATATTTGAGGACTCAAAGCCATTTTTGTACATATAGGTAGCCATTACTTCTGTCGCTCCGTTAGGCCCTCCTCCGGTCATAACATACACCAGATCGAAGTACTTTAAAGAACCTACCAGTGATAATATTGCCGACGTCTTCAAGGTCGGTGCCAGCAGGGGCAGGGTAATGCTCCTGAACAGCTGGAGCTTGTTTGCTCCGTCTATGGTGGCTGCCTCGTTGATCTCATCGGCGATATTTGTAAGCCCTGCCCGCAGCAGGATCATATACTGGGGAATATACTGCCAGCATACAACAAATAAAACCGATGGCATTGCACTTTTGGCATTTCCTATCCAGGCCATATTCTCAAGAGATTTAAAGCCTATGGCTGTAAACATATGATTGATCAGTCCGTAATATGGGTCAAACATCAGCAGCCAGATGATACCTGTGGCGACGGTTGACAGCAGCATAGGCATAAAGTATACGGTTCTGAAGAATTTTGCTCCGCGGATCTTACTGTTGACAATAAGCGCCAGAATAAGTCCGAATGAGAGCTGAAATACAATTGAAACAACCACCAGAATCAGATTATTTTTTAATGCCAGCCAGATATTTATATCCGAAATTAAATTAATATAATTCTTTAATCCTATAAATGTCATTCGGGGACTTAATCCCGACCATTTCATAAAGCTATAGTAAAAAGTCCGGAAAATACCATAAACATTATAAGTACCGTATACTAATAATGCAGGCAAAAGAAATAATAGAATTGTTATTCGTTGCTTAATCGCTTGTTTTACTTTACTTTTTTTAACATAATCGTTACCGGGCATGGTTCCCTCAAGCGTTTTCATTAATGTAGCACCTCACATTGCTTATTAAGATTCGGGTCTGTAACCATAAGGGGCTAAGTCAAGCCCAAATTTGACCTAGCCCCTGTGGCTTTTGTTCAGTGAGTGAGTTATTTATCTTTTAATACTTTTTGTGCTGTGTCCTCACACTTTTTGTATACATCTTCAGGGCTCATTGCTCCGCCGATCAATGCCTGTGTAGATTCATTGAAAGCATTTGCAACTTCTGTAGGAAGTCCCTGGTCAAAGAAATTCTGAACCGAAGTAGACTGTGACAGAATTCCCATAATTCCGCTTACAATTGGATCTTTAATGTTGATATCCTTTGTAGCAACCAGAATACCCCCGTCATTTGCATTTCTTTCATTAAGTTCCTTATCTGTTGTGTAATACTTCAAGAATGCTACAGCATCATCAGGATTTTTACAGTCCTTTGATACCGAGAATGCATTATTTCCAAGCAAGGTTTCCTGTGTAGTTCCTTTTCCGCCGTTAACTGTCGGGAATGGAGCAACTGCAAGATTATTCTTGTAGAAGTCAGGGCTTTCGTCCTTGGCAGCAGAACTCATGCTTCCTGTTTGCAGCATCATAGCTGCCTTTTCAGAGTAAAACAACATACGGTCTCCGCCTGTATCATAATTGATACCGTTAGTACCGGCAGGGAACCAGCCTTCGTCAACCATTTGCTTAATATTTTTACCGGCATTTATAAATGCATCTTTATCAAATACGCCATTTCCTTTATCTTCAAGACCGGTTATTATGGCATCCTTTCCACCGAAACGGATGTACTGGTAAATGTAGTACATAGCTCCGGGCCATGCGCCTTTGTTACCCATTGCGAAAGGTATTATGCCGTTATCTTTGAAGGTCTTTGCAACAGTTTGCATTTCATCCCATGTTTTGGGGAATGTCAAACCGTACTTATCAAATAAAGCCTTGTTATAGTATATTACAGTACCTGTAAGTATATATGGAACTCCGTATACCTTTCCGTCAAAAGTATCAAGATCCCATGCAGCTTCTGAGAGCTGTGATTTAAAATCTGTTGTCTTGTCTGTGATTTCCAGCACTTGATCCTCATCAACAAACTGCTTGAGCCAAGCACCACCCCATGAATGGAAAATATCCGGAGCTTGACCGCTTCCCATAACCGTCTTTAATTTTGTTTTGTAAGGGTCGTTTTCGAAAAACTGTATCTCAACCTCTACATTATTGTTTTTCTTGAAATTTGCTGCCGCATCATTGAAAACTTTGGTAGCCGCCTCATTCTTAACGATTGTCCATAAAGTAAGGTGCTTTGTTTCACCGGAACCACTCTGGACGTCGGTTGCAGCTGATTGAGAAACTGCTTCTGATGTATTTCCCGATGTGTCTGAACTACCACAAGCGGCTAAGGACATCATTGTAGAAACTGCAAGAACGATTGATAATAACCTCTTTTTCATTTTCTTCATAGCCTCCTCAAAATTGTTTTATACCCATACTACACAAGGGTTGCTTAAATGAAATCGCTCTCAAATTTAAGTAAAAATAACTGATACAAAACTGTAGCTATATCATATAATTTGAATAAAAAATGCAGCTGAACCCTACTTTTTTTGGTCAGATTTACAATAACACTGTTAAAAAGTGTACTTTTAAGTCGCATGTATCCGGATATCCTATTTCGAATTGTAAGCGCTCTCATTTCAACCTCAATTTTAATTATACAATGAAAATGTTTTTTGTCAACACTTTATCCGGATTATTTTTTTCACTTTTTTCCCGCCAAAGAGTGATAATTCAAAATGGAAAAATATAAAAAAAGGTGCTGCAAAATGCAGCCGTACCACATCCTGCAACAACTTTTCATCCGAAAGATAAATAGCTCCTACTTCAGAGGAATACATGTTTTTCCCTCAATTAATTTGGCTTTCATAGTTATTGTGGATTTCTCCGGCTTTTCACCGTCCAGCCAGGCAACCATAAGCTCGGCTGCAATTTTGCCCATTTCATGTGTAGGCTGTTCCATTGTAGTTAAAACCGGTAAATATGCCGAATGGTCAAAGGTATCTCTGATCCCGTCAAATCCGATGACCGACACGTCCTCCGGCACACGTATGTTCATTTCACCGGCAGCATAAATTCCTCCATAGGCCGATTCGTCACTTCCGAAAAAAACGGCGGTGGGAGGGTTTTCATGAGTCATGAGCTGTTTCATACCCCAGTAGCCGTCCCTGAAGGAATGCCCTCCGTTTATGATACTGTCAGGGAGCACCTGCAGTCCGGCTTGCTCCATTGCTTTGGTAAAACCTTGAAGCCTGGCCTTTCCAATTCCGCTGGTCATAAGTCCGGTTATATGCCCAATGGACTTATGACCCAGATTAATCAAATAGTTTGTTGCCCGGTATGCTCCTTCTACATTATCTACATTAACGCTGACTATCCTGGGATCATCCACACAATTCTGGATAACAATATATGGAATGTTAACGCTCTCTAAAAAATCAATATCTTCTTTTTCCAGGTCATTCAGCAAAGTCATGATAACGCCGTCCACCCCATGGCTTACAAGGTTTTTCAGGTTATCTTTATACGCCTTCTGGTAATCCCAGAAAGTCTTGTGCTTTTTACTGTTTGCAAAGAATAAACCATAATCTGTAGGAACTACGCCATCTTCAATTCCCGATATATAGTTGCCCCAAAAAGGCTGTGTAATATTGTAAATCAGCGCACCTATTATATTGCTTCTTCTCCGGACAAGTGAACGCGCGGCGGCACTGGGAATATAATTGAGCTCATTGATAACCTCTTCGACTTTTTTACGGGTTTCTTCTCTTACCCCCGGAAAATTATTTATCACTCTGGATACTGTAGCACGTGATACTCCGGCCTTTTTAGCAATTAAATCAATATTCATTGCGTCCACCTTTTTTTGAATTATTTCATATGTAGAATAACATATATGATTTTTTTAAACAAGCATTAACTTCACGTAAACCGCAATTTTAGCTAATATTCACATATATCAGGCCTTAAAATGTAAACGTTTTCATTCAATGCTTATGTTAACGGCAGCATATCTCAGGGACAAAAAAAAGACCCAAATGATATCTGAATTGTGATCAGATAATGAGTCTGTAAATTTAAAATAAAAATATTTAGGGAGTTCATATAACAATTTAGACAAAACCTATATTAAGCTCTATTTTGCCTATTTTTGTTTCAAAATCAACAGCCAGGGTTTCATGCAGGTTTATATCGCAGGATTCCAATATGACCATAGGCGGACTTATTTGCAGTGATACCCCCATTGAAGCCATCATAGTGGAGGAAGTTCCTGCAATCATACCGGACAGTTCCCCAATAGCACTCCTGGCCATTTCGTCAAAAACCGGAACGTCCATCCCCATCATCATGGCCGAAGCCAGGCTTTTGGCGGTATCCTGGGACATTGATAATGCGATATTGCCTTGAATTCCACCATTTAGCAGTATAATTGTTGATACATCCGAATCCACATACAATTTACCTTTCTTTTTTATGTTTGCCCTCTTGATACCTTCAACACCAAACTGCTCCAGTGTCTTGCCAAAAGCCTCTAAAAACAGATTAATATATTTAGCATCCATAGATATTACCAACACTCTTCATATTTTTGCATCGCTTTCCGGATTAATCCCTTATATCTCTTTAAAATAATCCTCTTTATGATGTATATCATCAATCAATTGCTGAATCTTTATCTTTTGATATGTCAAGTATTCAAGTTCTTTTGGATTTATTGTTCCGGTATTGCTTTCAATCCGGCGGTCAATATTATTTATTACCTCTTTTAAATCCTTGATAGTCTGCAGGCTTAACATTTTATCCCCTCCTCGGTTTGTCCTTACTATAGTTTTCGTCATTTTATCAATAAAAGTAATGCTTTTAGCCTATATTCCCATTTAAAATAAGAACCTAGAACTAAAAGCATTGTATTTTACCCAAAACAATTGCGAAAATTGGGAGTAAATTGAATTAGCACAATATGTTAAATTAACCAGCTCAAAGCATAAATTTAATAATATTAAAGCAGCTCGTACAGGCCGCTGACAACCATATCCGCTTCTTTCAGTATATCCCCGCTGCCTATACCGATTGTGCCCATTCCGGCTCTTCGGGCAGCCTCTATACCGGCTTCGGCGTCCTCGTAAACAACGCAGTCGGCTGCCTTAAGGCCCAGTTCTCTGGCACCCAGCAGGAATACCTCCGGGTCGGGCTTTGCTTTGGACACTTTATTGCCGTCAATTACAACGTCAAACAGATTGGTTATTCCCAGGTTTTCAAGTATCATGGACGCATTCTTGCTGGCCGAACCCAGTGCTATTTTCACGCCCTCACCCTTCAGCTTGAGTAAATATTCTCTGGCACCCTTAAGTATCTCCGACTCATCCATTTTCTTTATGTACTCAACATACCAGCTATTTTTCTTTTCTGCCATGGCCAGCTTTTCCTCCTGGGTACAGCTTATCCCGCCAACTTCCAGCAATATCTCAAGAGATCTCATCCTGCTTACACCCTTAAGTCTTTCATTGTGCTCCTCCGTGAACTCAAAACCCAATTCTTCAGCCAAACGCTTCCAGGCGAGATAGTGATACTTGGCAGTATCAACTATCACTCCGTCAAGGTCAAACAGCGCTCCTTTTATATTGTGCATATTAGCCTCCTAAGCCATTCTATGGCTTTGAGCCGCAATAGCGGCCACAAAATAATAATGAAATTTGTTCACTCCTTCACAGCTATAAGGCGAATAAAGGAGGTTAATTGGCCATGAGCTATGATAAGGTTATCTGCTCCCCATGGCTCCAAATTTTTGTTATAAACTATTCCGGATTATAATTGCTGGAAATGCTCCCGCCGGCTTCACAGAAAAGTAATTTTCCGGCTATGCTGAAATCAAGGCCGGCCGTATTTTCCGGCCCGGATTTAATAGTTACGGAAGTTTTATCTATTACTACGGTAAAAAGCTGTCCCTTCAGATTAAGCTTAAACTCCAGGGAGCTCCAGGCGGATGGCAGCCTTGGATTTATGGCAACAGCACTGCCGTCAAAGCCCACTCCTCCAAAGCCAAGAATTGCCGCCATCCAGGCACCTCCGTTGGCAGCCGGATGAGTACCGCCTATATATATGGTCCCGGCGTACTGCTTGGACTCCCCTGTCAGATCGATGGTAGCCGTCTTTAGAAAATATTTGTATGCCCACTCGGGATTACCCGTATCGGCTGCCA
>JAFABO010000138.1 GCA_023426005.1 Bacillota bacterium | reverse complement strand
CTACCTG
Source organism: Bacillota bacterium (assembly GCA_023426005.1). Lineage (GTDB taxonomy): Bacteria > Bacillota > Clostridia > Acetivibrionales > DSM-1351 > Ruminiclostridium. The sequence continues at coordinate 23,336 of JAFABO010000138.1, read as the reverse complement.
CCTGACACATGCCAAACAGCTTTTTAGCTTTGCAGACAAATATAGAGGGAAAAACCCTCTCAAGACCTTGTATCCTTCGGGCAGTTATGTTGATGATCTGGCCTGGGGGGCAATCTGGCTCTACATAAAGACCGGAGATTCCAATTATCTTGATAAGGCAAAATCTGTTTTGCCTGTCACATCTCTGGGAGGCCAGCATACCCATTGCTGGGATGATGTCAGCTACGGAGCGGCATTGAAAATTGCCCAGGTTACCCATGACGCAGGTTATGCGGCCATGGTGGAAAAGAATCTTGACTGGTGGATGCCGGGCGGCGGCCTCAAATACACTCCAGGCGGTCTGGCATGGCTTTCACAGTGGGGTTCCCTGCGCTATGCATCTACCGCTGCATTTTTGGCATTTGTCTGGTCTGATGATAAGACAGTAGGTACAGTGTCGAAAAAAGATATATATCATAAATTTGCAGAAAGTCAAATAAATTATGCACTTGGAGACAATCCACGGGGAGGGAGCTATGTAGTAGGGTTTGGCAAAAATGCGCCTGAGCACCCGCATCACAGGACGGCTCACGGCTCGTGGACAAGCATGCTTACCGTACCTGCCTTCCACCGCCATATACTCTATGGAGCCCTGGTGGGAGGGCCCACATCTGACGACAGTTGGAAGGATGATATTTCTGACTATACATTAAATGAAGTTGCCACTGATTACAATGCGGGTTTTGTAGGCGCTATGGCCAAAATGTATGACATGTACGGCGGAAACCCGCTGGAAAACTGGCCTAAACCTGAAGATTTCCGGGCGAAGGAAGATAATCTCACCGAGTATTTTGTCAGGGGTTGGATAATTTACGAGGGATATGGGACTTTAAACCTTATGTTCCAGATCAACAACCGCTCAGCGTGGCCGGCAGCAATGAAAGATAAGCTGTCTGCACGCTACTATATGGATCTTACCGAAGTATTTGAGTCGGGACATAAACTGGAGGATGTGGAAATAGCATTGGGGCAGAGTCAGGGAGCCAAGCTGTATGGATTGAAGCAATATAAGGACAATATTTACTATTTTACCGTTGATTTCTCGGGAACACAGATAATGCCTGCCGAATGGGAGTTATGCGAAAAAGATGCCAATGTATCCATAAAGTATAAGGATAACTGCGGTTCCAATGAAAATGACTGGTCCTATAAAAACCTGTATGGACCGCCGGATTATGATGCCGTATCTTTTGCGGGCATGACCCCTTATATACCGGTATATGACAACGGAGTTCTCCTGTGGGGTGAAGAGCCTCTCAAGCAGGAACCGGGGTTTACTTACGGAGATATAAATTCTGACGGAAGCATTGACACTATAGATTTTGCATTGTTAAAGCAAATATTGATGGGAAGTGCTCCGGGGAATGTTAACCTGCAGGCGGCAGACGTGAAGGCCGATGGCGAGGTAAATGCTCTGGACTATGCGGTTTTGAAGAGCTATTTGTTGAATATGATTGATAAACTTCCTCAGTAAAGGAAAATATTAAAAAAGATATTAATAGGAATAATTCCTTAAAATTTAGATTTTCTCTGGTAAAATGACTTACATAATTATAGCCCCACCCTTGACCGTAAATGGTAAAGAGTGGGGTTATTTATTTTTAATAAAAATGCAAGGTACCTTAATAAAGTTATTGACAAATAAATAAGGTACCTTTACAATAGAAGATAAGGTACCTTAGGAAAATAATTATGACATGAATTGGAGGGATTTTAAGTGATGGAAGATAATTTTGATTTGATTATGCAGTTTACACGGGTAGAATGGTTGCTTCACCGCTGCCATCAGCAAAATCACATGCACTTTGGACCGATGGGAGACACACGAAAAGGGCAGGGCAGGGTATTGGCAATACTCAAGCTGCAGCCTGAAATCAGCCAGAAAGAGCTGTCATATCTGCTGGATATGAGGCCTCAATCCCTGGGAGAACTTCTTGCCAAGCTGGAGAGAAACGGATACATCATACGCACACCGTCAGAAACTGACCGCAGAATTCTAAATATAAAGCTCACAGAGGAAGGCACCAGGGCAACCCAGTCGGATGAACAGGAATTCAGCTTTGACAAGCTGTTTGAGTGCTTGAGCGAAGAAGAACAAAAAAATCTCAGTGATTACCTTAGCCGTATCATTGAAACACTTGAAACCGAACTGGGCAGCGAACAAGCCGAACCGCATTTTGATCCGCGTATGCATGGGGAAAATCCGTTTGGCCATCATTTCAGGGGACATAACAATAAGGAATGCGGCAGAGGATATTCTGCGGAACAGTATGACCCACGTTTTGAGAGGGGACGGCAGCATGCGGGTAATACACCTTTTGAGCACCGCCCTGAAGATATGCGATTCGCTCACCGGCGCGGAATGGGAAGAGGAAGTCAGCGGCATACTGAACCGCCTCGCAGTGATTTCCACAAGGAATAAATAAAAATTTTGAATGTTGGGTAAGAAAGCAATATAAGAAGGTGCTGTAAACAATCGCATTGAACAGTGCCTTTGTTTTTTTGCACTATTTTTTTGTTTGTATTCAGGAAGGAGTCTTTGTTCATATCAAAAATCATCCGTTTGTCTGCTGTATGCCATTATTTTATCCCCCAAAAAACAAAGGTTCAAACACCATAATATCCCATATCCGGAAATGTATCAATACAATTTTTTACATAATTATTAATAACTTGTGATTATTCTACATAGACTTGAAAGTAATTTATTTACATATGTTTTAAGATAATATATACTTATTGCATATATTACTAAAGTTGTTTCGGGCAAAAATGGAGTTTTATGAAAAAAGCAAAGGGTTTTGTTTGGCTGATTGTATGCTTATTTAAATATGTGTTGTCATTTCTATTTTTAGTATTTAAGACGATACTGAAGGAACTCAGTATCGTTCTTCCGTATGAAAATTTTGAATACAAGAATATTGATAACAGCAGGCTGTGCTGTTTTAAAGCGCATACTGCGGTTATCTCCATTTTGATAGGTATTTTTCTTGCATGTTGCTTTAATCTAATTACAAAGTATAGCCTGATGACTTTAGATATTCTTTTCTTTTTTTACATACTTATTCTATTTATATATCAAACATATTCCAAGTATTTGTCCACTGTCAATTAAATAAACTCTTAAATACTTAGCACCCCTTGATAATTGTTTTTTATTGAGGTCAATTATGCTGCAAACTTCTATTGGATATTATGTTAAGTATTTAATTTGTTGTTATACCCGGTAAATTACCGGTTGATTACAAAAAATTGACAAGGAGACTAAACTTATGAAGATAGTTATTATAACGGCTGGAGGGCGTGGGGATGTTCAGCCGTATGTTGCTCTGGGTTCCGGATTGAAAAAGGCGGGGTATAGTGTGCGTATGCCGGCAGCGGAAGAATTTCGGGAGCTTATTATTGAAAGCGGCCTGGAGTATATTAAAACGAATTCTGTTGAACCGCAGGAGTTTTTAAGAAGTTTGGAAATGAAAGAGGCAGCCAAAAATAAAAATAAATTACTGTTTCTGAGTACAATGTTTAAAGCATTAAAACCTATGATGGAAGATATTTTTAATGAAACCTGGGAGGCCTGCCAGGGGTGTGATTTAGTAATAACCACAATGGGTCCCATGGGAGCACATGACAGTGCTGAAAAGCTCGGAATACCTTGTATTCATACATTGCTTTTACCTGTGTGTCCCACATCGGAATTTCAATCCCCGTTTACTCCAGGTTTTTTTAACCTGGGTGTATATAATAAGATAACCCACAAATTAACGGAACAAATTGTCTGGCAGCCATTCAGGTCAATAATTAACAGTTGGCGAAAAGATGTGTTAGACCTGAAACCCAGTGACTTTTGGGGCATATATCGCAGGGTTTATAATGGTGGAGTACCGGTAATATCCGGATTTAGTCAGTCAATTATCCCCGGACACAAAGACTGGCCCGAATCAGTCAAAATTAGCGGGTATTGGTTCCTGAACGAAGCTGAGGGCTGGCAGCCGCCGGAAGGGCTTAATGAGTTTATAAATGCGGGAGCGCCCCCGGTATATATAGGGTTTGGCAGTATGGTGGATAAAGAACCTGAGCGTATATCAAAAATAGCTATAGATGCACTAAGACTAAGTGGACAGAGGGGCATTTTGTCTGCGGGATGGAATGGGCTGGGCGTTAAGAATCTTCAGGAAACAGTTTTTAGTATTGGTTCCATACCGCATGCCTGGTTATTTAAAAGGATGGCAGCAATTGTTCACCATGGTGGGGCCGGTACTACCGCAGCTGCTTTACACTCGGGAGTACCTCAAATTATTACTCCATTTTTTTGTGATCAGCCTTTTTGGGCGGAACGTGTATTTAAACTTGGTGTTGGTCCAAAATCCATTCCATATAGCAAGTTAACTGCTGAAAAACTGGCTGAACTCATCGGTAAAACTGTCAGCAATAAAGAAATGAAAGCAAAGGCTGAATTGATCGGCAAAACAATTGATACTGAAGATGGAGTTCAAACAGCAGTTAATATTATTGAAGAATATTTAAATGCATACGGAAGAGGAAAGGAAGGCAAGAAGTAAAAATTTTTACTGGCAGTATTGGGCAATCAATTGGCACAACGTGTTAATTTTAGTAAAGTATAAAAACCGGAAACAAAGCTTGTGGCTGTTTCCGGTTTTTACATTTTAAAGCACTTCAGATTGTTAAAAATATTTTACAAGGGCATGGCATAGAAAATTGTGTTGCAAAACAACGGATTTATTAGGTAAATTTGCTAATGTTACTGAGTTAATAGTATGCTATTCTGTTGTAAAAATTACCATATTTGTAAAAAAAGAATATCGTATCTAATAATATTTATTAATGCATTCTAAAACTTTAAATTTGTTTTTTGAGAGAGGTGATTGAAGTGAGGTTAGAAATTAATAAAATGTTGGATTTAAGCAATACCGGCATTATTTTTGACATGGACGGTGTCATAATTGATACCTGCAGTCTCCATGAAAGCGCCTGGTTTGAAGTTTCAAAATTGTTCGGCTTCTCCTGGAATAAGGTATATAACTTTAAGAGGGATGTTTTTGGAACTTCCAGTACCGATTCTGCAATTATTTTATTTGGTAAGGATATTCTCGATTGCAATATACATGAAGTCTGCAAAAGAAAGGGTAAAATTTATCAGGAAATGCTCTATGAGGAAATTCATAATATTGTAATGCCGGGATTTATCCCTTTCTTAGAAAGACTTTTTTACCTGGGAGTACCGGCGGCCCTTGCCACATCCTCGGCTGATTGTGAAGCTGAATTTGTTCTTGAAAGCCTGGGAATCCGCAAGCAAATTAAAACTGTTATTACTGCTTCAAAGGTAAAAAACCCAAAGCCGCATCCCGAGGTTTACCTGAAGGCCTGCAGTGGCCTCGGAAAGCCGGCTGCCAATTGTATTGGCTTTGAAGACAGCCTGACAGGAATCAAAGCACTCCAGCAGGCAGGAGTCAGATGCGTTGCGGTAGGTTCCGCGTTAACCATGGAAAAGCTTGATAGCAGCGGATTGGGATATGACGCGTATATTGAGGATTTCAGAGTGATTCCGCTGAACAGTATAGTTAATGAGGACAGCAAAGTTTTACTTAAGAGGTGATAAACATGAATACGAATGCGGTTTTAGCCGGAAAAACTAAAGAAGGGCTCAAATTTTATCCGGATATGAAAACAAGGTCAGGCATAATAGAACAATATTTAAAGCAAATACGGAATGTTTTGCGTGAGCTATGCAGCAGCTCAATAGATGAAATAGAGGAATTTTCACGGGTACTGATCCGTGCAAGGGCACAGCACAATGAAATAATGTTTTTTGGCACCGAGCAGGATTACCATTTAATAAATCACGCAAATATTGATTTCCTGAAAATAAACAATCTGAGTATCATAACCATGGGGAACCCTGAAATCACAGCCTTTGAAAATGACTGCCCCTTTCCGTACCAGCTAAAGGAAGTTCTGGAGCGGAGACATTTCGGAAAAAGAGATGTATTGGTAGGCGTGCAGTTTGAAAGAGATGACAGAGTACTACGGAAAGCATTTGAATACAATTATGAAAATGGCGGGATAAACGTTTTAATTTCAAATATGAAAAGGATTCCGGAGTATACTGGAATCAATATTTCTATCAACTCGGACAATACACTTGTCGCAAGGGATACGGCACAAATAGTTCTCCATTTCCTGTCCGCAAACCTGGCATTTAAAACTGATACCGAGTTTGAGGACCAGGGTGCCGAAGTATTATCGGAATATTGCCAGCTGCTTTTAAGATCATTAAAGGGGCGTTATTTTTCCAATAAAAATCTTGCCGGTATTTCAGCACTAATAGAAAAAAAGCTCAGGGGGGAAAGTAGGATTTTTGCCTTTGGAAATGGCGGAAATGCTGCCATAGCGTCATTTACTGCCGATGCGCTCAGGGGGCTGACGGGGGATTCGGCCGATGGATATACCAGAATATTTGATGTGACCGCTTATGTTGGAAATGTGACAAAGAGTATAAACAATCGATATATTAATGGAGAAATTAAAGATGATGTTTTTACAAGGATTATCAGAAATCTGGGAGTAAAAAACGGAGATTTGCTGCTTGGCTTCAGTTCCAGCGGGAACATGAAAAATATTTTACACCCGTTTGTAAATTTGGATAAGACTGTACGAATAGGAATACTTGGTTTCGAAAATGGAGGGATTGTCGGTTCAAGCAATGCTGCGGACTTAATGGCTATCGTGCTGGATGCCGGCGGCTTCAGAAGTTATCAACGGGCTGAAGACGGACAGAGGATTGCTGTGAGTGCCATAATAAATACACTCTATGATATGGGGAGATTTACAGATGGGAAACCGGCTTGAATATATAAAATATAATCGGAAGGAAATATAGAAAGCTTATGGATGTTATTTCATAATGAAGCTAATTTTGTTTCATTATTTATATCCGGGAACAGAATAATGGAGTGTCTCAAAATGTATATTTGCAATACATGAAAGACTATTGATCACAGTGCGAGAGTACTGTGATCAATATTTTATATGCATTTAAACAGGTCCTTTTGAGACAGCTCCATTTGCTTTTAAAAAAAGAATATGCCGGTATCCTTTGAAGGTCTGGCAAACTAATTAACCGGCAGCGATTTAATTTCTCCCAGCAGGTACTTCTTTAATATTGCCAGGTCAAGAGCATCCACACTGTTGTCCCTGTTTACATCGGCCAGCCTGATACCGTCCGGTGACGGGAAGGAGCTTATCTGGCCTGTCAGATATTGTTTTACAAGAGCAAAGTCAAGGGCGTCCACAACCCTGTCACCGTTAACATCTCCGTAAATCTCCTGGTTTGAATTGATTGAGCCTGCAAAGGTGGTTATTGAGTTTGCAGCTAAAGTACCGGTAAAGCTGGAGCCGCTGACCGCTATTTTTGCACCTTCAGCTAAATTTTGAGCTGCTGAGGTGGTATACGGTGTCACAGATGCGGGTGAGAAACCGTTTAGGGTATATGTAACGGATTGGCCGGTGGAACTGTTATTCATGGCAACTATTGCAAAATTACCGGTAGAGGGATCTTTGTAAGCGGTTATATATACACCTGATACCGGATTGACCGTAGCAGAAATTCTCTGCCAGCCCGGTCTTATAAATCTTGCATATTGTCCGATGGTATAGAGCCTTTTGGCAACCTTATAGGTTTTAGAATTCATATCCATTTGTATAAGGCCTTCTCCGTTGTAGGTTTTGTAGCATGCACCCCACCAGTAGTTCCATGCATTTCCCTGGGTTACGGTCATAAAATCATGAATTTCCTTGGACCATTTCAAACCATCTGTGATTGTAATATCATTGCCGTTCATATCGGATATCTCGGTCTGCCAGATTCCTTTTCCCTTTGCCTTTGTAGTAGGAAACGGCACATAAGTTGATCCGTAATTATGGCATCCCACGATATCTGTCCTTGTCACTGCAACAGCATCGTTCAGACTGTCTATTGCAAGCGATTCCGAACAAGTCATTTTTTCACCCATAATAACTTTTGCAGTTATGCCTTCCCTGTCAAAAGTAGGTACAAGATAATTGCTCATAAATGTTTTAAACTGAGCTGCTGTCCATGTACATGATGAATAGGCGGTTTCCAGGTCGGGCTCATTTGATATTCCTATATGTGTAATATCAATTCCGAATTTTGATTTGTAGTTTTTAATATGCTCGGCCAAATAGGTGGCATAAGCCTGGTACTTATCTGTTTTAAGCGATCCTCGTGCAACCGAACCTGTGGTTTTCATCCATGCCGGCGGGCTCCATACGGTATAAAGTATGTTTTTTATACCATAGGTTGATTGGATAGCTTTGATCATTGGTATCTGATCGTCGTTGGAGGCCGTCCAATCCCAGGTGGTCTCCGAAGGCTGCATTGTCTTGTTGGGCCCGTCGGTTGCATTCCCCCAGCTTCCACCATCGCCCAGTATTGAACGGAAGATGGAAAAACCGGCTCCATTGGTTGTGGAGAATAACAGATCATAAATTTCCTTTTGTTTCGCTTCACCTAAAAGAGCAATATTATTTGACTGATGAAAAGCTTCCGATACACCAAATCCATCAATGGTCTGGTAAGCAGTATTCCAGTCAACGGTAACTGCTGCTGCTGCATACATATTGGCAGGCAGAGCTATTGACAATAAAAGCGTTAATACAATTGCCATACCTGTGAAACGAATAATTTTTTTCATGGTAATACCCTCCTGTTTCATAAATTTATTTAGTCTTAAACATACTATACCATAAATTGCTATAAAATACATAAATATACAAAAAATAAAACTAGTTCGCCAGCTTTTGACTGATTTTAATTTATTTTATTAAAATCACCTGGAAATACTTGATACTTTTTGTAAACCATGATAAGACTATTATTAGTGCTAACTAAGAATTGAACAGCAAGTATCTTATCAATACAAAAGTATCTCAAACTGACTTTGTAACTTTTGGTGATTCAACAAAAATGTTTTTTATGATATAAAAGAAATATTATATAAAGAAGAGGAACTGTAAATGTGGAAAAAAATTTTTCTGATTTTTTTCATTATCTTTATACCGGCAGTATCTTCCTCAGGCTGCAGCAACTTCAGTAAAGATAAGTCTTCAGAAAATAAAAATATCGTGATAGCGGTCAGTGTTATCGGAGAGACTCATGACTGGCCCATAGGTGTTTCCTGGTATGCCGAAGAAGAAGTCAAGGATATAGCCGGGGAAAATGGCTGGAGCTATGAGCTTGAGGTGGCTGCAGACGCCAATGAGCAGTCCAGTCAGATCATCAATTTGATTAACAAAAGAGTAAATTGTATCATAATGCTGCCCATGGACGGCGCGTCATTGAAAACTGCCGCCATGGCAGTGCAGGACGCAGGAATACCACTGGTTATTTTCGACCGGGAAATACCGGATTTTGCCCCCTCTGCCACAGTCAAAGGCGATAATGCAGGGATAGGCATAGAAACAGCAGATATTTTCAACGGTATGTTTCCCGACGGAACAAAGGTATTGGAAGTGATGGGCGACACCTCAACAGTTCCGCAGCAGCGTACAGACGGCTATGATGAAACAATTCATGATAATTTTACAAAAGAACAGATTGGCTATACCGGATGGCGGCGTGATGATTCAAGAAAGTTGTTTGAAGACTGGGTAGATAAGCACAGCCAGGCAGAGATTGACCAGGTGGGGGCTATATTCACCCATGATGACGAAATCGCACTGGGTATACTGGACGCGTTGGATTCCTACAGTGCAGATAAAAATTTTCCAAAGACCTTCGACAGGCTGAAGGTTATTGCCGGCTCGGCAGGTTCACAGGAAATGTATAGAAGGATCAGAAGTGAGGAGAGGTATACCATCTTTTCCCTGACATATTCTCCGACAATGGTCAAAAAAGCCATCCGGGTAGGTGAGAGCATTATAAAGGGAGAGGAATATGAAGAGATGACAATTATTCCTACTGAAGGAGTAACAAAACGCAATGTTGAAAAATATATAAAGCCTAATTCACCATACTAAGGATGATTAAGAAATGTATACATTAATTGTTGTCGATGATGAGAAAGCCATCAGAAAGGGTATATGCAATTATATTGATTGGGGAGGCCTCGGTTTTGAGGTTACTGCCTCCTTTGAGGACGGGAAAGAAGCCATAGAATATATTGAAAGCCATGCTGTGGATGTTGTTTTAACAGATATTGAAATGGCCCAGGTATCCGGATTGGAGCTTGCAAAGTACGTACATGACAGGCAGTTGGCTACAAAGGCTGTGATCATAAGCGGATACAAAGAATTTGAATATGCCCGGAAGGCCGTGGAATACGGTGTAGAGCACTATTTGCTAAAACCCTTAAAAATGGAAGAGGTAACAAATGTATTTACAAAAATAAGGAAAGACCTGGATAAGAAAAAAGAGAGTGGGTACAGGCTGGTAACCGAACAAAGGAACTTCGAAGAGCTGCTTCCCGAGCTCAGGGAACAGTTCTGGATAAGTTTACTGGTGGGAGGTCCGCGTACAAAAGAAAAACTTATCAAGCGTAAAAACCTGCTTAAACTGGACATGGACGTGGAACTGCCATGCGGTATTCTGGATATTAAACCGGCCGGTGAGGAAGAAGAACTTTTGCCGTATTACCGGAATGAAAATTATCATAATCTGATCAAAAATATATTCGGGGGCATAAGCGATGAAATTCAATGCCATCCAACCTTCCTTTCGGCGGATATTATTAAAATTATTGTCACTGCCTGCAGGAATGAACCGGCCGATATATTTAGTGAAAGACTGAAGCTTCAGATTGACGAAAAATGCCAGTCCGCATACTCTCTGTTGAAATTAAGGTTTGATTTTAAGATTGAAAAAATATTTAAAAACCTGATGGAAATGACGCAATACAATTGCAGGCTGTCCTCCCGGACAGAATTGGAACAAAGCCCGGATACCAGCTTGCTGCCGGAAGATTATGAGCAATTGATACAAAAGTATAAATTGCTCATGGGTATCATAAATGACGGTGATTTTGAAGAGCTGGACAATATGATTGACAATATATTCCTGGAGTTCCGAAGTCTCCCTATGGAGCAGGTCAAACAGATATCCATTGATATGTTCTCCATGCTTTCAGGCAAATTTGTCAAGATGGGAATTGATTTCTGGAAGGATATGAATAAAGCCGTCAGTTATCAGCATATCATGGAAGCTGAAAATTTAAGGGACCTCAAAACAAGGTGCCAGGACATGCTCAAAGCCACCATCGATATCGTAAGGAGCAAACAGAATGCCGGTTCCAGAAGCATTGTGGAGCAATCGCTGCTATATATAAAGAACCATATAGGAGAGGATTTATCGCTGGAGGGCATTGCCGACAGGTTCTTCCTCAATCAGACATACTTCAGCAGACTTTTTAAACAGTATACCGGCACTACCTTTACCGATTATCTCATAGAGCAGAGAATGGAAAAAGCCAAGGAGCTGCTCTCCTTTGGCAGGTTCAAGGTGTATGAAGTAAGTCAGATGATCGGTTACAGAAGTGAAAAATACTTCTTTCGGATTTTTAAGCAGTATGCCGGCTGTTCACCTGCAGAATATTTTAGAGGCAGGAGTTTGAACGATGAAAGATAAGCAGAGCAACAAACTGTCCGGCAGCCCCAAAAACATGATTCTACAGTACATAAACGACTACCGTTTCAACAGCATTTTTGTCAAGAGTTTTGCGATTATACTGGTCCTGTTGGTTTTTACATTTACTGTAATCATGCTGGCAGTATCAAATAAAATGAACGGTATCATTACCAGGGAGGTTGGCAGCATGAGTGTCAATTCCCTTGGAAAAACAAGAGACCGTGTGGATGTGGTCATGGAAGAGGCCGTTCAGATCTCGGGACAGCTGTCACTGGATGACGATATAAAAAAGTTTCTGCTGCCCGACACAAAGGAGCTGTTCGGCAGGGACCAGACTGCTAAGGTCAAAGCCAAGATCGAAATGTACTCGGGGGTGTTTAATTATATCGATACAATATATGTATATTCCAACAAGAGCAGATATATCGTATCCAACGAGGGAGGAGGCAAACTCAGTGAATTTGATGATATTACCTGGCTGGACAACCTGACCGAGCGCGAATATGAGCCTGCCAGAATGATAAGCAGGGTAAAACGCAATTCCTACCCATACCTTATTTCTTATATACAGCCCCTCCGCCTGACTCAGATGCAGTTTCTGGGCGGCATAATTGTGAACATCGATATCAGCAAAATGAAAGAGCTGATAGTATCAAATATCAAGGATTCAAGGGAGACATTAACTATTGTCGACAACCGTAATAATATACTGTTCAGTTCCAATGAAAAGCATATAATGAAGAAAATCGACAAGGTGGATTATTACAAGGACATTAAAATTCAGGATATTGACGGCTATCAGATAATTCATGATGGGGACCAGGAATTACTGGTGACGGTGGCATCCTCTAACGGATTTAACTGGAAGTACATATCCACCGTACCGTTAAATGCCTATGATGAATATAACAAAAGCACCCGGGGCTTTTATTTTAAGCTGTTTCTGGCCTGTATTTTCATCTCTATAGTGGCATCGTTTATTATTGCACTATATTGTTATACTCCGGTAAAAAAAATTCTGAATTTGTTGAAGCACCCGGACATATATGAAGAGAGCTACTCTGTGGATATAGGACTCAGAAAGGATGAAACCCATGAAATAGCACTCAATATTGTAAGGAATCTGTATTCTAACAAACAGATGCAGGCAGAGATGAAAAGCTATACAAATATCATCAACAAGGCCCAGCTGACTGCTTTGCAGGCGCAGATAAGTCCGCACTTTCTCTATAATACCCTGGAAAACATACGTTGGAGGGCAATGGAGATATGCAGGGGGGATAACGAGGTATCACAGATAATACTAAACCTGTCCGAAATGCTCAGAATAAGTCTGGAAAGCGATCAGCAGCTGGTCAGTATAGAGGAGGAAATCAAAAATACCAAGCTCTATATAAAAATACTTCAGCTCCGGTATGAGGACAAGCTCCGGGTGCTCTGGGAAGTGGATGAGAAGGCGGCCGGTTACCACATCGTCAAGGTAAGCCTGCAGCCCATTATTGAAAATGCGGTCTATCATGGAATCAAGCCTCTGAGAAAACTTGGAGTTATAACAATCAGTGTTGACAAGCTTGAAGACAAAATAGTCATACGTGTAAAAGACAACGGCATTGGCATGAGCAGGAATGAGGTTGAACGGCTCAACAGGGATATGAGTGAAAAATATATACTCCAGGAAGATCATATCGGGATACGCAATGTCAATCAAAGGATCAAATTGCTCATGGGAGACGAGGCAGGACTTGAAATAGAGAGCGAAGAAAACATCGGCACAACAGTAACTCTGATCCTGCCCTTACCTAAAACGACGGAAGGTTAGCTGAGAGACTTCGCTTATGCCGGTATTCAAACTAACCCGTGAAGCTATGGAGGTCAATATGGTCTGTAAAATGAAGCATAAAGTACTGTATATAAAACCCCTGGTATTTTTATTTATTATAATGACGTTTGCGGCAAATATCTCCTGTACGCAGAATACAAATATCGTACAGCCAAATAATGAATATACTCCAAATGAAAAGATTGTGCTGAAATGGATGATCTATGGGGAGAAATCAAAAAATTCCGAAAGCGTTTTTTCAGAGTTCAATAAAAAGCTGCAGGAGTATTATCCTGATACAACTGTTGAATTTGATATTGTCCCGTATGATATTTACAAGGAAAAATGGGATATGAAAATGGCCACCAACGAGCATTTGGATTTGGCTTGGATAGGAAATGACATATTCAATTACACCGAAGAGGTAAAAAAGGGCTCCTTCATGGCTCTGGACTATTTATTGAGCACATACGGACAGGAGCTTCTGTCCGAAATACCTGAAAACATATGGCGGGTACAAAAACGGGAAGGCAAGATCTACAGCATTCCTCTGCTGGGAATGTTATACAGGAAGGATTATGCGGTGGTATCCGGTAAAAAGTACATGAACACCTATGGAAATATTGACGAAATCGGTGCTGTAAACCGGGCCAATTACTATACAAACGAGCAATGCTATGAGGTCCTGGGAAAATATTTGTCCAGCTTGAAAGCTGAAAAGAATCTGGGTACCGGTATTTCCAGCGAAACCATATCAAAGATCGCCGACAAGGGCCTGGAAGGTATATACGGACCCGATTCCCCTTTTGTTATCAAAATCTTTGACAATAATCTAAAAGTATACAATAAATATGAGCTGGATTCCTGCAGGCTTTTCTTTAAAACTATTCATGACTGGTATGAGGAAGGATATATACAGGAATACATTGAAGAGGTATTAAACCCCAAGAGTTATGACGGGAAGAGAAACGGCAGTGTGCTTTTTCTGGATGAATACGGAGACCACGGGGTGGTGGCCGACAGGATCGCCACCGAGTACGAAGCGGTATACGAACCCCTTCAGGACTATAAATATGTTTCCTATGAATGCAGCAGGAATGCGGTTGCCCTTCCGAGAACCACTAAAAATCCCCAGCGTGCGCTTGAAGTAGTAAACCTGCTGAATACCGGAGAGGGTGAAGGGCTATACAAACTGCTGGTCAATGGTTTTGAGGGCAGGCATTTTATAAGCAAGGGGAGCGGACAGGTGGACAGGATAACCGATGCAGATGGAAAACCGCTATATGAGATGTCCCAATACACTCTGGGGAATGCCTTTTTAAATTACGAAAAGACACCCGGTGAATTTGAACAGTTGGAGAAATATAATAAAGATGCCAAATTATCACCATTGATTGGGTTTGAACTTGATACAAGGATGATAGTACTTGAAATGTCCAAGATTGACCTGGTGGTGGAGCAATATCTCAACACTTTGAGACTTGGCACTTCGGAGAACTGGCAGCAGGTGTACGGTGAATTTGTTGATAAAATGGAACAGGCAGGTTCACAGAAGGTTATTTCAGAAATGCAGAGGCAAATTGACGCCTTTAAGAAAACAAAAGATACTAAAGGCAGCTGACGATACCCCGAGGATTTTAAAGAGGTTGTGCAAAGACATCTATAGTAATGATAACATACCTTTTGGACAGAGGCGCGATGCTATACTTGAGCTATCAGGCAACTGAAAAAATGTTTTAAAGGAGAAAAAGAGTATGAAAAAAGGACGTCTAATTGCAACGTTATTGGTGGCAGCTTTATCCGCTACCTCCATGCTGGGTTTTGCCGGATGCTCCCAGAAGTCATCGGCAAAGGAAATAGCTGTTATGGTGCCAAGTGCCGACCACGGTTGGACAGGAGCGGTACTTACATACGCCCAGGAGAAAGTAAATAAATTGAATGAAGATCAGACAGTTAAAGAAAAGTATTCGGTAAAAGTTTATTCTGCAAAAGATGTTGAAGACCAGATCCAGCAGGTTGACGATCTGTTGACCAATACCGGCAAGCTTGCAGGTATTGTAATACTGCCATATGATAACGGACTTCAATCCACCCTTGAAAAAATTGCGACTGCAAAAGTTCCTTTCGTGCAGTTTGACCGTGTTATTTCAAGCGGAATTATCGACCCCGAAGTAGTGGCAAATGTAAAGGGAGATAACGAGGGCATCGGCTATGAGACTGCAAAGAGATTTATAAAAGACGGTCTTGGCAAAGATGATTATGTATATGAAATGATTGGTGATAATTCATCTGTTCCCGAGCTCCGTTCAAAGGGCTTCAGAAAATACCTGACCGAACAGGGCTGGACCGAGGATGAAATAAATAAGGTAGTGGTAAAATCAGCAGCTACGGGCTGGAGCCGTGATACCGGAAAAGAACTGTTTGAATCCTGGTTCGGAAGTTCACAATGTGACACATCCAAGAAAATCTGGATATACACACATGATGATGAAATAGCTATGGGTGTATTGGAATCAATAAACGGTTCTGCCCTGGATGCAGGAAAGAAAGCTGAGTTTATGAAACAACTCCAGGGACTTTCAGCTTCATCAGGCCTTGCCGAAATATATGCCGTACTGAAAGACAAGCACAAGACCATAACCCGCCCGGCAACATTCGATATCTTTTCGGTAACGTATGATCCCGCAATGATCCAGGAAGCTGTTCAGGTGCTTGTGGATTCATTGAACGGCGGAAAGAATATAGATCAAAATTACATCATACCGGTACATGTTGTCGATTCCTCAAATGTTGGTGATTACAAACCATTTGGAACCTATGAGGAAAAATAATTCTGGAAGGTTTATACTTCAATAAAAGCTTCATAAAGGTACAAGCCTGAAATTTCAGTAAAACTTATCATGAGTCCTGAAAATTTCAGGCATGTACTTTGTGGCAATTATTGGAGAAGGAGGTTCTTATGGAATTACTGAAAATGACCGATATCTCAAAGTCCTTTTTCGGTGTTACCGTTTTGGACAATGTGACTCTGGAAGTTGGCAGGGGAGAGGTCCATGCTCTGATCGGAGAAAATGGGGCCGGAAAATCAACGCTCATGAATATTTTAGCCGGAGTACATACCAGGGACAGCGGGAATATCATATTCAACGGGAAGGAACTTGTACACAACAGTATAAAGGGATCGGAAAGCGCCGGCATTGCCTTTGTACATCAGGAATTGAACATATTCAATAACTTAAAGGTTTATGAAAACCTGTTTCTGGGGAAAGAGCCGGTAAATGTCTTTGGAAAGCTGAAGAAAAAAGAAATGATTTCGGAAACCTTCAAGCTGATGCATGACCTGGGTGTGGATATTGACCCGCTGGAGCTTGCAGATAATCTTGACACAGGAAAAAAACAGCTGCTGGAAATTGCCAAAACGCTGCACCGGGATGCCGAACTGTTTATTCTGGATGAGCCCACAACTGCACTGAACAATGCCGAAATAAAAAATCTTTTTGAAATTATCGGCCGGTTGAAGGCAATTGGAAAGTCATTTATATTTATATCACATAAAATGCCTGAAATTTTCAAAATTTCAGATAAATATACCGTACTCAGAAACGGTAAATTTATTAAAAGCGGAGACATTAAGGAGATTTCTCCCGAAGCAATAACCAGACACATGGTTGGCGAAGGTTATTCAAACCAGGAAATGTACGAGGAACGCAAACTGGGAGAAACCATCCTGGAATTAAAAAGTTTTTCCGGGAAGGGTTTTTCTGATGTGGATTTCTCCATAAGAAGCGGTGAAATCGTAGGGTTCACAGGATTACAGGGGGCAGGCAGCTCCGAGGTGCTCCAGACGGTTTTTGGTGTATTGGAACCGCAGGGCGGACAGTTATTCGTCCATGGAAAAGAAATAAAAAACAATAGCATACAAAACGCCATGAAGAACAAAGTGGCCATGGTTGCTGCCAACAGGAAAGAAAACTCCATACTCCAGGATATGACAATACTTGAAAACACATATATTTCTGAACATACTATCAATAACAGGCAGCAGCATATATTTAAAAATAAAGAAATTAAAAAGTATTCTGATTTGAAAGACACATTAAACATCAAGGCCAGTAGTCATAATGACCATATAACAAGTCTGTCGGGAGGGAACCAGCAAAAGGTGATCCTCTCCAGATGGCTGAACACCCGGGCCGATATAATTCTCTTTGACAATCCTACCCAGGGAATAGACGTAGGTGCCAAAAGTGAGATATACAGGCTTATCCTGAACTTATCCAAGGCCGGAAAGACAATAATCATCAATACTCTTGAGATTCCGGAAATTCAAAAAATTGCAGACAGATGTGTTGTTTTTTATCATGGAAGGATATCTGTAGCACTGAAGCGTCAGGAAATCAATGAAGAAACGGTCATGCTTCATGCTACAAATGCTATAAATGCAGCTGGAATAAATGCGGAGGTGGAAAATGTCCAATCAAAGTGAAAGTCCCATGCAAACTAATGCTGGAATTGTACGGCCTGAAAATAAAAAATTTAAGGGCCTGTGGAGTAATTATAATTATGTTATTATATTTCTAGTGATATTTATTGCTTTTTTGATCATTAATGGCAGTGAGACCTCCTGGACCAGCATTACCAATATTTTTCTGCACAGTGCCATTCTGGGGACTATATCTCTGGGGATGGGCCTGGTTATAATGACGGGAGATATAGACCTGTCGGTTGGATCGTCCTTTGTCTTTATCGGAGGTCTGACCATTATTGTATACAACGCCACCGGCAGTATTTTTATGACTCTGCTGTTTGCCATAGCAATGGGGTTGTTATGCGGGGCTTTGAACGGTGTGCTGGTAGGCAGATTCAAAATGCCGTCATTTATTGTTACTCTGGCTTCCATGCTTATTTTCAGGTCTGTCTCCCAGTATATGATGAATGAAATGGGAGAGACCAGATACCGTGTAGAAGCCGGAATGGAAAGCTATAAAAGCCTTTTCGGCTTTGGAAACGGCAATATTTTTACAATTCCCCAACTGGCCGTTGTATTCTGGATAGTAGCTGCCGCAATGATTTACATGACAAGCTGTATGAAGTTCGGAAAGAATATATACGCAATAGGAAGTAATGAGCGGGCGGCCAAACTGGCGGGTGTCAATGTTATATGGACAAGGATAAAGGTGTTTGCAATAAGCGGTGCTCTGGTGGGACTTGCAGCCTTTTTGAAAATAGCCAAGGACACCTCCTTTGACCCGGCCACTTCAGGGAAAAACTTCGAGCTGTATGCCATAGCGTCGGTAGTTATAGGCGGGATAAGCATGTCAGGCGGAAAAGGCAAGATTGCCGGCATCATTTTCGGTACCATGGCATTTACCATCATTGACAAGATTATCACAGCTCTTGGTATGAACGCTCTGCTGAATGATACCGTAAAGGGTTTGATCCTGCTGGTAGCTGTAGGCTTGCAAATGATACAAAAGCGTGAAAAATAATTAAAAAAGGAGAGTATATATGGGCAAGGTTTTGAATTATGGAATGGTAGGCGGAGGACCAGGTGCATTCATTGGTGAGGCGCATAGAAAAGCCATAGGCTTGGACGGAAAAGCGAGGATAGTTGCAGGTTGTTTTTCCCGTTCCCTTGAAAATACTTTGGCTGCAGGTGAAGCCCTGGGGATTGAAAAGGAACGGCTTTATAAAAACTATGAGGAAATGGCCGCAAAAGAAGCCGGCAGGGAAGACTGTATAGATTTTGTAGTTATAGTGACCACTAACTATGCCCACTATGAGGCGTGCAAAGCTTTTTTAAATGCCGGTATTCCCATAGTTTGTGAAAAACCGCTTACAGTTACTCTTGAACAGGCACTGGAATTGGAGAAGCTGGCAAATGAGAAAAAACTGTTGTTTATGGTTACTTATGTATACTCAGGCCATGTAACTGCAATGAATATCAGAGAAATCATAGCAGCAGGCGAAATAGGCCAGATCCGTACCGTTATGGGCGAGTACCCGCAAGGCTGGCTGGCCTTTGAAGATATAAAAGGCAACAAACAGGGAGAGTGGAGGACTGACCCGGCTCAATCGGGCAATACCAATGCCCTGGGGGATATTGGCACACATATAGAAAATACCGTCTACCGTATGACGGGCTTAAAAATAAAGAGATTGCTGGCCAGAATGGATAAAGTGGTTCCGGGAAGGACTCTGGACGATAATTCAACAGTAATGCTGGAATTTGAAAATGGTGCAACCGGAGTTTACTGGGCATCACAGATAGCCATAGGGCATGACAACGGGCTCAGAATACGGATTTATGGCAGTAAAGGCAGCATATCCTGGTTCCAGGAACAGCCGGAAGTTTTCCATATGGCAAAACAGGACGGCTCCCTGCTCGAGATACACAGGGGTCACGGGGCTATAAAACAGAAAGCAGCCAAATATACCAGATTGCCCAGCGGACACACAGAGGGCTGGTTTGAGGCTATGGGCAATTTCTATTCCAACTATATTGATTGTTTGAACGCCCAGAAAAACGGCGTATTTACAGAGGACATGATTGAATATCCCACAGTGGTTGATGGAGTTGACGGTGTAAGGTTTATTGAGGCCTGCATTAAAAGCTCGGCCAGCGGGAATGTATGGGTGGATTTTTAAAACTGTCGGCAATGTATTGCAATTGACCATAAAAATTTATTTATAGGGAGGGCTTATAATGGGAAGACCGGTAACATTATTTACAGGACAGTGGGCGGATCTGCCGCTGGAGGAAATGTGCAGAACTGCAAAGGAAATGGGCTATGACGGTTTGGAAATAGCTACCTGGGGGCAGATCAATTGCCGCAGAGCGGCAACCGACGAAGGTTATGTAAAGGAAATAAAAGAGACTCTCAAGAAGCATGGCTTGATTTGTGAGGCACTGGGAGCACATTTGACGGGACAGTGTGTGGGCGATTTGTGGGATCCGAGGCTTGACGGCTTTGCTCCGGCGGAATTTGCGGGACAGCCTGAAAAAATAAGAGCGTGGGCTATTGAGGAGATGAAATATACCGCCAGGGCTGCAAAAGCCATGGGCTGTAAAGTTGTCACCGGTTTTATGGGCTCAGCCGTATGGAAGTACTGGTATTCCTTCCCGCAGACCAGTGAGGAAATGATAGCTGATGCATATACAGAGCAGGTGGAGCTTTGGACACCTATTTTTGATGTGTTTGATGAGTGCGGCGTCAAATTTGCGCTTGAGGTGCACCCCACAGAAATAGCCTTTGATTATTATACCACCGAGAGCCTCTTAGAAGCTTTTAATTACAGGCCCACACTGGGGATCAACTTTGATCCCAGCCACCTTATCTGGCAGGGCGTAAATCCCACAATTTTCTTAAGTGACTTCATTGACAGGGTTTACCATGTTCATATGAAGGATACTTCGGTGAACCTGGACGGAAGGAACGGAATACTCGGTTCCCATCTGACCTTCGGTGATATGAGGAGGGGTTGGAACTTTGTTTCCCTTGGACACGGAGATGTTGATTTTGACAAGATAATACGTGTTCTAAACGGCGCCGGCTATCAGGGCCCTTTGTCCGTTGAGTGGGAGGACAGCGGTATGGATAGGATATTTGGTGCGACTGAGGCTTGCAGCTTTGTTAAAAAGATTAATTTCAGCCCGTCAACAGTGGCTTTTGATGACGCATTGAAAAATGACTGATTATTGACTGCTTTAATGATAAAACGATGCAAGTATAAAAACTTAAGGGAGTGTCACAGGCGGCACTCCCTTAAGCTTTTTTAACCTGAAAAGCCACGTCTACAACTGATATCATGGTCTGGCAGATGCTCAAAAAGAACTTGCAGAAAGAGCCGGAAAATTGCTTTTAAAAGAATGGCTGGAGCATGGACATGTCCATGAAAACTATTCCGGAGATACCGGTGAAGGCTGCGATAAGCCCGACAGCGACCGCTTCTGCCACTGGGGCGCGCTACTGTCATTAATTGTTCTGATGGAAGAGGGTTTTGTGGACGGCCCGGAAAGTCCATTATTATAATGAAATTATATAAATGAATTTCATAGTATGAAAAATGTTATTTATAATACATACCCGGATCAAAAAGCCGTCGCAAAACTAATTTAGTTTTGAGCGGCTTCTTGATATATTTGGTATTCGCAGATAGCTGTTATATTAACCGGTAATATAGATACAATAACTTAGGGTATGTTATTTAAAAATATGTCAAAAAGTATGCGGATTATTAATAATATGGATAAATTATTGTTTGGAATATCAGGTTTGCCGATATACAGCGGGTTAAGGAATATGAATTATGCTGTTGGAATTTATTTTTTAAAGTCAATAGGCCTGGATGCCATGGAACTCCTTTTTGTGAGAAATGTCAATGTAACAGATAACAATAAAGAGAGTATACTGGAGGCTAAACTGGAAAATAAATTTTACCTGTCGGCACATGCATCACATTATATAAATTTAAATGCAGATGAAAAAGAAAAGCAGGAGCAGTCCCTGGAAAGGATAAAAAATGCCATGGAGGGCCTGGCAAAGGTTGAGGGGAGAAGTCTGGTTTTTCATCCGGGTTATTATTTGAGTGATTCAAAAGAGGAGACATTCAATACCGTAAGGGAGAACCTGCTAAGGCTTCCTTACAAAGGAATAGACTACAGGCTTGAAACCACCGGGAAAGGGACACAGTTTGGCACACTTGAGGAATTGATCCGACTTTGCAAGGAAGTGAGCACCTGTAAATTATGCATTGATTTCTCACACATTCACGCCCGGGGAAACGGATGCCTGAAAAATTACAATGATTTTGCCGGGATTCTGCAAAACATCCTGGACCAGCTGGGGAGAGCCGCACTGGACGATCTCCATATCCATATTGGGGGGATACGGTATAATGAAAAGGGCGAGAAAAACCATATACGTCTGTTTGAAAGTGACTTTAACTATGTCGATTGCCTGAAAGCCTTAAAGGATTTTAAGGTAAAAGGCTGCGTGATCTCCGAAGGGCCGGTGGTGGAGAAGGATGCTTTATTGCTGAAGAATGCGTATAAACAGTTATAAATTAGTTATAGTATTCATAATTATATACTTGAGATAACAAATTCATGTAATGAATGAATTTTTGTACAGGAGGTATTTGTGGGATACTATATTACTGTCGATACAAATGTAAAGCTCTATGTTGAAGACCTTAACCCGGCGGGGAATAAGACAATCCTGTTCTTGCACGGCTGGCCCGGAAGCAACAGACTGTTTGAATACCAGTTCAATCAGCTTCCAAAGCTGGGTCTCAGGTGTATCGGGATAGACACAAGAGGCTTCGGTTTTTCTGATAAACCCTGGGAAGGATATGACTATAATACGCTGGCTGATGATGTCAAAGGTGTGGTTGACACACTGAGATTACAAAACTTCACACTGGGAGGGCATTCTACCGGGGGAGCCATTGCAATCAGATACATGGCCCGGCATAGCGGACATGGAGCAGCCAAGCTTGCACTGTTTGATGCGGCAGCCCCCAGTCTTGTAAAGCGGCCAAATTTTCCATACGGAATAGACAAGGATGTAGTCCTTCAAATCATTAAAGGAACATATAATGACAGGCCAAAGATGCTTCAGGATTTCGGGGACATATTTTTTTACCAGCGTATAACCGGGGCGCTTTCGGAATGGTTCTTCCAATTGGGACTGCAGGCGGCCAGCTGGTCTACGGCAGCTATAGCCAATACCTGGCTGAACGAAGTGCTGTTTTATGACCTGGAGACAATAAATGTTCCGACTTTGATCATTCATGGCATCCATGACAGGGTTGTAC
>JAFABO010000112.1 GCA_023426005.1 Bacillota bacterium | reverse complement strand
TCAGTCAAAGGCGTCAGCCTTGCCAGGACCCGTGAAGAAATAATTGAAGCGCTGGAGAATAATGCTGTCAAGAGGATCCAGCATATTAGAGTACTGGAGATATTGCTGGATAATGAACTGGTTTCGGCAGCCGACATTCAAAGGTTTGCAGGGGTTACCTCCTCCGTTCTCGACACCCTCAGCAAATACGGGTACATATGTTATAAGACCATAGAGCTTCAAAGAAATCCCATAAAGGACAAGAACTATGAAAAGACCGAACATCTGACTCCTACGGCCGAACAGGCAGCAGCACTGGAAAAGCTCATAGGACAGCTGGATACCGGCACTTTTAAGGAAAGCCTTATCCATGGGATAACAGGCAGCGGAAAAACGGAGGTTTATCTTCAACTGATTTCCCACTGCTTTGATATGGGAAAGAGGGCAATTCTTCTGGTGCCTGAAATCTCTCTTACGCCGCAGATGGTTGAGAGGTTTGTTTCAAGGTTCGGAAAACGGGTTGCAGTGATGCACAGCAGGCTTTCCCTGGGAGAGAGGTTTGATCAGTGGAGACTGATAAACGAAGGAAAGGTAGACGTGGTTGTGGGTGCACGCTCAGCAGTTTTTGCACCTGTAACCGATCTGGGGCTTGTTATTATTGATGAGGAGCATGAGGGCTCCTACAAGTCCGAGGCAATGCCCAGATACAACGCCAAGGAAGTGGCCCGGAAGCGGTGTCTTATAAATAATGCCCTGCTGGTATACGGCTCTGCCACACCGTCGGTGGATACATATTACAGGGCAAAAAGCGGTGATATTGACCTTGTTGAAATGAAAAACAGGCCCAATACATCTGAGCTTCCAAAGGTCATAATGGTTGACATGCGTCTGGAACTGGAAAACGGCAACAAGACACCTTTCAGCTACCTGCTCCAGGAGGAATTAAAAATGAATGCCGCTAACGGCCAGCAAAGTATATTGTTCCTTAACAGAAGAGGCTTTTCAACTTTTGTAATATGCCGTAATTGTGGATATACTATGAAATGTCCCGAATGTAATATTGCATTGACCTTTCATGCAAAAAGTGACCGCCTGATCTGCCATTACTGCGGCTTCACCGTAAAGAACCCGGTTCAGTGCCCCTCCTGCCAAAGCAGGAATATAAGGCATTTCGGCGTCGGAACCCAGAAGATCGAGGAGGAGATAAGGAACAGGCTTCCCGAGAGCTCGGTTATCAGAATGGACATTGATACAATCGGCTATAAGAATGCCCATGAAGAAATATTGAACCGGTTTAAAAATGAAAATATAAATATTATGGTTGGAACGCAAATGATAGCAAAAGGGCATGATTTTCCGAATGTGACGCTGGTTGGGGTTCTGGCAGCCGACAGTATGCTGAATACAGGTGATTTCAGAGCCAATGAGAGGACCTTTCAGCTGCTGACCCAGGTTGCGGGCAGGGCCGGAAGGGGAGAAAAAGCCGGAAGGGTTATTGTACAGACCTATAATACTGATGAATACAGCATATTGGCCGCCTGCCGTCAGGATTTCACAGGCTTTTACAATCAGGAGATTCTAATCAGGGAGAGGCTGGGGTATCCGCCCTTTAACAATATTGCCGTGGTTACCTTCAGCGGCAGGAAAGACAGAAGGGTTTTTGAGACGGCCAAAGATATCGGGCCTGAACTGTCCGAAGATGCATTGCCAGACTTTACGGTACTCGGGCCGTCAAGATGCCCCATTCCGAAGCTGGCGGGAAAATACCGCTGGAGAATGGTAATAAAGGCTAAAGACAGGGAGAAGCTGATCGAACGGTTAACGCTGGTTTCCGATAAGGTCTGGAAAAAAATCAAGAATGAGGACATAGCCATGAGCATGGATATAAATCCTTACAATATGCTATAATTATGTAAAACGTTAATTATGTAAAACCTTGGGTATAAAACATAGTATATAGTAAGAGGGCCAAAGCTTCCGTAAACAATCGGAGTATACGCAGCCTTGAATTTGAATAATAAATAATAAAATTGGTGGAGGTTAATATGGCATACAGAGAAATCAGAAAAGACGGTGACGAGGTCCTCAGGAAAAAGAGCAGGCCGGTTGAAGTAATAGATAAAAAAATAGAAACCTTGCTGGACGATATGGCAGATACCATGTATAAAGCCGACGGAGTCGGACTTGCAGCTCCCCAGGTCGGCATACTCAAACGCATTGTAGTTATAGACATAGGCAACGGTTTATTTGAAATGATAAATCCTGAAATTCTTGAACAGAGCGGAGAACAGGATGGAATAGAGGGCTGCCTGAGCGTACCGGGTACTTCCGGTGAAGTACTGCGTCCCATGCATGTAAAATTAAGGTATACCGACAGAAACGGTGAACCTGTGATCCTTGAAACCGAAGAACTCTTTGCCAGAGCTATCTGCCACGAGCTGGATCATCTGGATGGAATTTTGTACAAGGACAAGGCTCATAAGATGTTTACCGCCGAAGAAATTGAAAAAATGCAGAAATAAGGGGAGGTTTTCATTTGAGGATAGTTTTTATGGGTACTCCTGATTTTGCGGTACCAAGTCTTGAAATGCTGGTAAACGAAGGTTACGACGTTGCTGCCGCAGTCACGCAGCCTGATAAGCCAAAAGGCAGGGGCAACAGGATGGCGGCTCCTCCGGTGAAGGAATTTGCATTAAAACACGGTATTCGGGTTTTGCAGCCCGAAAAGATAAAAACCCCGGAATTCATTGAACAGATCAGAGCTCTGAAACCTGACTTGCTCATAACTGCCGCCTACGGAAAGATTCTTTCAAAAGATCTGCTTGACGTACCTGTG
>JAFABO010000055.1 GCA_023426005.1 Bacillota bacterium | reverse complement strand
CAAAGCCATAACATGGCTTGGAGGTTAATATGCCAAGAAAAACTTATGTTACAAATATGCCGGATAAAACAGGAGCATTTATGCTGGCCTCGAAAATAATAGCAAACCATAACGGAAATATTGTCCGTGTAAGCTATAATAAAGCTGTTGACCTTCATACGCTTTTTATTGATGTTGAAGCCCAGGAGGACGACCTGGCCAAAATAGCGGAGGAATTGGGGAATATTGGCTACCTGAATGAAAAGATTTCGGAAACCAGAGTTGTCGTTGTAAATATCAAGATACCCGATAAACCCGGTTCTGCATTACCTATTCTGAGAATACTGGACAGATACGGAATAAATATTTCATACATTAATTCCAGCTCAAATAATACGGAGTTCCAGGTCTTCAAGATGGGACTGCTCATAGAAAATCCAAAGGTAATAAAGATGCTGCTTGAAGATATCAGCGAAGTATATCAAATAGATATTACCGATTATGATGATTCTGAAAACAGCCTTGACAACACGATTTTCTATATCCGTCTGGCAAATGAAATGCAAAAACTAATGCATCTGAGTACTGAGACGACAATGGAGTTTATATCCGAATCCAATCGCATCTGGCAGGTGCTTCAAGAAAAAGGGGAGAATCCCAAAAAGGTTTTTGACTATATAAGGCGGTTTGCAAATTTTATAAGCCTGCATCGCGGCAGCAATTTTAATGCCGACATTGAAAGGATACAAATAAGCCCTTTAGTTACGCTTTACAATATCCAGCCCCCCTGCGGCAGCAATACCTATGTTATGGAAACGGATGACGAATTGGTACTTGTGGACACCGGCTACACAATATATTCCGGGGAAATGTTTGAAATTTTCAGCAAGCTCTTTAAAGATTGGGAAAACAGGATTAAAAGGGTTTATATTTCTCATGCCGATGTAGACCACTGCGGCCTGCTGTCCAAACTGGAGAGTGCCGGAATATGCTTAAACAGGAAGAGCGCCGATAATTTAAGACGTCAGTTTGAAGGTATTCCGGATTACAGGGAACATAATGACATCGGACTTGGCTACAGTAAACTGAGCCGTATAATCTCAGGCTATATACCTCCCAAAACACATAATTTTAAAATTCTGGATGCCGGTGATACTCCCGAAGAACATAAAGAACTGCTGCATATAGGGAGTTTTTTAGTCGGGGATCTGGAATTTGAAGTATATGAGGGCAGCGGAGGGCATGTTTACGGTGAAATGGCTTTTGTCTGCAGAAAATCCGGAGTAGCTTTTACAGGAGATATTCTGGTCAATATAAGCGGTTTCAGCCCGGAACGTGCCGAGTTCAACTCTCTGGCACCATACCTGATGAGAAGTGTCAATTCCGATTCTGAAAAAGCTACCCAAATGAGAAAGCAGATAATCAGCCTTGCTGAAGAAATAGGTGGAAGCATACAAAAGCCATGTATAATTTGCGGCGGGCATGGTCCGCTTTCCATAATATCCAATCGCAGGCTTGTTAACATGCCCGGTACAGAAAGAGTGACAATATAGATGTCAATTCTAGCCGACCCTGTCAATGGTCAGCCCACTGCCGTATGGCCTGAGAAGACTGCCTCCGGCGTGCAGGACGGGCTGATCCAGGCCATTGCCCCGGATTTGTCAAGTATGACCGGCATCCTGTTATGTATGCGCGACATCTGATGGTTTGCGCAGGTGGTTATTATAACGAAGCGTATTGAAGGGATGCCGTTCTTATCTGAAAAGCTGCCGTACAAGCCTGCAAAGTATATGAGATTTGAAGCGGAGGCGCGTATGAGATATTTGTCTTTTTTCCCTGTCGGGCTGTCGGAAGCTTTCCATTCGTAAAAGCCGCTTGCTGGTATAAGGCATCTGCCGGCGGCAAGCAGCTTGCGAAAGGTGGGCTTTTCATGGAGGGTTTCGCATCTTGCATTTATGATAACAGCGCTTGATTTCATATAATTCGGAAAGCCCCATTTAAAAAGGTGCAAGTCCCTTGAATTACCGGCACTGCCGGTAATAACCGGTGCGGTATCGGTAGGGAAAATCTCCCCGGTTTTCACCTGCCGGGCTTCATTTTTATACCTCTGGTCTATGCCCTTAAGGATTTCTATCAGTTCCTCATTTTCTTCCTCTGTAAATACAACATATCGTCCGCACATTTTGATCCTCCTGTAAACAGAAATTTGACATTTGTTTATTTTAAGCCGTTTGTTTTGATGAAACTTTAATGTATAAGCTCATTATATAATATTTGAGGTGTTTATGTAAGGAAGGGCATGTAAAATCCCTTCCCTGACTATGGCTTAAACTTACCTGATGCATACAAAGGTTCTGATGTTAAAAGTGAAGACTTGAAAATAAATCCACCTACGGCCATTCCATCTATAGCCATAAACTATACGCGGAGTGACACTTGAGACCCAGGCCCAGAAATTGCTTCCGTTATTCAGCCATATATATGCAAATCTGTTCCGGCACATTCTGATGGGACCAGGTAAAAAACCGGGTCTCCGCGGGATAAAGCTCGGTGGGCGAATATTTGGTGCAAATTGCCCGAAATTATGGGGTCCCGGTGAATATGGCAATAAACCGGGCTGTCCCTGGGGAGGCCCAAAAGGTGGCTGTCCCTGGGGAGGGCCAAAGGGTGGCTGTCCCTGGGGAGGGCCGAAGGGTGGCTGTCCCTGGGAAGGCCCAAAGGGAGGTTGACCCTGGGAGGGTCCGAAAGGCTGCTGCCCCTGAGAAGGCATCATGGGCCCCGGTGTTCCATCAGGTCTGAAATCATCGTCATAGTAATCATAATCTTCATACTCTTCATATCCGTCATATCCATCATATTCGTCATATTGATCCGACATTAAAATCTACTCCTTATACGTAAGCTTTTAATACATAATATGGAAGTACTTAATATACGGTTACATAAAGAATGTGGATAATGTAATGCACCAATCAGATGTTATATTAAGGATTATTTGCAGGTGTAATCATCCTCTATCTCAATATAAAATCTTTGATTTTTAAAGCCGCCATCCTCAAAAAACAGCTGGAACTTTGTTCCTTTACATATACAATTAAATCTCTGTGCGTTTACCTTTTGCTTAAGGTTTTTTCCATTCCTGCTGTCCAAAACCTTGCTTATTTTGTAAGTGCGGCCTTCCCATTCCAGGGAGCATGGAATCAAATCCCCGGTGCTGCTGTGTCTGAGAGCCGTAACATTAAGATAGATCCGCCTGTGCACAGTCATTTGCCCTCCATAAACCATTTGTTTTCTTCAAGAAAAATATATACCTCTTTGTTCATTACTTGGCATCTGAATCTTATTCCCTGGCCACCTACCTTTAGGCTGGCGGCTTTCTGAAAATCCAATACCTTGTCTATATCATAGCGTGTTCCATCCTCCCATACAAAGAACAGGGGAAGGAGCTCACCATCTATTGTAAAAGTTGACATAACATCCACGTAAACCTTACGCATGAGAATTCTCCTTTTCTATCTGAAATAGGATACAGGAAAAATGACATTTTCCTCCATGGGGTTGGCATTAAGCTTATTATCCTTTAACATCAGTGCCCTTTGGGTTGAGTAATGTCCGTAACGGCTTCTTATATCATCAATGCATTTTTCCAGCAGTTCTTTTTTCAGACTTTTGTTGTCAGCATCAAATAAACTTAACTGGGTGCAGTCCTCCGGTATTATAAGATCGGTAACTCTCACGCCTATGGAACGTATAGGCTTATCCCAGGTCCAGTTTTTCAGGAATATTTCAAAAGCTTTTTCTGCTATCTCACTGCTGACAAAGGTGGGGGTGTTCAACCGGGTCTGCCTGTCTATGGTCACAAGTTCTTTGTCACGCACATGTATCTGTATTGTCCTGCCCTTAAAGCAGTGGCTGCGGAGTCTTTCGGCAACACTTTCAGAGAGTACGTAAAACAACATTTTGACATCTTCATTGTTTTCCAGATCACGGGGAGTGGTCATACTGTTGCCGATACCTTTGATCATGCTCTCTGTCCCCAGAATTGACACAGGAGTGGTGTCGAGGCCATTGGCAAAACTCCAGATATATTCGCCCCATTTACCCAGCAGGCCGGTCAAAACAGCAGGTGAAACCGCTGCGATATCGCCGATGGTGTAGAGCCCGATTTTTGCAAGCTTTCGCCGGGTGGAGGGACCCACATATAAAAGTTCTTTTGCGGGGAGAGGCCACACCATTTGTCTATAGTTATCAGGACTGATGACTGAAACAGCGTCGGGCTTCTTTAAGTCGCTTCCCAGCTTTGCGAATATCTTGTTCCAGGATACACCCACCGACACTGTGATACCGGTTTCGGCACGCATACGCCTGCGTATTTCATGGGCGATATGTTTTCCATCTCCGAAAAGGCGGGTTGAATCAGTGACATCCAGCCAGTTTTCATCAATGCCGAAGGCCTCGATCTTGTCGGTATAATCCCGGTATATTTCTCTGGCAAGCTTTGAAAATCTGATGTATTTGCCATAATCGGGAGGAGTGACAATTAAACCGGGGCACCTCTGCCTGGCCTGCCAGATGGCCTCGCCGGTTTTGATGCCGAAGTTTTTAGCTATGGTGTTCCTGGCCAGAATGATTCCGTGCCGGCGTTCAACACTGCCTCCCACAGCGACAGGTTTGCCTTGCAGCTCAGGTTGATGCAGGCATTCAACGCTGGCATAGAAGTTGTTTAGATCTGAATGCAAAATTACTCTTTCCATAAGGCCACCTAATACAATATAGTCGAACGTGTGTTCGCTTATATTATATGCCGCAAACATGGTTTTTACAAATGAAAAAATTAGAAATTATATAGCTTATGTGGAAATAATGGATGGAGGAAACGGTATAAAAATCATCACAGAAATCATTGATATGCAGCTGGATGTGGAGTAATATGGAAGAATGGGTCAGGCTGTGCAAAAGAAACCGGGGCCACGCAGGAGGAAATGGGTATAAATACTGAATGAATACTGAATAACTATGATATTGAAAGAGGTGTATGATGGAGATTATAAAAGTAAAAAAAAGAAATATCATATTCAAATATAATGTTGCGGACTGGGATTTAAATCTTCACTTGATTATGGGAAATAAATATAATTACATTATTGATACCGGATTGGGTTCCCTGAGTATTTCTCCTGTTACAGAGTACCTGGGAAATAATTACAAGCCGCTTGTTGCAATTAATACCCATTATCATTGGGATCATATCTGGGGGAACAGTTCGCTTGAAAACTGTACAATCATATCTCATCAGCTATGCAGAAAAATCATTTCGGAAAAGTGGGATGAAATGCTGGAAAAGCGAAAACAATTTGTTAGAGGGGATGTTCAAAAGTGTCTTCCGAA
>JAFABO010000040.1 GCA_023426005.1 Bacillota bacterium | reverse complement strand
ATCTCCGCTCGACTTGCATGTGTTAGGCACGCCGCCAGCGTTCGTCCTGAGCCAGGATCAAACTCTCAAATTAAAATTTATATGTTTCGCAGAAAATCTGCTACACAATTATCTTATTTGATAAGCTTGTTAGCTCATTAAATAAGCCGATATATACTTCGCACTACTGTGTCAGACTTCGCTTTTCCGGTGCTCATTTATCACATAAACTCCGCTCCTCAAAACTTGTCTTCCTTGTATTGCTCGCATCTATCGCCTTATACATTGCTGACTTGTTCCAGTTTCTATTCAAGTCTTCGAAGAAGACTATGCAGAAACCAGGTTGTAAAGTTCGCAAGTTACTCAATTTTTAGAATCCATTGGATTCTGGAATTTTTAAAGAGTCCTTTACAATGTACATCTACGATGTACATACATTTGCATGTATTGTCACTGTTTACTTTTCAAAGTCCATCTCAAGATGCTACATACTTCGCATTACTGCGTCAGATTTCATATTCTGCGCTGCTCACTTATCATATAAGCTCCGCTGCTCGAAATTCATCTTCCGATGATTCACATTGTGAATCATTGTTCTGCCTCGCATCTATCATCTTGATACCTTAAAAGCACTATTACCGCTGGCTTTCAAGGTTTTTGCTGTCCGCTTGCCGCAAGCAGCTTAATTATAATAGCACGTCATTTTACTTGTGTCAACACTTATTTCAAAAATTCTTCAGCTGCTTTTACAGCTTGTCAGACTTTAAGTTGGTGTCGTCAGTAATTGCGACGGCTTATATATACTAACACAATGTTGTTTTTATTGTCAAGGGTAAACTCACTATTAAAGTATGATTTCAGGTAATTATCAGGAAATAAATCACTTATATTCATAAGTTCTAATAAGTTCTGCCGTTTTCTAGCGCATCTGTTTTTATCCTGCGGCTTTATATCGACATAAAAAAAGATCAGTGGTATCCCACTAATCTCTCTATTAAATGCTTTTTCCGTCACCTTATGCCGTCACCTCAGACTTTTTATAATCGACACCTTATTTCCGCACTTATTAAACTTAAGCTTATCACTGAGCTGTTCGACTATTATTAGCCCTCTGCCATGTTCATTGAAAGAACTATTCTTCTCTTCAACATAGTCGCCTAACTTCTGTAAGTCAACTTTATGGTTGAACCCGCATCCCTCATCCTTAACACTGACATACAGATATGAATCATTAACTATCTTTATGGTCACGAAGGCTCCCTTATCATCTTCGCAATTGTTTCCATGACAGATAGCGTTGACGATAAGCTCATTTAATATAACTTTGATTTCAAATAAAGTATCTTCATTTACCAGATACTCGGTCTGAATAACCTTTAGCACTGTTTTAATTAAACAGGCAAGGCCCTTTATATCGTGTTTGATGGCATAAGTTACAGCTTTCACAATTACACCCACCTAGTTTAGAATAATAATATTAATACCCAGTATTTATGTATATAAACACGCGCATTAATATTATAGTAAAGTACGGAATCTATCCAGAATCTTTTTTTCCAACCGAGAGATGTACATTTGTGATACTCCGAACTTTTCGGCTATCTGCTTCTGAGTCAAATTTTGCATATATCTTAAACCTATAAATTCACGCTCTACCTCACCGAATAATCTCAGTGTCCTTTCAAGGAAATCTCTGTTCTCAATTTTTTCATATGTTTTTTCATCATATCCCAGAGTGTCGCTTAAATCAGTTTCATTATCCTGATAAATACTCTGGTCAAGAGACTTGATTGAATTTGAGTTTCCTGCTTCAATTATTTCAAGTACGGTTTCTGTACTTATCCCCATAAAGGCTGCTATTTCATCCGCTCTCGGCACCCGTTTCAATTGCTGGGTCAACTCATCGCGGGCTTTGTTGAGACCCTGCCTGGCTTCATAAAGCCTTCTTGGTATCTTGATAGATGTACTTTTATCTCTGAAAAACCTTTTGATTTCACCTAAAATCGTAGGTGTGGCAAAACTGACAAATTTAACTCCCTTGTCCGGGCTGAATCTGTCTACGGCCTTAATCAGCGCCATGCATGCCACCTGATATATGTCATCATAATCAACGCCCCTGTTAATAAACTTCCTTGCTAAAAAATCAGCCAAATTTATATATTTGGATACTATTGCATTCCTGTAGCTCACATCTTTTGTATCAATATAATGTAAGAACAGTTCAGCCTCCTCCATGACCTCAATACTGCTATTAACTTTTTCCATAAGCTATACTCCGATCTTTTTGGTCATAACTATGGAATTGTTATTATTACAAAGCTCTACAGTATCCATCAGCGCTTTCATGATGTACAGACCATATTCATTGTCAAGGGCTTCCTTGAAGCAGTTAAATTGAATGCTCTCACCTGTAAACATTATCTCAAGGGCATTTCCTGTTACATTGAAGGATATCCTGTATTGGCCTATTTCATCTGCTTCTCTGGCTAAAATGATGTTGCAAACTTCAGATACTGATACTTTAATATCTTCTATCTCGTCGATATTGAAACCTATTCTGTTAGCCACACTTGATGCCGTAAGTCTCGCAGTGCTCACATATTCTCTTTTTAAAGGCAAAACAAGTGTAAC
The DNA here is from genome assembly GCA_023426005.1 of Bacillota bacterium. Classification (GTDB taxonomy): domain Bacteria; phylum Bacillota; class Clostridia; order Acetivibrionales; family DSM-1351; genus Ruminiclostridium. The sequence continues at coordinate 3,118 of JAFABO010000040.1, read as the reverse complement.
ATTGTCGTAAGCTATATTATTACTCATATATAGTCTCCTTTTATTATTATCAAAAAACAGGTACACATTTTATGTGTACCCATGATTGAGCAATGTAAACTTAAAATTAATCTATTTTAAATAATTTATCCAATCCGGTAATTATAAATAGTTTTTTTATGTTATCCTTTAAATTGCAAATATAGATGTTGTTATTATCTTTCCTGATCTCCTTCAAAGCACCTACCAATATCCCAAGACCCGTACTGTCAATATATGATAGCTCTTTGCAGTCTATATATAAGTCACCCTTGAATGTGTTGACTACTTCATTCAGCTCACTCTTAAATGTTTGACATGTATATATGTCAATCTCACCGGAAAGAAAAATGTAGGTCTTGTCACCAACCAATTCTTTAGTTATTTTAAATTCACTGCATTCCATACTAATACCCCCCATCAATATATATTTTCATGATCTTACTATTAGCATTTGGACATCCAACCGTTCTTTAAATCTATCATATAACCCTTATGCTACTTTGTAAAAAGTTTTATCAGTTTTAATACCAAATCATACTTCTTGGGTTGAACACGCACAACCAGTATTCTTTCGGGACCAATTACATCAATATCTTTTAAAAACTCGCTGCCGGATACATCAATCCCATAAAGCCGGGGCTCGGCATCCGCATAGGTTTTAGGTTTTGGCTGGTCCGTCGGGCTTGTGGGATTTTCCCATTCATCAACTACCCGCAGCTTCAGAGCCTCACTTTTTGATACATCTATGCCAAGCTCTCTGGCCACATCATCAAGAGCCATAAATGCTCCATTTTTTGCATAATTGTCAAAAGCATATTTATTGACCAGAAATAAATCTATATCTGATGCCGAAATAAGTACTACCGCTTTTTGCAAATAGGCATATGACTGTTGATCGTTATGATTATTTGACAATATGGCAGAATCCACTGCTACCTCTTTTATTTCAGGGATGCTTTCAACTATTTTTTCTTTTAATTTGTCCTGTGACTCATAGTTAATTTCACCCAGCAGACCGATTGTTATATCAGGTTCTACCCGTGTGACGATGGCGTACACGGAATAAACTACCAGTATTACAGCAACTATTCCGATAAGGATATGGTATTTATGATAGTGGAAGAAGTTGTCAGCCTTCTTCCTGTCGATACCTACCTTTTCAAAGGCCTTATCTGTGTAGGTTTCCTTTTTTTCAACCTTTGGCTCCTCAACTTCATATCCCATTATCACTCTGTAAGCATCAGTGGACTTCTGGAATTCAACCTCTGCATTGTCATCCAGAGTGCCATCCATCTTCATAATCTTATACTTTTTCAGTACCACATCATATCTTTTTTCAATTTCATCTTTGGATGAGGCCTTAGTGACACCTAATATCTTTCTGGCTTCCTGTAAAGTATACTTCAAACCAATCCCCCCTAGCACATCCCTACCTTAATTTTAGCTATTCTCTCGGCTTCATTGTAGGGAACAGTAATATATCCCTGATGGACGCTGAATCGGTTAAGAGTATGATAAGTCTGTCCACTCCTATACCTAAGCCTCCTGTAGGGGGCATCCCGTATTCCAGTGCCGTAACATAATCTTCGTCCATCATATTGGCTTCTTCATCACCCGAATCCCTTTTCTTAACCTGATTTACAAATCTCTCCTTCTGATCTACAGGATCGTTAAGCTCAGAATATGCATTGCCCATTTCACGTCCGGTTATAAAGAATTCGAAACGTTCGGTTAATTCAGGGCGATCAGGCTTTCTCTTAGTAAGAGGGGAAACCTCAACCGGATAATCATATATGAAGGTTGGCTGGACAAGATTGCTTTCAGCGAACTCTTCAAACATTAAATTTAAAATTTCACCCCGGGTCATTCCCGGTTTTACATGGACTTTCTTTTCTTCTGCAGCCGCCTTTGCCTCTTCGTCAGAATTAATGCTGTCAAAGTCAACTCCAGAATACTTTTTAACTGCTTCTATCATTGAAAGTCTGTTCCAGGGAGGAGTTAAGTCTATTTCCTGTCCCTGATACATTATCTTTGTAGTTCCCAGAGTTTCCATGGCAACTGTGGATATAAGATTTTCAGTAAGCTCCATCATACCCTTGTAATCAGTGTATGCCTCATAAACTTCCATCATGGTGAATTCAGGATTATGCTTTATGGACATACCTTCATTTCTGAACATTCTTCCCATTTCATATACTTTTTCCATACCACCGACAATAAGTCTCTTAAGATACAGCTCGGGAGCAATTCTCAGATACATATCTATATCCAGTGTATTGTGATGAGTTATAAACGGTCTTGCGGCGGCTCCGCCCGGAATTGTATTCAATAAAGGCGTATCTACTTCAAGAAAACCTCTGTCATCAAGAAACTTTCTGATTGACTTGATTATTTTGCTCCTCAGTATAAAAGTATTTTTTACCTCAGGATTTACAATAAGGTCAACATACCTCTGCCTGTATCTCAAATCCGTATCTTTAAGGCCGTGCCACTTTTCAGGCAGGGGCTGAAGGGATTTTGACAAAAGTGTAATTTCCTTCACCTTTATTGATATCTGACCCATATGAGTTTTGAATATCTCACCTTTTACACCGACAATATCACCTATATCATACTTTTTAAACAATTCATAACTTTCGTCGCCAATTTCGTCCTTCCTGACATAGAGCTGTATCCTGCCTTCCCTGTCCTGCAAATCACAGAAACCTGCCTTGCCCATTCCTCTTTTGGACATGAGTCTTCCGGCTATTGAGGTATTCCGGCCTTCCAAAGCTTCAAAATTATCCAATATATTCTGAGTTGAATCTGTCACATCATACTTGACTATTTTAAAAGGATCGTTATCCTTATCCTGTAAATCCTTTAATTTCGCACGACGTACTTTGAGTATTTCGCTTAAATCCTGCTCTTCATTTTGTTCATTAACCTGCATATTTTCTTCCGCCATTATATCCTCCAGCAATCTCTATCGTAATCTATTACAAAAAACAGTTTACATTTTTAATGTAAACTGTCAGTATAATTATATATTAGTTTAGCTTTTAGTGGCAACACATAATTAAAATTATATAAACTACTTGGAAATCTCTAAAATCTT
>JAFABO010000214.1 GCA_023426005.1 Bacillota bacterium | reverse complement strand
CCTGTCTGGTTTTTCTTGAATCATATGCCACACCGTCTATTTCCATATCAAGCTTGCCCTGTATATTTCTTGTATTCAATCCCTTAATCAAATCACCAAGTAACAATATATTTACACCTCCATATTTATGTTTATTTTTAGATTTTTGCCGCCGTGCATTATAATTACACCCTAAATCAATATTGCAGGATAATTTCCCGTTAATCCTCAAAAATATTTCTAAATGTTACTTCCACAACCGCACCTTTTTTAACGGTTTTGCCGGGTTCGACCTCCTGGCTCACGGCTGTGCCTGTTCCGTTTATGACTATATTTATACCGGCTTTCTTAAAAGCCTGGGTCGCCTCATTTATAGTTTTGTTTTTTACATCGGGAACCATAGCCTCAGCTTCATTGGCAGGCTTGTATGTATACAGGATTACCATGGAGTTCTCATGCAGCAGGGCTGTGGATTTAGGAGTCTGTTCCTGTACTACGGCACTCAAATCCTTGTTGCTTCCTTCTATTTTATACTCCAGTTTGCTTTGTTTCAACAGATTGATGGCTTCTTTTACAGTTTTGCCTTTGACATCGGGAACCTGGACTTCCTGCCTGAGAAGCTTCTTGTCGTCATCGTTGTACTCTTTTTCAATACCTTTATAGGTCAGGATCTCATCAATGAGCTTGCCGACAACAGGAGCAACCAGAACACCTCCTCCGGGATTATATATATCCGGGTAATCCAGCACTACCAGAACGCATATTACCGGATTGTCGGTGGGTGCTATGGCTGAGAACGATACAATATATCTTTTGTTTTTACCCTGTACCATCAGCTGTTCACTTTCTCTTGTTTCTGAAGTACCGGTTTTGCCTCCGATTTTATATCCCGGTACCCGTGCGTTTTTACCCGTTCCCACATCAACAACACCCTTGAGGATATCCTTGAGGGTATCTGAAGTCTGCCTTGAAATAACTCTTCTGACAACCTTAGGCTCGATTTTCTTTATGACATTTCCCGAGTCATCAACTACTTCCTTAACCACATGGGGAGTGATCAGGTCTCCTCCGTTGGCAATAGCTCCGTAAGCTTGCATAAGCTGTATTGGAGTTATCTGGAAGCGCTGGCCGAAGGAAGCCGTCGCCATGTCAATTTCAGTGGGTTTGGTATGAATAATACTTCCCGCCTCACCGGGGAGATCTATGCCCGTCTTCTGGTAAAAGCCAAAAGCTTTTACATAGCTGTAAAACTTATCTATGCCCAACTGTTGTGCAAGTCTTACAAAAACCGGGTTACAGGAGTTATATACACCTTCTCTGAAGGTTTCATGAAGATGTGCATTGGGTCTCCAGCAATTTATGCTGTGTCCTGCTATCTTAACGGTGGCATCGGTCACCTGGGTCTCAGGTGTGATTGCCCCTTCTTCAAGTCCTGCGGCGGCAGTAACGGGCTTAAAAGTAGATCCTGGTTCATATGTATCAACAACTGCTTTATTCCTCCACACAGTTTTCTGAAGGTATTGGACGTCCTCTGTACTGGTTCCTGTCCAGGAAGCTTTATCCTTACCTCTAGGAGCAGCTCTCGGATTGTTGAGGTCAAAGTCCGGTTTTGAAGTCAATGCAAGAAGTTCACCATTTCTGGGGTCCATAACTATGGCTGTTCCCCCGTTGATTACATTATTATCTGAAATAGCCTTTTCAAGCGCTTTTTCCGCAAAGTACTGTATTGTTTCATCAATGGTCAATATTACATCATTTCCATCCTGGGGCTGGATATACTTTTCTTCACCCATTGTCAGTTCCATACCGCTGGCATCAACTTCACTCAGTATTTTCCCCGGAACTCCCTTTAAATACTGCTCCATCATTTTCTCTACGCCGTCGATACCGTCATTGTCTACATTGGTAAACCCGACAACATGAGCAGCCAGATTACCGTTGGGATAAAACCGCTTTGTGTCCTCATCTATAAATATTCCGGCCACATTGTTTTTTTTCTTCCACTCTCTGACCTGTGAGCCCACATCTTTATCTACTTTTTGTTTTATAATTTCGTATTGGGTCTTCCTGTTAATTTTTTTAATTATTGTGTCCTTCTGCATCCCGAGTATCTCGGCCAGCCCGCTTGCAATAGGATCTACATCCTTATTGAGTTCTCTGACCATCTGAGGGTTTATTGTGATGGTTTCGACAGAACCGCTGACGGCAAGCAGTTTCATATTCCTATCATAAATCGTACCTCTCTTCGGGCTGATGGTACGGTTGTTTGTCTGCTGTTCATATGCTTTCTGCTGATATTCCTGACCATTCGCTATCTGTATCCAGCCGATCCTAAATACCAGCAATGTTGTAAAAAAAGTAAAAACTCCAAGTACAAATAGAAGTCTCTTTTTAAGTGATATATTTGGGCTAGCCAATAGTCTCCCCCCCTGAGTATTTTTCATTAAATTAACTGTATGCTACCAGTATTTATATAAATTCTTATTAATAATATTAATTGAATTTGGAATATATTATTGTTAAGTCCAAATTACTAAAAATTCACATAATGATTTAGGTTTATACTGAAAAAACTATAGACTTAATATTGGGCATATAAATCTATAGTTAATTATCAAAATTATTCAGTTCAATCGGAGCCACAAATTCCTTATATATGTGAATATATAACCCATACATACTATCATATTATTCGAATATGCTCAGAAACCTTTGTACACCGGCTCCAATTTCCTTTGCCATCAATATGAGCTTTGATTCCTGTTTTTCGGCCAGGATGGTAACATCCTGTTTAGGCACACTGATGTATACGATCTGGCTTTTTTCCGGAGCATGCATGTCAAGCTTGGCTTCTGCAATATCTCTTATACTTTGCAATGACATTGCCCTTTCAATTTCAAGCGAAATACGGATGTTTTCATTTTGCAAAGCCACATATTGCTTGCTGAGATTGTTGTTGTCATAATTCATTTGGCTTATTTGGGCATATCTCATCATTATAACTGCGCACATGCCAAAAACCAGAAATATATTTACTATTATTCTCTTTTTTAATTTTGCATTGTTTCTGGCAACCTTTTTAGATTTAAGAACGGCATTTTGTTCATAGGGATCATAATAGTTGCTCTGGTTGACAGAGTCGGGATTAAACTGCTGTTCATGCCTGATTTTTTCAGCAGCAGAACCGTGTATATATCTGTTATTTGCCCCGGCCATTCTCCAATCCCTCCCTTTAAAGATCTTAATAACAAAATTGGTAAAGTATTGGGGGGAATCAGAAATGAATCTGATTCCCATCCATTTTTAGAAGTTTTAGCTTTTGTTTCTTAAATGGTCTTCATTGGTTTTTTGTTGATTTTGTCTTTTGTTGTTTTTAACTTTTTCATTTGTTAAGTAATTAATTTTTTAATTTTATCTTTTGTTGTTCTTAACTTTTTCATTTGTTTAAGCAATTAAATTTTTAAATTTTGTCTTTTGTTTTTTAAAATTTTATCTTTTGTATTTTTATTAATTTCTTTTGTGCCTTGTTTAGCTTATCCTTAGAATTCGCTTTGCAATCTATATTAAGAACTAGATTTTTTCAAGTACCCTCAACTTTGCACTTCTGGCTCTCGGGTTTTCTTCAAGCTCTTCCTCTGCCGAAACTACAGGCTTCCTGTTGACAAGCACCGCCCGGGGTGTTTTTCCGCACACACAGGCCGGAAAGGTTGAAGGACAGGTGCAGGGATTTACTTCTTTATTGAACCGGACCTTTACTATTCTGTCTTCAAGCGAGTGGAAAGTTATTATGCAAAGTCTCCCGCCCGTCTTCAGGAGTGTCACACATTCCTCGACAGTATTATTCAAGATGTCCAGTTCGTCATTTACTTCGATCCTGATGGCCTGAAAAGTTCTCTTTGCCGGATGAGGCCCGTCTCTCCTGGCCGCACTCGGAACAGCTCTCTTTATAACATCCACCAGTTCATAGGTTGTTTTCACCGGCTGTTTGTTCCGGGCTTCAACGATGAATTTTGCAATCCGGGATGCCCACTTTTCTTCGCCGTAATCGCGTATGATCCGGTAAATATCCTGCTCCCCGTATTGGTTTACCACCTCATAAGCCGACAGTTTCGAACTGCTGTCCATCCTCATATCCAATGGCGCATCCTGCTGGTAACTGAACCCCCTCGACGCCTCATCAAGCTGGTGTGAGGAAACTCCCAGATCAAGCAGAATTCCGTTCACCTGGTCTACTCCCAGCTGCCTGCAGGTTTCAGTGATATTTTTGAAGTTTGTGTTCACCACCTTGAACTTTGTTTCTGAACCCATTTGTTCAAGGCGTTTTGTGGATGTCTCCACTGCAAATGTATCCTGATCCAGGCCGATCAGCATTCCCTTTGGACCTAATCTCATATATATTTCCAACGAGTGTCCCGCACCTCCAATGGTACCATCCACATAAATGCCGTCGGGCCTTATATTCAGATATTCAATACATTCATCAAGCAATACAGATTTGTGTTTAAATTCCATTTCTCACCTCTAAGGCGTACTTTTCAGATTTAACCGGATGCATAGCCTTACAATCCGAGCAATCTCATATTCCCAGCAAGGACATCTTTTCTGCAATCTTGTCGGCACTCATATTATCATCGCTGTTGTAGTTTTCCCAGGTGGTCTTATTCCAAATTTCAACTCTGGAAGAAACTCCTATGATAGCTATGTCCTTTTCAAGTACTGCATATTCGCGTAAATTCTGCGGAATGAGTATTCTTCCCTGCTTGTCAACCTCACATTCGGTTGCCCCCGAGAAAAAAAACCTTATAAAAGCACGAACATCTTTATCGGTGAATGGAAGTGTTTTTAATTTGTTTTCAAGGCTTGTCCATTCTTCCGAAGAGTATGCAAACAAACAGCTGTCAAGTCCCTTGGTCAATATGAACTTTTCACCCAGGCCCTCTCTGAACTTCGAGGGGACAATAACCCGTCCTTTTGGGTCAACCGTATGCTGGTACTCACCATAAAACAAATTTCACACCTCACACTTCCAGGTCAATAAATATAATTTTACTATTTTTTATAAATCAACCTGGTGTTTTCCTCCACTTCACACCACTTCATACCACTTATATGGATATTTTATTGCAAATTAGATATTTTATCAATGTTTTTTTAAAAAAAAATAAAAGACAGGTTATATAACCTGTCTTTCCTAGGACTAAAGTACTAGTAATCTGTAACATTTAAACGTATATTGTTCCGGGGAAATTTAACCTGGCAATACGTGAGTTTGGATATTACAGACTGCTAATAATATTTCCTTTATGACGAATTAGAATTTCCCCGTTTCCTCCTTAGTGAAACACTAAGAACGATGCCCACAGCCATAAAGTTTGCAAGCATTGCAGTACCGCCCTGGCTCACAAATGGCAGAGGAAGTCCTGTTACCGGGAGCAGTCCCATACTCATTCCGATATTTTCTATAAAATTAAAGCCCATCATACCGGCCACACCGATACAAATAAAGGAACCGTAAGTATCACTGGCATTCTTGGAAATATAGATGATCCTCAATAAGATAAGCAATCCCAGCAATATGATAATACACCCGCCTATGAAACCCAATTCCTCCCCTACCACAGAAAATATAAAATCGGACTCATTTACAGGAACGCTGCCGCTCTGGGTTTGAAGCCCGCTGCCATAACCCTGTCCGAACAGCCTGCCCGACCCTATGGCCAGCTTTGACCTGATAACATTATATCCTCCGCCCTGGGGATCCCTTTCGGGCGATATGAAAGTCTGAATTCTGTTTCTCCTGTTTTCATTAAGCACGTATACCCAAATAAAGGGCAGTGAAAGCCCGACAACTCCCAGGAGAATAAATATATACCGGTAAGGTATGCCCGCTATATAAATGAACAGGAAGAATATAAATACAAAAACCATGGCTGTTCCAAGATCCTTTTGAAGCAGCACAAAACCTATTGCCACACATGAGTATGCCAAAAATTTCAGTATATCGGCCTTGTTCTTTTCCGGACTGTCCTTAATACGCTCCAGAAATACCGAAGCCAGTATTATGTACGCTATTTTGGCATATTCCGAAGGCTGGACACTCATACCTGCAATATAAATCCAGTTTTTATTCCCCAGCTCTTCACCGTTTCCAAAGAATAATACCAAAAGCATCAATCCCATGGCACCAAAAAATATAAACAAGCTGAGCACCTTTAAATCCTTATAGTCAATAGCACTTAGTATCAGGCACAGGGCCACACCCATTATCAAGCCCAGTACTTGAGGTTTGAGCAAACTTGGCCTGTCCTTTACGGCACTGCTGAAGACCACCAGTCCTATGGCCGCCAATATCATTACAAGGCTGAACAACAGGTAATCAAATCTTTTATATGGATTTGTTGTTTTTGACTTCTCAACAAATAACATTCTTCACCGCCTATTTATCTTCTGTATCTGCACTATCCTCTTCCGGCCCCTGACTGCTGTCATCCGCTCCGCCGACATCGTCCTCCGGCTTTTGAGTGCTCTCCTCTTTTTCATAAACATCATTTTCAGTACTGTGAACATTAGCTTCGGATATCCCATTGCTGTTTTCGGCATTATGTCTATTGTCTTCCGGTTTTTGAGCAGTTTCCTCTTCATCCAGGATTTTTAAAATACTCGCATATCCGCTCTGTCCAATCTCAACATCATCAAAACTGTTCTTAATTTTTATTCTCTTGTATATTACAATTATTGAAAATACTATTACGAATATTACTGAGAGCAATTGTGACACTCTTAAGCTGCCCAGCATGAGACTGTCGGTCCTGAGTCCTTCGATCACCGCTCTTCCGATGCCGTAGGTTACAAAGTACATGCAGAAGACCTCACCGTTAAATTTTTTCTTTCTTCTCATCCAGAGCAGGAATATAAAGACGGCTATATCCCAAAGTGACTCATATAAAAAAGTGGGATGTACCGGCAGGTCAGGATTTATATTCATCCCGCCGCTCTGCAAATTCTGCAGATAAGCTCTGACGGTGGGACTGGTCATACCCCAGGGCAGGTTTGTATTTGTACCGAAAGCTTCCTGATTGAAGAAGTTGCCCCAACGGCCTATGGCCTGTCCCAATGCCACATAGGGTATGGCAAAATCGAAAAGCTTAAAGGCGGGTATCTTTTTATACCTGGCTACAAAATAAGCGGTGATGACTGCACCGATAATTCCGCCCAAAATGGCCAGCCCGCCGTTTCGTGTGTTGAATATCTGCTTCAGGTCGTACTTATAATTGTCCCAGCTGAATATTACAAAGTACAGGCGGGCGCAGATTATGGCGATTGGTGCCGCAAACAGCATAAGATCAATAATGGTCTCGGGCACCAGATCAAATTTTCTGGAATCCCTCATGGCCCATATCACACATACAAAGAATGCCAATGCTATAATAATGCCATACCAGTATATGGGCATGCCGAATACTCTAAAGGCCTCCCGTGATATGTCAAAATCCAGTCCCATGTTGGGGAAACTTACAGTCACTTTATCCTCCATGATAACCTCCACGTAATACCATTTATTTTACCGGGGCAAATAACCGGTCAACTTATGACAGCTGCTGCTTATCCATCCCCTTGACTACCGATAATGCCATAAGGTCAATGTTAAAATGCTTTTCGAAAACCTCAGTAATATAATCAAAATTTATTTTATCATAAACCTCTAAATAATCAAATAATGTTACACCTTTGAAATATAAATTTATGAAACTTCTTGATATACTTTCCACTGAATTCATCTGTCTCAGGAATCTTCCCTTTGATGCCTTCAACAGTCTGTCAAAGGTCTCTGACTTCAAGCCGTCATTCCTCAGCTTTTTTATTTCCTTTACCAGACTTTCCTGTACAGCCCGGGGATTAACCGATTCTCCGCCCAGCATGGAATATGCATAACTGTTCTCTATGGAAAAATCCGAATCAAAGCTTGAGTTGATCAAGCCCCTGTCATACAGTTCGCCGTACAGTTCTGAACTCCTGCCTATCATCATTGATATGAGCAGCTTGACAGCCAGTTCATATTTTATGATTTCAGGGCCCTCCAGTCTGTAATTGCCGTCTTTAAAGCCCATGTAAAAAAGAGGCGTCGGCACCGGCATATTTTGTTCAACATAAGCCTTATGCAGGTCATTGCCCTCCTCAGGATATATCCGCTTTATCTCTCCATGGCTTTCCCCGGCTTCAATGTTCTTTTCAACCTGCTCGAACACCTCTTCCCGGTCAACATCTCCCACTACGGTGATTACCATATTTGAAGGGTGATAAAAGGTTTCATAACACTTATAAAGCGTATCCCTTGTTATTTTACTTATACTTTCTATTGAACCGGCGATATCCTTTTTCACAGGATGCTTTTTGTAAAAGGCATCCAGAAGGTTGAAGGTTACCCTCCAACCCGGGTCATCGCGGTACATATTGATTTCCTGCCCGATTATGCCCTTTTCTCTCTCAACGCTTTCTTCGGTAATATAGGGATTTTGAACAAAATTTAAAAGCAGTTCAAAATTCTCTTTAAACAAATCGGTACACGAAAATAAATAAACTGTTTGATTAAAGCTTGTAAATGCATTGGGCCTTGAACCCAATGCAGCAAACTTATCCATGACACTCCCGTCCTTTTGCTCAAAAAGCTTGTGCTCAAGGAAGTGGGCAATACCGTCGGGAACTTTGGTGGGCTCGGAATCTCCGGGTATTATAAACTTATTGTCCACAGAACCGTAATGTGTGGAAAAGGTGGCATGTTTTTTGTAGTAACCTTTTTTCGGGATAACAATACAGTTTAAGCCACTGCTGTGTTCGTACCTGTACATTAATTCGTCATATTTCTTAAACTCAAGGGTTTCATATCTCATACTCAATCTCCATTTCCTCCGTCCGGCAGCGTATAATCAACGCCGATTGTCATAATTGGAATAAAAACTATTGTCACACAGCTTCAGCATCCTGAGATGTCAGGAAGTAAACGGTATCAAGCTGAATTTTGCCGGTTACATTTATAACATCCTGTTTGGTCACTCTCCGTATTTTGTCCAGAATCCCTTCAAAGGTGTCATGTGTCTGGGATACCAGCTGGCTCAAATTAAAGTCCACCACCTGCAATTGGCTGTCTTTAAGGGAGTGAATCCCCGTCTCAAGAGATTTGATGGTTGACTCAAACTCATAGTCCGATATCTTTCCTTCCCTGATAGCCTCCAGCTGTTTCATTATCAGGGCTTTTGCATGGTCCTTCTCTTTAAAATCAATGCCGCTCCCTATGATCATCAAGCCTTTGAATTTTTCAAGCCCGGTAAAGATGTAATAGGCCAATCCAGCTTTTTCCCTTACATTCTGAAATAGCTTGGAATGCATGCCCCCGCCCAAAATACCGCTGTAAACCATCAATGCATAGTAATCATCCTCTTTTGGGGTTATATTGGTTCTAAAGCCCAATGAAAGCTTTCCCTGCGTAATATCCATTTTATCTTCAAAATATTTAACATTATCTATATACTTTTTAACGATACCTGTAGTCAGCCCCTTGGTTACACCTCTGTCAATGCCGCCGACCCTGTTCTTCAGATATTCTATATCACTCTCATCCAATTCACCTGTTATAAAAATATCTGCCGGAAGTGTGGTCACTTTTTCTTTATAATGCTTATACAACTCCTCTGAGGTTATGGCCTCTATCTGACCGGCAGTACCGTATTCATAAAGTCCGAAGGGCTCCTCCCGGCACATGAGCTCGTAGCATCTTTCCATAGAGTATTGCACCTTGTCATTGGTTCTGCTTTCTATAAGCATCTTCAGATTTGTCTTTTCCTGTTCAACATACTGAGGGTTGAACGAACCGTCTTTCAAGGCCGGTCTGTAGATGATATCAAGAAGGAATTCCAGGGCGCCTTCAAAATTACTTTTTTCGGCATTGGCATATTTATCGGAAAGATATTCAAAATAGAAATGAATTATCTGCCTTTCGCCTTTTTTTCCCACACCGCAGTCAAATACCGCTCCATATAGTTCTTCAAGATATAGGTTAATATCTTTTAGAGTGGGGAGCTTGTGCGTACCTCTTCTGAGTACTGAAGGAAAAAGTGCATTTAACGCCACGGTATTCCTGTTAAGGTTATCCTGGAAAAAAATATTTATGGTGTTTGTCTTGAACCGGTTTGATTTTATATTGTAAACAGTAATGCCATTTACTTCAAATAATTTGTTAAGATTCTCCTGAGACCTTGCGGTATCTGTCATGTTCATCTCCACTTCCGGCAGGAAACGTCTTAAATGCGCATCCTCGCCTTTTATTTTATTTATTGATTGATGTTATCCTTACCAAAGTCAATTACGATTGAAAAGCCTTCGCCTTTCACCCGTAATTGACTTTCCATAATTTCAAAAATTAAGCATACATATATAGTATAATAAAAAAAATCGTATATATTCAATATAAACACAAATACTATCCTTTGATAAAATCTTATTTCCGATTTTTATAAGGAGGTATTTATGAATACAAAAAATAGAAAATATGCACGGCCTTCAAAAAAACGAACCTCAAGCACTGTCTATGAAAATGAAGATACGGAATATACACTTTCAACTGCTGCGGCAATCGGGATTTTAGGCGGAACCTTTCTTGTGGGCATGGCAGCAGGAAAGCTTGTGGATATGTGCAGGAAATGGTAAAAAGGAGTGTTGCAAAATGAAATTTCTTTTATTTTGCAACACTCCTATAGAAAAACTGCTTGTGGGCCGTATGGTTTGGCCCACATTTTGCATCTGTTTTTGGAAAAACAGGTGCAAAACACACTTTTTCCCTTATATGATCCTTATTCATATCTCAAGGATTCTATTGGATCAAGATCTGCCGCCCTCTTGGCTGGATATACTCCAAAGAGCAATCCCAGAGCTACCGAGCCAAGGAAAGCAAGAATTACAACAGTTATATCCACAGTTGGAGGTATGCTGATTGCGGACGAAATGACAAAGCCCGCCAGGATGCCCAGTATTATTCCCACTGTTCCGCTTAATCCGGTCAAAATAATTGATTCTGTTATGAACTGAAAAATAATATCTCTTTTTCTTGCTCCGAGTGCCTTTCGGACACCGATTTCCCTGATACGTTCTGTAACCGAAACCAGCAGTATGTTGACTATTCCTATACCGCCCACCACCAGTGTGATGACAGCAACCACCAGCAATACCGATGACACTATGCCAAGCACCGAGTTAAGCTGCTCCTGTACCTCTGACAGGAATTGTACATAATACTTATCCTTGTTGCCATGCTTCTGCTCCAGAATCCGTATAACCTTATCGGCTATTTTTTTAAGATCTTCCTTATCCTTGGATTCAACTGTAGCGTACATGTAATTCAGCTGATCAGACCAGGGATAATAAGCCTGCAAGGTAGTCAAGGGAATGGTCAGTGAAACACTTTGGCTCTCATAGGACATCATATCCCCAAATATTGAGTCCTCGGCCTTGGTGACTCCGATTACCGTTAAATTCATGGAGCTCCCCGAGCCTAATTTTACTCTCAGTTTCTGCCCTATGGGATTTTCATTTTTGAAATTGGCTTTGGCAAAATCCTCTTTAATTACAACCACATTTGATCTGAGAGAGTTGTCAATATCATTGATCATTCTGCCCTGTGCCATGTCAGTGGGCATGATGTCCTTGTACTGTGAAGAGACACCGGTTATATTTGCATTCCTGGTCTTGTCGCCAAGCCTTATGGTACCGGTTCTTCCCATGGAGGTACCCACGTTTTTAATCTCCTCCACTTTGGCAATTGCCTTCATGTCATCATTTTGCAAAACATCATTTGAATTAATGGTGCCTGACTTGTATGATACGGCTAACACATTAGCCCCTATTTTTGCAAATTCGTTATCCATGTAGCTCTGGGTTGCATTTCCTATGGCAACTATGGTAATAACCGAAAATACACCCATTACAATACCTATCATTGTCAGTATGGACCGGAGCTTATTTGCCCGAAGACTGGATAACGCCTGCTTGAAGCTTTCAATAATATTCATTATTTACCTCATCCTTTATCTTCGACTAATTTGACTCTGGCTCCATCTTTATATGTGGACTTGGGATTCATTATGACAAGGTCCCCCTCTTTGATATCACCGGATTTAATTTCTCCCTTCATATCAGAAGTGGTTCCAATTTCCACGGGTACCTTGTGCATGGTTTGTTTATCCTGGCTCAGAACGTATACAAAGTTTTTGCCGTCCTTGTCAGGGCTGAGCATGTCAAGCTGCAATGTCAGTATATTTTTCTTATCCACAGTCTTAATGTCACAATTCACAGTGATACCCGGCTTTATTGCCTCAGTGATATTATCTATACTTACGATTACCTGTATAACTGTTTCCTGTGTTCCGGTATTATTTGTGTTGGTATTTGCAACAGGGGAAACACTCTGTACTTTTCCTGTGATCTTATCGGTTTCAGGTATGGAGTCTCCGGTAATATCCACACTCTGTTCCGGCTGCACTATCTTAGCATTATATTCATTAATATTGAGCTTGATCTCCAGCCTGTCAGGATTAACCAGGGTAAATACCGGCTGCGCATTTGGTGTGTAGGAACCTTCAGTAACATTGACATGTGTGGCAACACCGTCCATGGTGGCATACATGGCATCGCTGTACTTCTTGATCTTCGTTTCCAGATCCTTTATAGTCAGTGCACTGTTCTCAATAGCCAGCTCCTGGCTTTGTATATCTATCTGCTTGGTGCTGGTTGATTTGGAAGCCGAATTAACATTATCTTTCTCATTTTCAACCTTAAGTTTTGCATTCTTTAATGTATCTTCTGCATCTCTTACCTTATTTTCAGCCAGGTCTAAATCATTCTTAGATCTGTCACCTATTTCGTACAGAGATTTGGTATTATCTCTTTCCTTTACTGCATTATCCAGGGCTCTTTGGGCTGAGGCAACACTGTTTTCGGCAACCTTAAGTCCGTTTTGAGCTGCTGAAACGCTCACTGTGGCATCTGTGAGCTTAAGCTTCTGCAAAGCAAGTTCCTGGGTCTTTTTCTGCAGCCTGGCCTGATCCAGCTGCAGGTTTAATGTATCAAAGTCAAAGTCTGCCAGTTTCTGGCCTTTTTTTACTATATCGTTTTGCTTAATATACAATTTAGTGACTTTTACAGGTGTATCCAGGTATATTTCCGACTTTTCAACCTCTGTTACCGTTCCGTTTGCAGAAATAGCCGAACTGATATCATCCTTTTTAATCTCGGCGGCATTCGCAGAAAATACAGGTCCTGAGCCTGCTGCTCCCGAATTCTTTATAATACTGGCCGCAACAACTGCAATAACCAGCACTCCAATACATATACCAATAACTATTTTCTTTTTCATCGTTTAAAATTACCCCCAATTATGTACTAATTCAATAACCCGGCAGCTTTGATTTCACCGTAGCCCGTAAATACAGCATAAGCTATAAATACAAGCGCCATAATCAGATATGCCTTCTTCTTGTCTATTTTGCTCACAACCGCTACACCGATGGCATTTATAACCAGCTGCCATATATAAAACACCTCTACAACCTTTGCCACACCATATATGAAATTTCCTTTCATTTCAGGCAAAAGTGAGGCTAGACTCGTGTATGTAGTGTCGGTATATGTCCCGGTTATATGAATCACCGCAACAGTCACGATTGTGCCCAAAACAGATATTACCGACGAATATCCAAAAACGGACAGTACCTGTTTATAACTTGCCTGGCCCTTAAATATCTTGGTGATCAGCCATATGACCAATGCCTGTACCAAAAGCATGGCACCGGCAGCAATACCCCCGATGACAGGTGTCGAGAGTGCTGTAAAGTTAACTAACGGATCAAGTACTTCCGGAGCCAATTGCTGTCCGGAGTTGGCCAATGTCATTTCCGTTGTAGCTCTCAAATTCTCTCTGAACATTGGAAATGTGCCATACATTAATATGACCGGTGTAAGAACATTTAATATGATACCCAGAAGAACCCGCGGCTTTCGTTCAAGGTCGGTCATTAATCTCTCCGGTGAAAAAATAACACCGGCAATTCTCTGAAATACATTCAGCCTTGGTAAATTGTTGCTTTGCTGTTCAATTACTAAATTATCGTTCATAAAAGTCTCCTCTTAAAGAAAAATTTGACATTGAAATATTAAAAAATTTAAAAGCTCTTTTAAGCTTTTATTTTATTTCTTCCAAATTGAACTTTGCGAGCACTTCCCGTGCATCAAGCGGGTTTAGAACCAGTTCATCCGATTTTAAAAATCCGTCTCTGAATTTCAGCACTCTTTTGGTATGTTCTGCAATATCCGGCTCGTGCGTAACCAGTACAAGGGTTACACCCTCCCTGTTCAGATCCTGAAAAACAGCCATTATCTCTTCACTGGATGTACTGTCCAGGTTTCCTGTGGGCTCATCCGCAAGAATAATTGAAGGAGAATTTACAAGTGCCCGGGCAATTGCAACCCTCTGTTTCTGACCGCCGGACATTTCATTTGGCTTGTGGTGCATTCTCTCTTCCAGGCCGACACGTTCAAGTGCTGCCGAGGCCCTTCTCCGCCTTTCCTTACTTCCGATACCCGCATAAATCATAGGAAGTTCAACATTTTGCAGTGCCGTAATTCTCGGCAAGAGGTTGAAAGATTGAAAAACAAAGCCTATTTTAAGATTTCTTATTTTAGCAAGCTCTCCCTCGTTAAGTGAAGATATATTTACTCCATCAAGCCAATATTCACCATTGGTAGATCTGTCAAGACATCCGATTATATTCATCAGAGTGGATTTACCAGATCCTGAAGGTCCCATTATAGCTACAAATTCCTCTTTATATATATTTATATTGGCGTTCTTAAGAGCTTCAACTTCGATATGTCCGTTTTTATAGGTTTTCCCCAGATTTTTCATGGAAATAATCAAAGCTTTTTCCTCCTTTCAATATTTTATTTATTTAAACTCAACTTTTTTAAGATAGAGTTCTTTAACAAATCCTGGGCAGCTGATCGCCTGCCAACAGCTTTATGATCCTCGTGCCTCCGCTGAAAGCCTTGAGAATCACCTTCGCTTCACTGTCTTCCGTCACTTCACCGATGATGGCGGCATCCCTGCCGTAATTATTTTTTTTAATTGCTTCAAGGACATCACCGGCTTTGTCTCCCGGAACAAATATCAACAGTTTTCCCTCATTTGCCATATAAAGAGGATCCATTCCCAGAAGTTCACAAACCCCCTGGACTTCTCTTTTGACAGGAAGCTTTTCTTCATATATCCGTATGGTTACATTACTCTGTGCCGCTATCTCATTCAGCGTTGTAGCAACTCCCCCTCTTGTGGGATCTCTCAGCACATGCAGCTGCCGGGTTACCTTTAGCATGTCCTGCACCATTCCCGCCAGAGGTGCACAGTCGCTTTTTATTTCGGCCTGGAATCCCATATTCTCTCTTTCAAGCAGTATGCAGCTGCCATGGTCACCAATGGTTCCTGAAATTATTATTTTGTCACCGGCTTTTGCATTTCTTCCCGAGATATCCACTCCTGCCGGCAATACACCTATGCCCGAGGTATTTATAAATATCTTGTCAACCGCACCTTTTTGAACCACCTTGGTATCACCTGTTACAATTTTGACACCGCATTCCTCAGCCGTAACAGCCATGGACTCAACTATTTTTTCAAGCTTTTCGATGCTGAACCCTTCTTCAATAATAAAACCACAGCTCAGATACAGAGGAGCCGCGCCGCTGGTTGCCAGGTCGTTAACCGTACCGCAGACAGCAAGCTTTCCTATATCTCCCCCCTTGAAAAAAATAGGGGTTACTACAAAGCTGTCGGTGGTAAATACGATATCTCTGCTGTTACCTATGTCAAGTCTGGCCGAATCATCTCCGGCAGAGAGTATATCGTTCTTAAAGTATTTCTTAAATACATTATCTATAAGAGCAAGTGTGGCTGAACCTCCGCTGCCGTGAGCCAGAGTAATTATGTTTTCCATATTTGTATTGAGCTTCCTCCTTGATAGTACATAAATTATTTTTATATTATTCTTTAACTGCTCCCATATTTCATTTGTTAATATATACACAATTTTAAATATTTCAGAGCATTTTTTTATTTGTTTTAATACTTTAAATAACTTAAATTTAAAGTATTATATATTTCCGCTGAACAGTGCGCTTTAATCCCCATATTTGTAATATGCGGCACATGTACCTTCAGATGATACCATACAGGCTCCCACTGGATTTTCAGGCGTGCACCTTGTTTTAAAAAGTTTGCAGTCGCGGGGGCGCTTCTTGCCCTTCAAAACTTCGCCGCACATACAGCCTTTGGGTTCAGGACTGTCTTTAGGCTTTACATCAAATTTCTTCATTGTATCAAAGCTTTCGTATGCTTCCCTCAGGCCCAGACCCGACCCCGGTATCATGCCTATGCCGCGCCATACTGCATCCACAGGCTCGAAGACCTCGTACATCTTCTGCTGTGCCTTTGTATTTCCTTCCTTTGATACTATTCTGGAATACACATTTTCCAAAACCTTTTTGCCCTCGGTAATATTTTTCAGTAAAACATTTATTGAATACAGGATATCCAGAGGCTCAAAGCCCGCAACAACACCAGCCTTTTCCATATTATACGCAACATATGAAAAAAAGTCTGTACCAATTATAGCAGAAACATGACCCGGATAAATAAACCCGTCGAGAGCCAGCTCCCCGTCTCCTGCCAGGGCTTTGATGGCTTCGGGCATTGTCTTGTTTGCAGTCAGCACAGAAAAATTTTTTATTTTTTCGGCTTCCGCTTTTAAAACTGAAAGGGCAATAACAGGAGTAGTCGTCTCAAAGCCAACCGATAGAAACACAACCTCTTTGTCCGGATTGGCTCTGGCTATTTCCAGAGAATTTAACGGTGAATACACCAGCTGTACATTGCAGCCCTGTGCTTTTTTGTACAGCAGGGTGCTGTTATTTCCGGGTATTCTCATCATATCGCCAAAGGTTGTTATAATAACATTTTTGTTTTCAGCCAATTCTGTGACAGTGTCAATATATCCGGTTGGCGTTACACACACGGGGCAGCCCGGTCCCGACAACAGTTCAATGCTCTTGGGGAGCAGTGACCTGAGGCCATAGCGGGAGATAGCCATTGTGTGAGTACCGCAGACCTCCATTATTTTTATATTTTTTCCCGAATATGTGTTAAGGCAGTCCACAATTTTTTGTATCACTGCCTTGTCTCTGAATTCATCTATATAATTTGTCATCTTGCCTCCATTTTACTTGAGCCCCAATTCCCTGATCTCATTAAAAATATCTATAGTTCTGGCCGCCTCATCCTGATCAACTATCTCAATAGCACAGCCGGCGTGTACCAGGACATAATCCCCGACTTTTACATTTTCCAGCAGTTCAACTGAAATTTTGTTTATTACACCCATCATTTCAACTTCGGCGGAACCTCCATCAATATTTACAACCTTTGCAGGTAAACCCAAACACATAGTATAAACCTCCCTCTTAAATCGAGCAGTCCGTAACATATAATAATTTATTCTTAATTATACTTTTCTTTTGTTTAAGTATAAACATATTTTTAAACTATTTCAATCTTCAAGTCTTGGCAATACTGCTTGCTATAGCCATTATTGCCTGTCCCAGTGCTATCCCCCCGTCATTTGCCGGGAGCTGCGAGTGGGTATACACCTGAAATCCATTTTTTTCAAGCAGCTCCGAGCTCATAGCCAG
>JAFABO010000094.1 GCA_023426005.1 Bacillota bacterium | reverse complement strand
GACCGTATTCGGTACAAGACCGGATGCAGTAAAAATGGCTCCTTTGGTTAAGGAGCTGGAAAAATGTGAAAAGATAGATTCGGTGGTATGTGTAACTGCCCAGCATAGAGAGATGCTGGATCAGGTGCTTAAGATGTTTGAAATCACTCCTGAACATGACCTTAATATAATGCAGAGCAAACAGACTCTGACAGGTATAACTACCAGGGCGCTGGAGGGCCTGGAGAATGTAATTGATAAGGAAAAGCCCGACATTGTACTGGTCCATGGTGATACCACAACCTGTTTTGTGGGGAGCCTTGCCGCTTTCTACAAACAAGTAGCGGTAGGCCATGTAGAGGCGGGTTTGAGGACCTTTGACAAATATTCTCCATATCCTGAGGAAATGAACAGGAAACTTACGGGAGCAATGGCTGATATCCACCTTGCACCCACTGGGACAAACAAGACCAATCTTCTGAATGAAGGTGTAAGCGCAGATACCATATATGTGACGGGAAATACTGTCAACGATGCTTTAAAGACCACTGTAAAGGATGACTATACTTTTGAGTGTGAAGCTCTGAAAAATATTGACTTTAAGAATAAAAGAGTGATAGCCGTAACCGCCCACAGAAGGGAAAACCTTGGCGAACCCCTGCGAAACATTTGCCGTGCCATCTCCACCATCGTCAACAATTATAAGGATGTGGAGGTTGTTTACACCGTGCACCTGAACCCTGCTGTTCAGGAGACGGCAAAAGATATCCTGGGAGGCAAGGAAAGAGTTCATCTTATTCCGCCCTTGGATGTGCAGGACATGCATAACCTTATGGCACGCTCCTATATGATAATGACAGACTCCGGAGGAATCCAGGAGGAAGCTCCCACCCTCGGAAAGCCTGTACTTGTGCTGAGAAAGGAAACAGAGAGGCCGGAGGCTGTCAAGGCCGGAACGGTGAGACTTGCAGGAACAGTTCAGGAGGAGATCGTAGAGCATGCCTCCAAACTGCTTGAGGATAAAGCCGACTATGAGAAAATGGCCAAGGCTGTTAATCCGTATGGTGATGGGCATGCTTCCGAAAGAATTGTTCAGGTGCTGCTGTTCCATTTCGGCTTAACGGATGAAAAACCTGATGAATTTAATGTTTAGAGAAAAATATTAAAGACACGGGATAAAAAGAGGCTGATAAAAACAGCTTCTTTTTTTGCCCGCAAATCCGGAGATGCGGCGGGTAGCGGCAGGCTGAGCCAAAAAAAGAGCAAAAGATTTGAAAGAAAATATCAGCAATGCTATAATAGACGGAACGCAAATAATAGACAAGTCGGGAAGAGACCTTTAGAAGGGCCTTCCGGAAGCTGAATCAGTTAAAAGAATCCACGGATTGGATGATATGATACTGCAGAAAATTCAAAATTGAACAGTAGACGACGGAAATTTAAAAAACATAATTATTGAGAGAGGTGCAGCAAGCATGGCGTACACTATAGTTGATTTACTGGACAGGTTCATTTCCCTTGAACAGGCAGGATTGGACATGTTTATGGGAATAACCGGGAGGAAGGATGTACAGCACAAGATAAAAACCCTGGCAAGAATATTTGCCAATCAGGAGAAAAAACATATTGAAATATACCAAACCCTCAAAGCCAAACTGGAAAAGGAACCTGAAACAGAAATCGACTTTTTCATTTATGACAAGGTATCTGCGGCAATATTTCAATATGCCGGGATAAA
Organism: Bacillota bacterium; assembly: GCA_023426005.1. Classification (GTDB taxonomy): domain Bacteria; phylum Bacillota; class Clostridia; order Acetivibrionales; family DSM-1351; genus Ruminiclostridium. The sequence continues at coordinate 5,026 of JAFABO010000094.1, read as the reverse complement.
CCGGGTGGTTGAGGCAGAAAGTCCAAAAAGTTTGCTGGAATTTTGTTTAAACTTTGAAAAAGACAATCTTGCTTTACTTTTAAGCATACGGGATATATTCTCCAAATCGGAAACCGATACAAACTCAGCTAACATTAAGCATATCTCTGAAATTATTTCTGAAGAACAAAAACATGTTAAAAACCTTGAAGCTTTCTTATGAGCTTCAAGGTTTTTTTACAGATCCCCGTGCTTTAATTCCGTATCTACTTATTGGAACTTGCTGCGGTATTGTCATCGTTACTTGCTTCACCCTGGCTTGAGACGTCTGTCAGAATTACAATATCCACTCTTCTGTTCTTTTGACGGTTCGCATCTGAATCATTTGGAACCAGAGGAGTAAATTCGCCATAGCCCACAGCCGAGATCAGCCTGGGATCAATACCTGCCTTATCCACCAGTATTCTTAAAACGTTGGTGGCTCTTGCACTGGATAACTCCCAGTTTGAAGGGTAAAGAGGACTTTTGATAGGTATATTATCGGTATGGCCTTCAATTCGGAGGTGCTTGTTTGGTATATTGGCCAGGATATCCCTGCCTATTTTGAGCACCTTGTCTTCCGACTCCTTCTCTATGTCGGATCTGCCCGATTTAAAAATGAGCCTTTCATTAATTGAAATTACAACGCCGCGCTCCTGCTTCTTGACGTCAATACTTCCTTCCAGCCCCTGCCCTTTAACCATTTCCTTAACTTCCCTGGTTATACCTTCTATTTGCTTGTCTTCCAGTTCGGAGGGTATCACAGGCGAAGGCATTGTAGCCGGAAAATCGACCAGCGAGTTACCCTGCCCGCTGCCCTGCAGAGCGGAATTAGAGCCGGTGCCGAATATCGAGCTGAATGACTGGGACAGCTGCTGGAACTTTTGTGTATCTACCTGACTCATAGCAAATAAGATTATGAAAAGGATAAGTAAGAGGTTCATCAAGTCTGCATAAGTCAAAAGCCAGCGTTCGTTATTGTCTTTTACTACCTTCTCCTTTGCCATACCTATGCCTCAACTCCTTCTTCAGCAATTGCAGCATCCTCTTTTTCCTTCTTGCCGTTAAGTTTTTCCATAAGGTTGAGGTTGAGTTTTTCTTTAATGATACGTGGATTTTCACCGGCCTGAATTGACAGGAGGCCTTCTATGATCAACTCATTTATCATAGTCTCACGGGACGCCTTAACTTTAATTTTATTGCCGAAAGGCAGCCATAAAAGATTGGCGAAAGCAACACCGTACATGGTAGCGATGAACGCACCTGCAATTTTAGGCCCCAGAGCCAGAGGGTCACTAAGGTCCTTCAATATACTCAGCATGCCCATAACTGTTCCGCAAACACCCATGGCAGGCCACGTTCCACCCATGGCTTCAAAAATCTTCGCGCCTGATTCGTATATTTCTCCCTGCAATTCGGTTTCCCTGGCCAGTATATCTTTAATTACTTCGGTTTCTATACCATCCACAACCAGGGCCAGGCCTTTACGTATCAAATCATTCTTGTTGGTTTGAGCATCCTGCTCCAAACTGAGCAATCCATCTTTTCTAGCCTTTTCGGAGAGATCAGCCAACTCGTTGATGATATCAATTTCATTATAATTCTTCTGAGTAAATAACATGGAAAGAGTAGATAGCATTTTCTTGAACTCAGATAAGGGAAAGCCCACGAGAGTCGCTCCAAAACCTCCGACAAAAACAATTAGAAAGGGACCCGGACCCCATAGCCCGCCAAGCAGAGACAGGTCGAAATGACCTTCCTCAAGATATCCCATAACTACTCCGCCTAAACCTAAAATCAAACCTATAATGGTTGTAATATCCATATTTTAACCACTCCTGATTGTAAATTCTTTTGTGCAAGTTATACTAAAAATCGAAGGTGAATTATGCACTTTTCGTCAAAGGGCCATTGATTTACCTTTTTCACTGTGCTATTATTGAACTAATTTATGCTATGTACAAATTCCCAACATAGCATGGTTAGAAAATAAACCTAAATAAGTATCGTAATTTTTAAGTAGAAACTTAACAACTAATTGCGGAGATTGTATAAAAAAACGATAATGAGTGATTTTTTTAAATTTTTTGTAAAAAGAGTTTGTATTTTTTATGCAATTGCTCTTATAATATGTTTGATATTCAGTGGGCATAGGCTTATAATGATTTCAGCTCTCACTGTCGGCGTATTAATATCGTTGTTAAGATTTGCAGTTCTTGAATCCGTGCTCAGGCATTTATTAAGTGGGGCGAATAAAAAGAGAGCAATAGCAATAAATATTGTAATATATTTGCTTAACTTAGTCATAATAGGAATAACAGTAGTTTTTGCCATGCAATTTGGAATACATACCTTCCTGGCTGCACTGGGCGGAATACTTTCAAGCCTGTTTGTGATTATGTTAAATGCCATAACTGAGGCTTTTGGAATTACACAAAATCACTATGGACAGAAGGTGAAATAGAATGCATGAAGAAGTGAGTATGAGCGACAGGCTTATAGAGGCAATGGAGCCACATAATGTGTTTACAATTAAGCTGCCCGGTCTGGAAATACCGGTAACTGACGTTGTAGTCATGATGTGGGTTATAATGGCGGTACTGATATTTTTCAGCATATTCCTTACCCGTAAGCTTTCAGCCGTACCGAACAAGAAACAAAATGTTGCAGAAATCATAGTGGAATTTATAAATAACATTGCAAAAGATGCAATAGGAGCACATCATTGGAAGGCATTTGCACCGTATTTGGGCACTATTTTTTTGTTCCTCATTTTTGCAAACACTGTTTCCATTTTTAACGTTATTCCGGGAGAAAGTTTTAAATTCAGACCTCCTACCAGAAACATCAATGTAACTGCATGTATGGCAATTATGTCAATCTGTGTGGTTATTTATGCAGGCATCAGGTATAAGAGAATGGGCGGATGGCTGAAAAGCTTTGTTGAACCTATTCCGATGATGCTGCCTTTCAAGATACTGGACTATGGTATAAAACCTTTATCTCTTGCTTTGCGTCTTTTTGGCAATATACTGGGTGCGTTCATAGTAATGGAACTGATTTACATGGCAATGCCTCCGGTAATACCGGCGGCGCTGAGTATTTATTTTGATTTGTTTGACGGGATACTTCAGGCATATGTGTTTATGTTTTTAACTTCACTATATATTGCAGAGGTATTAGAATAAGGGGGTGAATAAATAATGACAGGAATAATAGCTATAGCAGCGGCGATAGCAGTTTTTACAGGTATTGGCGCCGGAGTAGGTATCAGCTTGGCAACAGGGAAGGCTGTTGAAGGCATCGCAAGACAGCCTGAAGCTGCCGGACAGATAAGAAATGTTATGCTTCTCGGAGCGGTTCTTGCAGAAGCCACAGCCATCTATGGTCTTGTAGTCGCTTTGGTACTCGTATTCTTAAAGATGGGATAATATGATCTGGAATGTAAGAATATCTGTGAAAGGTATTAAAATACCAGGGCATATACCTCGGTATACAAATACCCTGGCAGTTAACGCCTTTCACAGATATGGCAGTGTTTACAAAGCATGGTTGATATTCCTTGCTATTATATATAACAATATCGAGCAATAATCGCACGGAGACAATTTGTTTTCCAGCCTCCGCGAATATAATGACGCCGTTATATCGTACGGTTAGATATATGCGGAGTGAAGTATATTTACGACCCTATACGGCTCGCTATAGGTGCGTGTATATTAAATTTCTGTGGGCCAGAAAGGCGAATGATACTTATATGTTAGTGCCTGAAAAATATACGTTTATTTTTGTTGCATTAAACCTGTTGATATTGTTCTTCTTCATGAAAAAGTTTTTGTTTAAACCTGTCACAGAGTTCATGGAAAACAGGAAAAATTCCATAGAACAGGCTTTGAAGGATGCGGATCAGGCGAAACTTGAAGCGGCGGAGTCAAGAAAAAATTATGAAGAGCAGATAAAGAAGATCAGGGAAGAAAGCGATAAGCTTTTGAATGAAGCAAAAATCAAAGCTGTACGTGAATATGACGAGATAATTGCAAATGCTAAAAAAGATGCGCTGGTTATTGTTGAAAAAGGCCGTCAGGATGTAGAGCGCGAAAGGGCGGAAATGCTGCGTCAGGTAAGACAACAGATTGCCGTGCTGGCTATTACTGCTGCTACGAAGGTTGTTCAGGCCAATATGGATACCGAGTCCAACAAGAGTATGGTTGATAAATTTATAGATGAGGCAGGTGCAGCATAATGCCGCTTGTAGAGAAAAGATATGCCCAGGCATTATTGGAGCTTTCACTTGACGATATCGGCAATGCCAGGCAGGAATTTGAACAGCTTGTAGAGATATTTAATTCTGATATGCAATTCCGGAACTTTTTAACTGATCCAAGGGTCAAGCTGGATAAAAAGCAGGGGCTGGTCAGAAATGTATTTTCCGGCGAATTGAGTTCAAAAATGCTGAACTTTCTGCTGCTGTTGATAGCGAAGCAGAGAATAAGCGAGCTTCCGGGTATTTTTGAACAGTTTGTACAGCTTGCCGACCGGAGGGCAAATGTGCTGGATATGAAAATTATCACGGCTGCTCCGTTGGAAGAAAGCCAGATCGGCTCTTTAAAAGAAAAGTTCGGGAAAAAATATAATGCAAGTGCGGTAAAGGTTACAGAAGTTGTAGATCCTTCGATAATAGGCGGGATAAAGGTAATTATCGGGGACAAAGTCTACGACGGAAGCATTAAAGGCAGAATTGAATCATTAACTGAACTGGTTACTATGTAGAGCCGGTGTCAGAGCATATGGGGTGAGAAAAGGATGAATCTTAGACCGGAAGAAATTAGCTCAATTATAAAGCAGCAGATAGAAAGTTACGGAGCTGCGGTAAAAACTGACGATGTAGGTTATGTACTTCAGTCAGGTGATGGTATTGCAAGAATATACGGCTTACAGTCATGTATGTCGGGAGAGCTTTTACAGTTTGACAATAATGTTTATGGTATGGCTCTTAACCTTGAAGAAG
>JAFABO010000078.1 GCA_023426005.1 Bacillota bacterium | reverse complement strand
TTTAAACCGTTGAATATCACCAACCTTATATTGCAGAACAGCTATGTACTTATTCTTGGAATAGGTATGCTTCTGGTAATACTGACAGGCAATGTGGATCTGTCTGTTGGATCAGTGGCCGCTTTTATCGGAGCCATATCCGCAATATTCATGGTCCAGATGCACATGCCTGTGGTGATCGCAGTTGTCCTCTGTCTGGTTATCGGTGCGCTGGTAGGGGCATGGCAGGGCTTCTGGATAGCATATATCCGGATTCCGGCATTTATTGTAACTCTTGCAGGCATGCTGGTATTCAGAGGCTTGACAATGGTTCTTCTCAAGGGCCAAACCATATCTCCTTATGCAGAATCCTTCCAGGCCATGGCAAACGGCTTTTTCCTTTCGGATGTCTTCAAGTTGGGCGGTTTGAACATGATAGCCGTGATAACAGGTATTATACTGTCCATGGTATTCATATTCATTGAATATAAAAATATTCAAAGCATGAAGAAGTATAATTTTGAAACACTTCCTTTCCCCATAACCATAGGCAAGACAGCAATCATCGTAGCTGCAATAAACCTTTTGACGGTAAGCCTTGCCGCTTACAAGGGTATCCCAATAGTTCTTATTCTGATAGTTGCACTTATCGCCATATATACTTTCATTACACAGAAGACCATTGCAGGACGTCATATTTACGCACTGGGCGGAAACGAAAAGGCAGCCAAGCTCTCGGGTATAAAAACCAAGAGGGTTATGTTCTGGGTATATGTAAACATGGGACTGCTTGCCGCACTTGCAGGGCTGGTTGTTGCGGGACGTTTGAACGCTGCCACACCGAAGGCCGGCACAAACTTCGAGCTGGACGCCATCGCAGCCTGCTTCATAGGCGGAGCTTCAGCATCAGGCGGTATCGGCACAATCATAGGAGCAATAATCGGTGCACTTGTAATGGGCGTACTGAACAATGGTATGTCAATCATGGGTGTGGGCATAGACTGGCAGCAGGCAATTAAAGGTCTGGTTCTTCTGGCAGCTGTGGCATTTGACGTATACACGAAATCAAAATCCAACGCTGACTGATATTTTAAATTTATTCTCGGACAAAACAAACGGCACGGTGCGGAGCTTCATGGTTTCTGCAGCGTGTTGTTTTATTTGGGATAAAGGGATACTTGAACAGGTTGCGGATAATTGGGCAGAGCTATGTTGCCCATAGTAAATTAATTTAATTCAAATATAATACATAATATACACAAGGACTATTATATAACTATAATTACTTAGTTGAAGAATAGTCTACTTTTTATGCCATTTAGTTGTAAATTTGTTGAAATTGCCATAAAAACTTAAAATTAGTTTATAAAAATTTATACAACATGTTGACATGCCTTATGATTTGTAGGTATAATGTTAGTAAATTAATTTATACTAGCTAGTAATTTAATTTAGTAACTAATGGAAGTAATTAAATTAGGGAGGAATAATGTTATGAAGATGCGCAATGTGATAGTGTCTGCAATATTATCCGCAGCAATGTTATTATCTGTTACTGCCTGTGGTTCAGGGGGTACTGTGGCAGAGAACACCAGTAAAGACTCTAATACCAATAATAATGGGAATGTTAAAGCAAGTGGTACTACTAAGTTGACTATGTGGCATATCCAGACACAGGAAAATGTTGCTGAGATTATTAATGCATCAATGCAAAGATTCGCAAAAGATAATCCGGGTTTTGAAATGGAAGCTGTTCCGATGCAGAATGATCCTTACAAAACTAAACTTATTACTGCAATGAGCGCCAATGAACTTCCGGATGTGTTTATTCACTGGACAGGCGGACCAATGGTTTCATATATTGATTCAGGTATGGTATACGATATAACCGAATATATGAACAAGGATAATTATAAGGATAAATTCCTTGATGCATCAATCCAACAGGCTACTTATAAGGATTCGATCTGGGCTGTACCGGTGGAAAATGTTTCGCCTGCCCTGATGTTCTACAACAAAAAACTCTTCGCAGATAATGGCCTTGAAGTTCCAAAAACTCTGGATGAATTTGAAAAAGTAAGTGATACATTTGTTCAAAAAGGAATTATACCTATTGCTTTGGCCAACAAGACAAAATGGCCGGGCTCAATAGTATACGGCTATGTTCTTGACAGATTGGCCGGTCCAAATGCTTTTGCCGATGCCAACAACGGTGTGACAGGGTTTGATACTGCAGATTTCCAGGCTGCTGCAACTAAGATTCAATCCTGGTCCCAAAAAGGTTATTTTGGAAAAGACTTTAACGGTATAGATTATGATGCTGGACAGGACAGACAGCTGTTCTATAATGGAAAAGCTGCCATGTATATAATGGGCGGATGGTTCCTGTTTACCGCAAAGGGCGAAAACCCTGAATTTGTTGAAAATGTCGGAGTAATGCAGTTCCCTGCAAATCCTGACAGCAAAGGTAAGGCTTCCGAATATATAGGAACAATGGGTGATAATTTCTATTCTGTTTCAAAGAATTCCAAGAATCCTGAGATGGCATTCAAAGCAATTACGTACTTGCTGGATGACCAGGCAATTAGTGAAAGGATTCCAGCCGGTAAGATTCCTCCGTTAAAGAACATAACATTGACCGACGATTTAAGCAAGGTAATTTCCGACAGCGCATCTTCAGCTACCAGTATGCAGCTTTGGCTGGATCAGTATCTTGCACCGAATGATGCGGAATTGCATAAGGATCAGTTACAAAAATTACTTGCCGGATCTATCACTCCTGAAGAATACAACAAGAGTATGAATGATGGCATTAAACACAAATAGTATTGCTATAGGTATTTTGGAAGTTTGTATTTCTATGGTAATAGCGCGGTACCTGAAAGGGTACCTGCTATTATCAAAATAACTGGAAATGAGAGGATGAAATATGGGAGTGAAAAAACGATCCCTGGAAAATGAGAGAAAGAGGTCTACAGCCATCGTTGCTACTCTTTTTCTATTACCGATAGCATTTTTCTTAATAGTTTATATTTTTCGCTCAGTATTCTACACATTTAAATTGAGTTCTTTGGACTGGAACGGAGTGAGCCAGTCAAAAGATTTTATAGGCCTAGAAAACTGGAAAACACTTATTGCCGATAAAACCTTTTTCACTACTATAAAAAACAATATAGTGATGGTTGTAGCCTGTCTTATTGTTCAAATGCCCGTGGCACTGGTTCTGGCTTATTTGCTGGACTGGGTCAATGAAAGGGCAAAGTTTCTTAAGTCGGTATACTTTCTTCCATTACTGATGAGCTCGGTAGCTCTGGGATTTCTTTTCAAACAGCTTCTTGATTCAAATTATGGTCTTGCAGGGGCGGTTATGCAGCTATTCATGGACAGCCCCTTCAATCTGCTGGGTAATGAAAAAACTGCAATCTGGGCGGTAATAGGAGTTATATGCTGGCAGTATATCCCTTTTTACATGGTATACTATTTTGCCGGACTGACCACTATTTCACCAGAGCTGTATGAAGCGGCGGTAATTGATGGAGCAAAGCGTCATCAATATATATTCAGAATTTCTCTCCCTATATTGAGTGATACCATTAAAGCTGCCACCATTATGTGTATAGTGGGTTCTTTAAAATATTTTGATTTGATTTATGTTATGACAGAGGGCGGACCTTCCGGGTCTACCGAGCTTATGGCCACTTATATGTATAAGAGTGCATTTACGCAGATGAAAATGGGGTACGGGTCTACCGTTGCAGCAGCAATGTTTATCATTATCACTACTATTTCGCTGTTTACTTTTAAAATGATGAATATTAAGGAGGAAAAATAATATGGTAAATTCAAAAAGGTTTTCCTTCGCTTCAATAGTAGCTGTCATCTTTGCAGTCATCTGGGTGCTGGTAACGGCATTTCCTTTTTTATTCATGGTATTTACGTCATTTAAACAGAGGAATGAGCTTTTTCAAAGTCCTACTATTTTTTCTTTGCCTAAATCCTTATATGTGAATAATTATGTGGAAATTTTAACGGGAAACTTCTTTATATATTTTAAAAATAGTGTGCTTGTATGCGCCGTGGGACTGATAATTCTGCTGGCCGCCTCGGCGATGGCATCCTATGTATTTTCAAGACTTAAATTTACAATAAATAAAGCATTGTTTGCAATTGTTATAGCCTGTATGGCCATACCGATCCATGCAACCTTGATACCGGTATTTCTGCTGACAAAAGAAGTTAAGCTTTATGATAACATAATCGGCCTCCTCGGTCCCTATATCGCCTTTAATATTCCTGTTTCGGTATTCATTTTAACAGGCTTTATGAAGGGGATTCCAGTGGAACTGGAACAGGCGGCTGATGTGGATGGGGCCGGCAAAATCAGAACTTTCCTGGAAATCATACTGCCTTTGTCAATACCGGGTCTGGCCACACTTGCAATATATAACGGAATAAACATGTGGAATGAGTTTGTTTATGCATTTGTTTTGACTTCTTCGGTAAAAAGCCGTACACTTCCTCTCGCAATATGGGAATATCAGGGGCAATACGGGGTAGATATTCCGATGGTTATGACAATTCTTACCCTATCGGCTCTGCCAATGATTATTGCATTTGTTATTTTCCAGGAGAAACTGATAAAAGGTATGATGGCAGGCGCAGTGAAGGGGTAATTAAACAAAATTTTATAGATAGAAAAGGAGTACATTAATATGTTAAAGGATAAAGAAGCATTTGCTAAATATTTCGACCATACTATATTGAAAGCGGATGCAACCCGGGCACAGGTAAGCAAACTATGCAATGAAGCTTTGGAATATGGATTTGCATCTGTATGTGTAAATTCGTGCCATACCAAATTAGTCGCTGAAAAATTAAAGGACTCGGTTGTCAAAACCTGCGTTGTGGTAGGATTCCCATTAGGAGCAATGTCCACCGGTTCAAAAGCTTTCGAGACAAAGGAAGCTGTCGAAGCGGGAGCACAGGAAATCGACATGGTAATAAATGTAGGAGCTCTAAAGGAACAGGATTATGATTTTGTAGAAAATGACATAAAGGCTGTTGTTGCAGCAGCCGGAAAAAAAGCATTGGTGAAAGTAATAATAGAAACTTGTCTTCTGTCGGACCATGAAAAGGCAGCAGCATGTGAAATTGCAAAAAAGGCAGGCGCTGATTTTGTAAAGACATCTACAGGTTTCAGCACGGGCGGAGCCACTTCAGAGGATATCGCACTTATGAGAAAAACGGTAGGGGATAGTATGGGCGTAAAAGCTTCCGGCGGGATCAGAGATTATGAAACTGCTGTTAAAATGATTGAGGCCGGTGCTTCCAGGATTGGTGCAAGTGCAACTGTTGCAATAGTAAACAGGTAGATAGTAGAACATAAATATTATTGATGAGGTGAAGTTATGTCTGAAAAAATGAGAGCGGTTCAGTTGTTTGCACCGGGAGATGTACGCTGTGAGTTGATTGATATACCGGATATTTCCAAGCCGGACGATGTGCTTATAAAGGTCGAGGCCTGCGGAGTCTGCGGTTCGGATATTCCACGTGTAATGAGCAAGGGCGCCTACAGTTATCCGATTGTAATCGGACATGAATTTGCAGGAGAAGTTTTAAAAGTCGGTACCGGTGTGAAAAAAGCTAAAAAAGGCGATAGAGTCACTGCAATGCCTCTGGTGAACTGCAAGGAATGTGACTATTGCAAAATAGGGCAGGCTATTACCTGTGATAATTACGATTACTATGGTTCCCGTATTGATGGTGCAATGGCTGAGTACATTGTCGTAAGCGAAGATAATATTATCCATATTCCTGATAATGTAAGCTATTATGAAGCAGCTATGACAGATCCGGTTTCGGTTGCTCTTCACGCCGTCAGAAAGGCCAATGTTGAGGCAGGACAGACAGTAGTTGTATTTGGGCTGGGTGCAATCGGCTTTATAACAGTACAGTGGCTTAAAAATATGGGCTGTGACAGGGTAATTGCTGTTGACATTATAGACGAAAAGCTGGAAATGGCTAAAACCATAGGAGCCGATCTATGCCTCAACGGTACTAAATGTGATGTAGTCAAAGAAATAATGGAATTTACAAACGGGAGAGGTGCCGACTCTACCATAGAACTGGCAGGAAGTGTCACTACGCAGGTTCAGGCTATTGATGCTGTCAGAAAATTGGGAACGGTGGTATTGTGCGGGATAGCATACAATGATCTGGTTCTGCCAAACAAGACCCTGGGAAAAATCTTAAGAGGAGAACTGCAAATAAAGGGTTCCTGGAATTCTTCAATTGCCCCGCTGCCCATAAATGAATGGGAAAGTGCGCTTATGTTCGTTGGAAAAGGAAAGATAAAACTTAAGGATTTGATAACCCATGTTGTCCGTCTGGAGGATTGCCGGACTGCATTTGATATGATGTATTACAAAAAGGAAATGTTTACAAAGGTAATTTTTGACCCCAATAAAAAGTGATTATGTGCAATATTGAAGGAGGTGGATAAACTTGCTTTCTTGTATTTATCATACGGATAAAACATTGGAACTGAAAGATATGCCAAAACCCCAACTAAAAGGGGAAGGCGCTTTGTTAAAGGTAACAGCATGCTCAATATGCGGAACTGATGCCAGAACCTATAGATTTGGGAGCAGCAAAATAGATGAAGGCAGAATTATCGGGCATGAGGTAGTGGGGAAAATTGTAGAGCTGTCAGAAGATGCCTGCGGAGATTTTCGCGTAGGAGATCACGTGGCTGTAGCTCCGGCTATTGGTTGCGGAAGCTGTTACAGCTGCAAAAAAGGAAAAACAAATATGTGTGAGGATTTGAAAACAATCGGGTTTCAGTATGATGGAGGATTCGCAGAATATATGGTTATACCCCGGCTGGCTTTCAAAATGGGCAACGTATATAAGCTTCCTGAGGTTGAGGATGTATCGGCATTTACATTAAGTGAACCCCTTGCATGTGCCATAAATGCCCAGTCATACCTGCAGATTAAAGAAGGGGAAGACGTTGTGATATTCGGATCGGGCATTATCGGCTGCATGCATGCCGAGCTGGCTCTTATTTCCGGGGCGGAAAATGTCATTATCATTGAAACCTCTGCCGAGCGTATAAATCAGGCAGGTAAATTACTTGACGGGGTGACATTTATTAATGCCGCTGAAAAGGACGTGTTTGCAGAAGTAAGCAAACTGACAGGGGGAAAGGGCGCAGATGTTGCCATCATTGCATGCTCGGTAGGCAGTGCGCAGGCCGACGGTATGAAAATGCTGGCCAAATGCGGAAGAATTTCACTTTTTGGAGGGCTGGCAGGAACTTCAACGGGGTTTATTGACAGTAATTTAATCCATTACAGGGAAATCAGTGTTTTTGGCGTACACGCATCCACACCGGCGCAAAACAAACAGGCAATGGAGATGATTTATTCCGGAGCAATCAACGTTGAAAAATATATAACCAAAAGATATCCACTAAAAGAAATAAATCAGGCATTTAAAGATGTTGACGGCGGCAGTGTAATGAAAGCTGTTATTGTAAATAATTAAAAGAAGTCAGGAAAATTCAGAAAAATGGTTGAGAGAAGAGGCACTCATATGGATAAAAAATATATTCTTGCTATCGATCAGGGAACAACATCAACAAAGGTAATTATAGTTGATCATGAAAGTAAAGTAGTCGACCGGGCTTCAAAGGAAATCACGCAGTATTATCCGCAGCCGGGTTGGGTGGAACATGATGCGGATGAAATCTGGAAAACAGTTCTGGATTGCTGCAGTCAGATTTTTTCAAGAGGGCTTGTAAAACCGGAGGAAGTTGCTGCCATAGGCATCACAGATCAAAGGGAGTCTACAATATTATGGGAGAGTGCAACAGGAAAACCCGTGTATAATGCAATATGCTGGCAAAGCAGACAAACTGCTTCGATTTGTGAAGAGATGAAAAAGCAGGCCGGTCTGGAGGAATTGATCAATGAGAAGACCGGACTGCGTATAGACCCTTATTTTTCCGCAAGTAAAATAAAATTCATTATTGAAAATGTTCCCGGTGTGAAAAAACAGGTAGAAGACGGTAAAATCCTTATGGGAACCATAGACACATGGATCATGTGGAATTTGAGCGGCAAAAAGTCTCATGTAATTGATTATACAAATGCTTCCCGTACTCTTCTTTTAAATATTCACACTTTACAATGGGATGATGAATTAATAGAGAAAATAGGAATCCCCAGGCAAATTCTTCCCGAGTTAAAGCCATCCTCCTGTAATGCCCTTGCATTCACCGATTCAAATGTGTTTTTTGGACAGCACATTCCCATATCGGGGGACGCGGGGGATCAGCATGCCGCAACAATCGGACAGGCCTGTTTTGAAGCCGGAATGGCTAAAAATACCTATGGTACGTCAATGGCACTGTTCATGAATATTGGAGATAAACCGCTGAAATCCAATTATGGACTTACCACCGACCTGGGCTGGGTAATAGACGGAAAGGTCCAATATGCCTTTGAAGGGGTAGTGTTTGTGGGGGGAGCCGTAGTTCAATGGCTGCGCGACGGTTTGGGAATAATAAAGGATGCCAGGGAATGCGATATACTGGCTGAAAAGGTCAAGGATACGGGAGATGTATATATCGTACCTGCTTTCGCCGGGATGTGCGCACCGTACTGGGATTCCTATGCCAGAGGCACTATTATAGGGCTTACCCGCGGCACCGTTAAGGAACATATATGCCGTGCAGCCCTTGAATCCATGGGTTACCAGACAAGGGACGTTATTGATGCAATGATAGCGGATACCGGCAGGGAATTAAAATCCCTGAGAGTGGATGGAGGAGCGACAAAAAGTGAATTTTTGCTTCAATTCCAGGCCGATATACTGGGAATTCCCGTTGAATTGCCTGAAATCACTGATATGGCGGCTTTGGGAGCAGCTTATCTCGCAGGTCTGGGAATTGGCTTCTGGAAAGATACATCGGAACTGAAACAACACTGGAAGGTCTCAAAGGTATATTATCCCAAAATGGATAAAGAGGAGAGGGACAGGCTGTATGAAGGATGGAAAAAAGCGGTCTCGCGTTCTTTGGATTGGGTTGAAAAATAGGCCGTATCCGGCATGAAAAGCAGAGGGAAGTTGCTATGAAAAAGGTTTTGATCACCGGAGTGTCAGGCGGTCTGGGTTTGTGCCTAGCGGCTGAATTTATCGGCAGGAATTATTATGTTTATGGATATGACATAAATCATAATGAACAGATAAAACAGCTACAAACAGATTTTCCCGAACAATTTGAGTTTTTTCAAATGGATATAAGAAGCGATGAATCAGTAATAGAAACCGGAGAAATATTGAAGCGGAGAACCGGCAGTCTGGATATTGTCGTTAACGCGGCAGCCATTTTGCCGCCCAACAGCGCAAATATTTTGGAAGATTTTGATATTTCCTTATCTTTGGAGGTTTTTTCGGCTAATTCACTTGGACCTCTGAGAATTGTGAAGGACCTTCTGCCATTAATTAAAAAAGGTGAAGATAAAATGATCATTAATATTTCCTCTGAAGCAGGCAGTATGACAACGCACTGTGATTATATCAACCGGTATGATTACTGTATGTCAAAGGCTGCATTGAACATCCAGAGTATTATTCTGCAGAGGTATCTGAGACCTGAGGGTATCAAAGTACTTCTTATACATCCCGGATGGGTAAGAACCGGTATGGGAGGTGAGAATGCTCCAACTCTGCCCTCCGAATCGGCGGAAGGAATTGTAAAACTTGCGGAAAAATACAGGCAGGCTTCAGATATGGGAATGTTTTATGATTACGATGGAAGTGCCAGGGCATGGTAGCTAAGCTAAATTAATAATAAATAATTGGAGGTAATTGCTATGATAACAAAACAAAAACCGAGAATAGGCTTTCTGGGCTTAATGCAAGGTCTGTATGACGAATCACAGCCGGAATTGCCAAAAATGCAGGAAGTCTTTGCAAGACAGGTAGCAGAGCAGCTGAAGGATGTGGCGGATGTGGACTTCCCCGGGCCTGCAAAGGAGAGGGAGGATATAGAAAGGTATGTTAAGTATTTCAATGACAAGGAATACGACGGGATAATGATAGTAAACCTGCTGTACAGCCCGGGAAACCGTCTGATACAGGCTATGAAGAAAAACAGCCTGCCTGTTTTGCTTGCAAACATTCAGCCTCTTCCTGATGTCACATCAAACTGGGATTGGGTATTGTGTACA
Source organism: Bacillota bacterium (assembly GCA_023426005.1). Classification (GTDB taxonomy): domain Bacteria; phylum Bacillota; class Clostridia; order Acetivibrionales; family DSM-1351; genus Ruminiclostridium. The sequence continues at coordinate 17,422 of JAFABO010000078.1, read as the reverse complement.
ACCAATCAGGGCATACACGGCATACAGGACACAAGTAACGTACTGATGAGATGCGGTATTAAGCCCGCTATTATCACTGACGACTGGAAATCCGATTCATTCAAAGCATATTTCGAGGACTGGGCTCTTGCTGCCAACACATACAGCAGGCTTAAAAAGACCAAGGTTGCTATTTTCGGCCGTATGCACAATATGGGTGATATACTGGGAGATGATGCGGCGCTGTGCAGGAAATTCGGTGTTGAAGCAAACCATGTAACCATTGGCCCTGTTTACAGCAATATGGAGGCTGTTTCAGAAGAAGAAATCGATGCTCAGATTGAAGAGGACGGAAAAAACTTTAAAATCGATCCCAAGCTTCCGGCTGAGAGCCATCGCTATGCCGCCCGTATGCAGCTCGGATTTGAAAAATTCCTTGTTGACAATGGGTATGACGGGTTCTCACAATTCTTCAATATATATAAGGAGGATGGAAGGTTTAAGCAGATCCCCATCTTAGGAGGTTCGAGTCTCCTTGCAAAAGGTTACGGATATTCCGCAGAGGGCGATACCAATGTGCTTCTCCTGACTGTTATCGGCCACATGATGATAGGCGATCCGCATTTTACCGAAATGTATTCCCTGGATTTTGGCAAGGATGCTGCAATGCTGAGCCATATGGGCGAAGGCAACTGGAAGGTGGCAAGAAAGGACCGCGGAGTAACATTAATTGACCGTCCTCTGGATATCGGAGGCCTTGAAAATCCGCCGACACCAAAGTTTAATGTAGAGCCCGGAACGGCCACGCTTATTTCACTTGTGGCAGTAGAAGGAGAGAAGTACCAGCTCATTGTTTCAAAAGGCACCATTCTGGATACTGAAGAGTTGCCTACAGTTCCCATGAATCATGCGTTTTTCAAACCTGATTCAGGCATAAAGAAAGCAATGGACGAATGGCTGGCTAACGGAGGCACACACCATGAAGTGCTGTTTCTGGGGGACTATACAAGGCGTTTTGAAATGCTTTGCAGGATTCTTGACATAAAATACATTAGAGTATAAAATTTTTGTATTCCATATATTATTAGGATTATATGGAAAATGTAAATTGGGAAAAGGATAAGTGTTGCTCGTGAGTGATAAATATAAATTAATGGTTGACGTTTCGAAAATGTACTATTGTTATGGTATGAACCAAAAGGAAATAGCAAAAGAACTGGGGATCTCACGAGGATATGTGTGTCAATTGATGGATCAGGCCCGCAGTTCAGGTATTATTGAGTTCAAAATAAAGGATTTGTCAAAAGAAGAAACAGAACTTGAAACACATGTGCGGACATTATTCAACCTGGAAAAGGCTATAATTGTTCCGGCGTTATCTAATTTAGATCCCAATTTGTTAAATCCTGAGGTGGTTGAAAAGTCCTGCAAGTATTTGGACTCTATTATACAGAGTGATATGATCATAGCTTTTTCCTGGGGATGGACAATACTTCAGGTTTCATCCAATATGACCAGGCAGACGGACATTAAAAATGTGACCTCAATTCCTCTTTCAGGAGGGATGAGCAACTTGAAGAAAAAGATTTATGTTTCTGAAATTTCTACCAACATAGCGGAAGCATACAATGGAACACCGCTGTTTATTCCTTTGCCGGCTGTTTTACAGAATGCCCAGATAAAAGAGGCTTTGTACAGCGATGAAAATATGAACAATATTTTAAATAAGAGCAAGGAAGCAGATATTGCGTTGTTTACCGTAGGTAGCTTTGGAGAACAGAATGTATTGTACCGTGGGGGATACATTGACAACAAATCTATGAAGAATCTCATCAAAAAGGATGCTGTAGGTGACCTGTGCGCGCATTTTATTAATGAATATGGGGAAATATGCGACAAGGAGCTGGATACAAGAACAGTTTCCATTGATCTGAACGACTTCAGAAAAATAAAAAACAAGATATGTATTGCAACCGGTTCACAAAAAGTCAAGGCACTTCTGGGGGCACTGAGAAAGGAATACATTGATGTTCTTATCACTGATGAAAGCACAGTTAATAATATGTTGAATTTGCTTTAGAAGGGAGTACTCTGATGAGATTAACCGGAATGGACCATATTACAATAAACTGCAGCGATATAAAAGCCTCTTTCAGATTCTATGAAGAGGTATTCAATCTGAAACATATAAATGATGTAGATCTGGGTGATCATATTTTGCACTATTATCAATTGCCGGATTTGAAACTGGAATTGATTGAGTACAAGGAACCTCAGAAGATATGGAAGACCGGCAATACCGATACGGGGATATACCGTCATTTTGCACTATGTTCGGACGACCTTCCGGAAATAAGGAAAAGATGTGACGACAGGGGTTATAAAATTAATTTGCTGCCCACATATATCCCGGAAATTGATAAAACAGTTATGCTGGTTGTGGACCCAAATGGTGTTGAAATCGAAATAATACAGGTAGATTAATGGAGGTACTGACTATGAATAAGGCAAAAATTGTACTGGATAAAGATTTTACTATATCAAAAATAGATGAAAAAGTATTTGGTTCATTTGTTGAGCCGCTTGGCAGATGCGTATATGGAGGCATTTACGAGCCTGGGCATCCAAAGGCGGATAAAAATGGTTTCAGACAGGATGTGCTGGAGCTGACCAAACCTCTGAATGTTACCTTAAACCGTTTTCCCGGGGGGAATTTCGTATCCACATACCGTTGGGAAGACGGAATCGGACCCAAGGAAAAGCGCCCCAGAAGAGCTGAGGTTGCCTGGCAGTGCATTGAAACAAATGAGTTTGGGCTCAACGAATTTGCCGACTGGTCCAGGCTTAACGGCTCCGATGTAATGATGACAGTAAACCTGGCTACCAGAGGAGTTTTAGAAGCAATGGATTGTGTAGAATACTGCAATTTCAGCGAAGGTACTTACTGGTCCGATTTACGTATTTCACATGGCTACAGGAAGCCGCACGGATACCGCTACTGGTGCCTGACCAATGAAATAGACGGAGTCTGGCAGGTTGGACAGAAAACAGGGACCGACTATGGAAGACTGGCAAGAGAAGCTTCAAAAGGCATGAAACTGCTGGATGAAAATATAAAAACAGTGCTGGCCGGTTCATCCTCACCGTCGCAGGATACTTTCCCGGGCTTCGATGCCGCCGCTCTGGAAGAATCCTATGATTTTATCGACTATTTATCAATACACCAATATATAGGAAATGCCAAAAATGATACTCCAAATTACCTTGCAAAGCCTTTAATCACTGATAGGTACCTGAAGGCCGCAATAGCTACCATAGATTATGTAAAGGCAAAGACCAAGAGCAATAAAAAGGTAAACATATCCTTTGATGAATTCAACACATGGCACTCAATTGCAGAAGAAGCCCGTTTCAATAAGAAGTGGCAGATTGCGCCTCCTCTGTTAGAGGATACCTATACCATTGAGGATGCACTGGCATTGGGAGGTATGCTGCTTGCAGTACTGAGAAATGCCGACCGCGTGGAGATTGCGTGCATATCTGAGCTGGTTAACTGTATTTCCCATATCCGCACCAGAAATGGCGGAGGCGCATGGGTGCTGCCTCCTTACTACACCTTCCTGCTGTTTTCAAAGTATGGAAGAGGTACTTCATTAGTGACATCCATCAGTTCACCAAAATATGATTCAACAGATTTCACAGATGTTCCGTATCTTGATGCGGCTGCCACAATGGCTGATAACGGGGATATAACAATCTTTGCAATCAACCGCAGTGTTGATAAAGCATTACCCCTTGAAACGGAATTGAGAGGCTTTGAAAACTATGCGGTAAGTGAACACATAGTTCTTACAAGCGGAAATCCAAAGGATACCAATACAGAGGAAAGCCCGAATTTCGTTACTCCCAAAAACATCGGAGATGCTCAGATTGATGGAAATAAGGTTATGGCCAACTTGCCGAAGCTTTCCTGGAATGTTATCCGCCTTCAAAAAGTGAAATAGACTGAAAGAGAGTTAAAGGGGGAGGAGAAAATGCCTGGTTATGTAGAATTATCACGCACCGATTTTTTTGAAAATGCATTGACCCGTATAGGCGATGACTGGATGCTGGTTACGGCAGGCAATGAAAAGTCGGGCTGCAATACGCTTACGGCATGCTGGGGCGGTGTAGGCAACTTATGGCATAGAGATGCTGCATTTATCTTTATCCGGCCCACACGGTATACTTATGAATTTATTGAGAATAATGACATGTTCTCATTGACCTTTTTCCCAAAGGATTATAGAAAAGAGTTAAGCCTTTTGGGTTCAAAGTCAGGACGCGACGGGGATAAAATTTCAGAGGCTAAGCTGACTGTCCAATATCTGGACGGAGTTCCGACTTTTGCCCAGGGGAACCTTGTGCTGCTGTGCAAAAAGATGTATTATCTGGATTTTGCAGCCGACCGGATTCCTCAGGATGTTATTAAGAGATTTTATCCCGATGGAGATTTTCACCGCTTTTATGCCGGAGAAATAATAAAAATATACAAAAAGCCTTAGTTTATTAAAACAGATGGTTTCGAAACCCTTTTCGGTGCAATATAAAAAAGCTTGTACCGAAGAGGGTTTTTTCTTGCGAAAAGCTTCAAACCCGGTTTATAAAAACCGTATCTATAAATAATTATTCGAATTTTAAAGGTGATAATTTTATAAAATCATATTGACAAATAATTAACAATGAATTAAAATAATATCAAGGAAAATTGTTAAATAATTAACATTATACGGCATAACAATTTTAAGCTTGAACCCTGTTAAGCCATATATAAAAAAATTAGTGGCTTAATTTTTTAAAAGCGATTGTTAAAAAAATAACGATAACACGAAATCTAAATGGAGGTTGGATATTATGGCTAAGAAGAATTTGATAGTAAACAGTGTTGACACTCTTTTGGAAAAAATAGCTGAAATCAAACAGGCGCAGGAAGTGTTTGCCACATATTCGCAGGAACAGGTTGACAAAATATTTACAGCTGCTGCTCTGGCTGCAAACAAAAAAAGAATTCCTCTGGCAAAAATGGCACAGGCTGAAACAGGCATGGGTGTTGTAGAAGATAAAGTCATAAAAAATCATTATGCGGCAGAGTATATCTACAACGCATATAAAGATACCAGAACCTGCGGTGTTCTTGAGAGGGATGAAGCTTTCGGGATAACTCAAATCGCTGAGCCCCTGGGCGTTATAGCGGCAATAGTACCAACTACCAACCCCACTTCGACTGCTATATTCAAGGCTTTGCTGGCCCTTAAAACAAGAAACGGAATCATCTTTTCCCCACATCCAAGGGCGAAGAAATCAACAATAGAAGCCGCAAATATAATACTTGAGGCAGCAGTTGCCGCAGGAGCCCCAAAGGGAATCATAGGCTGGATCGATGAGCCTACCATAGAGCTTTCCGAAAGAGTAATGAAAGAGGCAAATATTATACTGGCTACGGGCGGACCGGGAATGGTGAGGGCGGCATATTCCTCAGGAAAACCTGCCATCGGAGTGGGAGCGGGAAACACACCTGCGATCATTGATGATACCGCCGATGTGAAAACTGCCGTAAGCTCCATACTTGTATCCAAGACCTTTGATAACGGTATGATATGTGCTTCCGAACAGTCTGTAATAGTCCTGGATAAAGTATATGGTGAAGTTAAAAAGGAATTCACAGTCAGGGGCGCTTACTTCCTGAATAAGGAGGAAACCCAGAAGACAAGGGAAGTACTGTTGATAAACGGTGCCCTCAACGCAAAGATAGTTGGTCAGACTGCCCATACCATTGCTAAATTAGCCGGTTTTGACGTTCCTGCTGAAACTAAGATACTGGTGGGTGAGGTCGATTCTGTAGAATTGTCCGAAGCCTTTGCACACGAGAAGCTATCCCCGGTACTTGCCATGTATAAAGCCAGGACTTTTGACGAAGCTGTAGCAAAGGCTGAAAGGCTGGTTGCCGACGGAGGCTTCGGTCATACCTCCTCAATATATGTTGATGCTGTCAATGAAAGAGCAAAAATAGATAAGTTCTCAGCGGCAATGAAAACCTGCAGAATTCTTGTCAACACTCCATCCTCACATGGCGGAATAGGGGATCTTTACAACTTCAAGCTGGCCCCTTCACTTACCCTTGGCTGCGGCTCATGGGGTGGAAACTCCGTATCTGAAAATGTAGGAGTTAAACACCTTATCAATATCAAGACTGTTGCTGAAAGGAGAGAAAATATGCTTTGGTTTAGAAGTCCTGAAAAGGTGTATTTCAAAAAAGGCTGCCTGGGTGTTGCTTTGAAAGAACTTAAAGATGTTATGAATAAAAAGAGAGCATTTATAGTTACCGACTCCTTCCTCTTTAATAACGGCTATACAAAGCCTGTTACAGACCTGTTGGATGCCATGGACATAAAGCATCACACCTTCTTTGATGTGGCTCCCGATCCTACACTGGCATGTGCAAAGCTGGGTGCCGAAGCCATGAGAGAGTTCAAGCCGGATGTGATCATCGCCCTGGGCGGCGGCTCAGCAATGGACGCAGGAAAGATAATGTGGACCCTGTATGAGCATCCGGAAGTTGACTTCCAGGATCTGGCCATGAGATTTATGGACATTAGAAAGAGAGTATACACATTCCCCCGGCTGGGTGAAAAGGCTTACTTTGTGGCCATCCCGACATCAGCCGGTACAGGTTCGGAGGTAACTCCCTTCGCAGTTATCACCGATGAACGGACAGGGGTTAAATATCCTCTTGCGGATTATGAATTAATGCCTAAAATGGCTGTAGTTGATGTTGATCTAATGATGAACATGCCAAAGGGCTTGACTGCCGCTTCGGGTATTGATGCTCTGACCCATGCAGTTGAAGCATACGCATCCATGCTGGCGACAGATTACACAAATGGTCTGGCACTGCAGGCCCTGAAGAATATATTTGCCTACCTGCCTTCGGCGTATGAGAACGGTGCAAAGGATCCTGCGGCAAGGGAGAAAATGGCTGATGCTTCAACCATGGCAGGTATGGCATTTGCAAACGCCTTCCTGGGAATCTGCCACTCCATGGCTCACAAGCTGGGAGCCTTCCATCACCTGCCCCATGGTATTGCAAATGCACTTCTTATCAATGAGGTCATGAAGTTTAATATTGCCGAAGCACCTGTTAAAATGGGTACCTTCTCACAGTACAAATACCCCGAAATATTGAGGAGATATGCCGAAATAGCATCTTTTGTGGGTATAAACGGTACAAGCGATGAAGATAAGTTCAATAAGCTGCTGGTAAAAATCGATGAACTGAAAGCAAAGATCGGAGTTCCAGCTACAATCAAAGCTGCCGGAGTCGACGAAGTCAAATTCCTCGAAACCCTTGATGAAATGGTTGAACAGGCCTTTGACGATCAGTGCACCGGTGCAAATCCGAGATATCCGCTAATGAGCGAATTAAAGGATATCTATTTGAGAGCCTATTACGGCAAGTAATTACAGCCAATATCCGTTGGCAGGACAATCTAAATGCTTTCTTCATTGTTGACCTGCATTTATGTCCTGCCAATTTCAGACTACCGGAATAAAAAAATAACCGCTTGCAGAGTTTGACCATTCAAACCGGCGCAGGCGGTTATTTTTACATATGGAGTTGGGCTTTAACTGCTGCTTTTATAGCATTTATTTCTGTTTTAGAACAAATAAATAAATGCTATAATATAAAAAACAGCTTTGATAATATTAAATTGATAAGGATAACAGATAGATATATGAAGAAAAAATTTAGTATCAGAAATGCTAATTGGGAGAAGATAACTTTTTGGTTTGTGTTTTCAACTCTTGTGGCCTCAACGATATTCTCTCTTATAAATGTCGTTTTGTCGCCTTCGGGCCCCGTTCAGTATGTAAAATTTCAAAAACTCAAGAGCGATTATGTTCTCATGCTCATCCAATGCATAATGGGTATGATCATTATGTTTCTTCCGTCAATGCTCGAAAGAAGATGGAAGATAAACGTGCCCGGCTTCATGCATATTGTTTTTGTTATTTTTCTCTATGCGGCCATATATTTGGGGGAAGTGCGGAGCTTTTACTACCACATACCGCATTGGGATACCGTATTACACACTTTCAGCGGTGCAATGATAGGAGCGCTGGGGTTTTCGGTTGTCAGGCTGTTAAATGATTCTGAGAAGGTGGAGATTAATTTAAGCCCCCTGTTTATTGCCATTTTTGCCTTTTCATTTGCATTGGCTATTGGAGCGCTCTGGGAGGTCTACGAATTCTCCTTTGACAAACTTCTGGGCCTGAACATGCAGAAGTTTGCCTATGAGGATGGCAGTCTCAGAGTGGGCAGGGACGCTCTGTCGGACACCATGAAGGACTTGATTGTCGATGCTCTGGGCGCCCTGGGTACAAGCATAATGGGTTATATTTCCCTTAAATTTAAAAAGGGCTGGCTTGAAAAGTTTGAGGTTACCCGGTATTTTCCTAAAGAAAATAGTCAGGATACTTCTCCTTCAGAGCTTTCGGATGATCCAGACCGGAATAGTGATGCCGTTTTAAAATAGAATAGCAGGCACTATCACGGCTCAGGATGAGCTCAACCAGCTGGTAGTGCTCATTATAAACCTTTTCCAGCATTTCGGGCAAATACATGGTCAAAACCCTGTACCTGTTATAATGAATCCGGGTTGTGCTCAGAATATCCCAGGCAGCAGCATGATTCGCTGCTTTGAATATCATTCTGTGATATTCGTTATCCAGATCAAGAAATTCCTGTACGGTACCGGCTTCTTCAACTAACTCCTTCTGCTGACGGAGATTTTTCTTTATCTCCGGGGGGAGCTCGGCACCGCTTTCCATCAGCTCCCGCACAATTTGATTTTCCAGGAGATTCCGCATGAAGACACTTTCGCTGACATAGGAAAGGTCTATCAAGGACACAAAGGTGCCTTTCTGCGGGAATATATTAATCAGCTTTTCATAGGACAGTCTGATAAAAACCTCCCTGACGGGTGTTCTGCTGACCTTCAGCAGCTCTGATATCTCGGTCTCGCTGATCATCTGTCCGGGTTTATATTCAAGATTAAGTATTTTATTTTTTAACTCCTGATAGATTACTTCCTTCAGAGGAAGCACATTCCGTTCCATTCTGTTCATAAAAACTCCCTGTTTGTATTATTGAATAGCACTTTCTATTTTAACATAACTGCTTTTATAATTGCATAAATTCGAAGTCAATTACTATCGGCTGAAAGCCGAAGGTTTTGAACCGTAATTGACTTTGGTACCCGCCATCACCTGTCTGTTAAGTATTTTTATTGTATTGACACTTAACTTGTATACTAGTATATTAATATATAAGAGATGATTTATCAATAACTTTCAATAGAATAAATAAATTCACCCATTGGGGAAGGAGACAGGTATATGAACAAAAACGATGTTTTGCAAAAGATCTGTGACTGTGGGGTAGTAGCAGTTGTAAGGGCGGAAAGCGCCGATCAGGCCATGAGGATAGCCGATTCCTGTGTTGAGGCCGGAATATGTGCCATCGAGATTACTTTTACTGTAAATGGCGCCCTGGAGGTTATTAAAAAACTTGCCGAATCCAACAAGGACGCGAAAATCCTCATAGGTGCCGGAACAATTCTTGATCCCGAAACAGCAAGAGCAGCAATACTGGCAGGTGCACAGTTTATTGTAAGTCCCTGTCTGAATACCGAAGTGGTTAAAGTTTGCAATAGATACCAGGTTGCCTGCATGCCGGGGGCAATGACGGTGAAGGAAGCCGTAGAGGGCCTGGAAGCAGGTGCGGATATTATTAAGGTATTTCCGGGAGAGCTCTTCGGACCGGCAATCATAAAGGCTTTCAGGGGACCTTTGCCATATATAAAGCTCATGCCTACAGGCGGTGTAAATCTGGATAACGTGGGCGATTGGATCAAAGCGGGCAGTGTTGCGGTTGGAGTTGGAGGAAATCTGACTGCCGGTGCTAAAAAGGGTGATTATGAATCCATTGTTACCATAGGAAAGCAGTTTGTTGAAAAAGTAAAACAGGCAAGAGCTTCAAAGTAATAGATAAAATCTTAGGAGGTCTGTTATGTCAATTCTTAATTTAAAACCAAAAGGAAGTTATAAATATGATTGTATATCCCTGGGAGAAGTAATGCTGAGACTTGATCCCGGAGACGGCAGAATTAAAAACACCAGAGAGTTCAAAGTCTGGGAGGGCGGGGGAGAATACAATGTTTCCAGAGGACTCCGCAAGTGCTTCGGAATGAATTGTGCTGTTGTGACGGCATTTGCAGATAATGATATCGGCAAACTGATCGAGGATTTGATACTGCAGGGCGGGGTGGATACCTCTTTAGTCAAGTGGATGCCTTTTGACGGAATAGGCCGTGCTGTCAGAAACGGTCTGAACTTCACAGAAAAAGGCTTCGGCATAAGAGCGGCCCTGGGGGTTTCCGACAGGGCCAATACGGCTGCGTCGCAGTTGAAGTCAGGGGACATAGACTGGGAATATGTATTTGGAAATCTGGGGGCGAGATGGTTCCACACCGGCGGTATTTTCGCCGCATTGTCGGAAACCACTCCCGAGGTGGTAATTGAAGCTGTCAAGGCTGCTAAAAAGTATAATACCATTGTTTCCTACGACCTCAATTACAGGCCTTCCCTGTGGAATTACATAGGCGGGAACAAAAAAGCGCAGGAAGTCAACAGGGAAATAGCAAAGTATATTGATGTTATGATAGGAAATGAAGAGGATTTCACCCAATGCCTGGGTTTTGAGGTGGAAGGAAATGATTCCAGCTTGACGGAACTGGATATTGAAGGCTACAAGAAAATGATCGACAGGGTTGTCGTAGAATATCCCAATATGAAGGTGGTAGCCAACACCCTCAGAGGAGTTAAGACCGCAACGGTAAATGACTGGAGTGCCATTTGCTGGGCCGGGGGCAATATTTACAGATCAATTGAGTTTCCGGCACTTGAAATATATGACAGAGTGGGCGGCGGAGACAGTTTTGCATCAGGTTTGGTTTACGGCCTGATGACTGCCGATGATGCACAGAAGGCAGTAAACTATGGTGTAGCACATGGTGCTCTGGCCATGACCACTCCCGGCGACACCTCCATGGCCAGCCTGAAAGAGGTTGAAGGTGTAATGAAGGGGCTGGGGGCAAGGGTTGTCAGATAAGCACAGCATATGACAGAATAGCGGAGCAAAAAGGGGCTGTTGCAAAACGTATAAATATGCATAGTTGAAGGGAGTGTTGTAAAATGAAAGTAATTTCATTTTGCGACACTCCCTTTAACATTTACGTATTTATTTACTTGGATATTTATTCGGTATAATCCCCTCTGTCCACCACCAGCTCGTAGCCTATATTCTTCATTCTGTTGGAAAGGCAGAATCTGCATTCGGCAGCCTCTTCGCCGGTGCAAATCTTGTTGTCGTACAGGGAGTATTTTTTTCGTACGGCCACCGGCGACAGGTTTGGCATGACGACATTGGCACCGGCCAGGATACCTTTTTCCCGGCCCAGGGAATTAATGGTGCCTAACGCTGTGGTAGCAGGAATAAGTGCTTTTGGAAGCAGCAGGCGGATCAGGCCGATCAGAACCAGCGTTAATTCGAGGCTGCCGGCAGCCTTCTCTGCATATCTGGTCTCACTGTGAGGGATAAAAGGGCCTATTCCCACCATATGGGGGTTGAATTCCTTAAGAAACAGCAGCTCCTCTGCAAGGTTTTCGGTGGTCTGATAAGGTGAACCGACCATAAAACCCGTTCCAACCTGAAAGCCTATTTCTTTCAGATTGTACAGACACTTTTTTCTGTTGACCAAGGATAAGTTCTGCGGGTGAAGCTTTTTGTAATGCTCCTCATTTGCTGTCTCATGGCGGAGAAGGTAGCGGTCGGCTCCTGCCTCATAATACTTCTTGTAGGAATCGTAGCTTTTTTCTCCGATTGACAGGGTTAGGGCACAGTCGGGATAGTTCTGTTTAATGGCAGTGATTATATTGACTATATCCTCATCGGAATAGTGGCTGTCCTCGCCTCCCTGGAGCACAAAGGTGCGGAAACCGAGCTCATGCCCCGTACCGCAGCAGGACAGTATATCCTCCCGGGTGAGCCTGTACCGGTCGGCGTGGGTATTGCCCGCACGTATTCCGCAATAATAGCAATTGTTTTTACAGTAATTTGTAAATTCGATTAAACCCCTTGTATAAATTGCGTTTTCAAAATTATTGCGGGATACCTCCCTGGCCTTTTCGAAAAGATATTCACTTGTTGCGGCATTAATGCCATTGAGGATTTGTATATATTCCTCCCGTGACAATTGACGTGTTTCATACAGTTTATCAATTAAATGTTTCATGTAATTATCGTAACCTCTCAGGAATATTCAAACAGCAGCAGGAAACCAGTTCTGGCCGGCATGACCCGGCACGCTTAATAATTACATTATACCACCGGAAGAGTGGCTGAACCATACTTTGTAACAAGATTGTTAATATTATAACGAAAAAACGGGCACAGGGTAAACATGGTATCTCCGTCAATATGGAATGAGGGAGCTCACAGTATATGCAATCCCATTTTGACCCGGTGCCGCAAGCTTTGTGGCCTGTGCTTCGGACAGCATGGCGTTTGCCGTGACACAGCTACGCCCTCCATTGGTGGGCTTCAACGGTATTGACAATTTTGTCGACATCGGCTAAGGCACCTTTGCCCAAATCTCCGCAGGCCAGTACCGACTCCCTGGGTTCTATGAAATGATATCCGAATTCGGTGAGGGTTTTAATATTCCGCTGAACTATGGGGTTGATGTACATATTGGTATTCATCGCAGGACAGAGATATACCGGAACATTATTCATGGCCATGACCACTGTTGAGAGCATATCGTCGGCTATGCCGTTTGCAAGCTTTCCGAGGATATTTGCCGATGCGGGCGCTATCAGGCACAAATCGGCTTTTTTGGCCAGGGATATATGTTTGATATCCTTTGGAGTGATTTCCTCAAACATATCATAATATACCTTGTTTTTAGTCAGGGACTGGAAGGTGAGGGGAGTTATAAATTCCCGGGCACTTCCGGTCATTATAACCTCCACATTGTAGCCCTTTTTTGTAAGGTTATTTGCAATGTCGGCTGCCTTATAGGCGGCAACACTGCCCGTAACTCCTAATATAATATTTTTCATAAAAACTGTTTCCTTTACATCATTTTATATTTGACTTTAATAATTACATAGGTAAAGCAAAATTAATTAACCGGCAAAAGGGTTAAATTCATGGAACCTGATTATCCAGTATTGCACATACGCGCTTTACTATGCCTTTGGCGATCTGGTCCTTGGTTTCAAAGGTTTCATAGGTTTTATCGGGGGAAATCAGGAAGCCCCTGTGCCCATATTCGTTTATTCCGGACAAATCGTTTGCCAGCACCAAATCGCAGTTATTCTTTAATAAGAGATTATACCCTGTATCAATTAAGGTTTCCAGAGGCACATTGCTTAACAGCTTGAAGCCAATCAGAAGAGCTGCAGGCTGAAGTTTTTTTATCAGGCCGATAACCTTTGGAGTTTTTTTCATTACAATAACCATGTCCTCTATGTCGGAACTGATCTTATTTTCAGAATTCAATGTGTCTGTCCGGGAGAAAGCTTTTTCAACCAGCTGTGCAGTGAGCGCTTCCGGCTCCGGGGCTGCTGCCGGTCCATTTTGGCTTATAAAATCGGCTATGGCAGAGGCAATGCTGTTTTTGGTAGTCAGAGTGTCAACGGTATAGTCACTGACTGCCATGGAATGGATCACTGCATCAATTCTTTCTGTTGTCAGTATCCCGGTCAATTTTTCCACAACGTCATTTACGCTTCCGATCCTGATTATACTGATACGGTCTGCTTCCGGTATAACCGCATTTTGTCCGCAGATATAATATATCTTATCGGTGGGCTGAGTATAAGTTTCAGCAAAAGCCCGGGCTATTGCCGAGCCCAGTTTTCCGGTAGAGCTGTTGGTTATGGTCCTGACGTTATCAATTTTTTCACTTGTACCACCGGCTGTTATTAATATATTCAAAGTCAGCACTCCTTTTTAAAACTGCTGGAGTCTGTGACACCCGCCTGGTTCCGGGAAAGTTTTCCCCGCCGGACAACACGGTTTTAGATGTTGCAGACTGTTAATATATATTTTAGCATAAGAAATTTTGCAGTGCTCAGCTTTTTCATAAAAAACAGGCAGGAGCAAGTCAATCAAGCCTTGCTCCTGCCTGTTCAATTTTACAATAAAGTTTTATTCTGAGAATAATGGAGTGGAGAGGTATCTCTCACCGGTGTCAGGAAGCAAGACAACAATGGTCTTACCTGCGTTTTCGGGACGTTTAGCCAACTGTGCGGCTGCCCAGAGAGCGGCACCTGATGAAATACCTACGAGTAAGCCTTCAACTTTTGATATCTCTCTGCCTGAAGCAAATGCGTCATCATTTTCAACAGCTACAATTTCATCATAAATTTTAGTATTGAGAGTGTCCGGAACAAATCCTGCTCCGATTCCCTGAATTTTGTGCGGACCCGGAGTTCCTTTTGAAAGTACCGGAGAGCTTGCGGGTTCCACAGCTATAACCTTTACATCAGGGTTCTTTGATTTTAAGTATTCTCCTGCACCGCTGATAGTTCCGCCGGTTCCAATACCTGACACGAAAATATCAACTTTTCCGTCGGTATCTTCCCATATTTCAGGACCGGTGGTAGTTCTATGAACAGCTGGGTTTGCAGGGTTGACAAACTGTCCAGGGATAAAGCTGCCAGGTGTTTCCTTTGCAAGTTCTTCAGCCTTTGCTATGGCACCTTTCATTCCTTTTGCACCTTCGGTGAGTACCAGTTCGGCACCGTAAGCCTTTAAAAGATTTCGACGTTCGATACTCATTGTTTCAGGCATTGTAAGGATTATTTTATAGCCTCTTGCAGCCGCAACGGATGCAAGGCCGATCCCTGTGTTACCGCTGGTGGGTTCAATAATTACCGCTCCGGGTTTTAATACTCCCTTTGCCTCAGCATCATCTATCATAGCCTTTGCTATTCTGTCCTTAACACTTCCAGCGGGATTGAAATATTCCAGCTTGGCTACTATTTTGGCCTTGAGGTCATGCTTGTTTTCATAATTTGAAAGTTCCAATAAAGGTGTTTTACCTATTAAATCAGTGAGGCTTTTATAAATCTTGGACATATCAATACTCTCCTTTATAATTAATTATTTTTTATTTATATTTCATTTTTTATACAGCTTAAAATATTTCCTATATTTCATATATAATTACTATGATTTGATTATAAAACAACTCATATAAAATGTCAACAATAAATATAAAAAAATATATCATTAATATATGTTTAGTATGATATTGACTTTACTTTTTTAACAGAGTAATATAATGAATAATAAAAAAATTTTAATTGGCGGTTGGATACTCTTTTGCGGGTCCATAATTAGAAATAGGCGTTTGCTGCTATTACAAGGAGAATGCATATGACATATGATTTTGATGAAATAATCGACAGAAGGAATACAAATTCAATAAAATATGATTTTGCAAGGCAGAGGGGAAAGCCTGAAGATGCAATTCCTCTCTGGGTGGCAGATATGGATTTCAAAACACTTCCGCAGGTGACCGATGCGCTGGTTAAAGTCAGCCGGCACGGTATCTTTGGGTATTCTGAAGTGAGGGAAGAATACTTTTCTACATTATATAAGTGGTATTCGGATAACTTTGGCTGGAATATCCGTCCCCAATGGCTGGTCAAGACTCCCGGAATTGTTTTTGCCATTGCAATGGCCATCAGAGCTTTTACTAAAAAGGGGGACGGTGTTATAATCCAGCAGCCAGTTTATTATCCCTTTTCGGAAGCCATATTAGCCAATAAAAGGGTACTTGTAAATAATCCCCTTGTTTATGATGAGGGTGTTTATAAAATAGATTTTGAAGACTTCGAGGAAAAAATAGTTTCCGGGAATGTGAAGGTATTCATTTTGTGTAATCCCCACAATCCTGTGGGCAGGGTATGGACCGGGGAGGAATTAATAAGGCTGGGGGATATATGTTTAAAACATGGTGTAACCGTAGTGTCTGATGAAATTCATGCAGACTTCATTTATAACGGATATAAACATTTGATATTTGCCGCTTTGAAGCCTGCGTTTGCAGACATCACAATAACCTGTACCGCGCCCAGTAAAACTTTTAATCTGGCGGGGCTTCAGGTTTCAAACATATTTATTCAAAATGTTAATATGAAATTCCGGTTTGAGCAGGAGATAGTGAAAAGCGGTTACAGCCAGCTGAACACAATGGGACTGGCTGCATGCCATGCAGCTTATGAATGTGGAGCAGAGTGGCTTTCACAGCTTAAAACCTACCTTGCCGGCAATCTTTCCTTTGTAAGAAGCTTTCTAACGGAGAGGCTTCCGGAGATAAAACTTGTAGAGCCCCAGGGTACCTACCTTATATGGCTGGATTTCAATGGGCTGGGCCTGCCGGATAATGCTCTGGAGGATCTTGTTTCAAACGAGGCCAGGCTCTGGCTGGACAACGGCTTAATGTTCGGTGAAGAGGGGAGCGGGTTTCAGAGGATAAATATCGCCTGTCCCAGACAGATACTGGTGAGGGCTTTTGAACAATTGGAGCCGGCGGTTAAGAGACTGCGGAGATGACATACCGGATACTTGCTTTAATGCATACTATTAATATAATTTTAAGAGGTGATCACATATGAGTCAACTGACAAGAAACGAGGCTTGGGATTTGCTCACAGAGTACAACAAGGAGGCATTTCACCTGAAACATGCCCTGATAGTTGAAGGTGTAATGAGGAGTTTTTCCAGGAAATTAGGCTATGAAAATGAGGAGGATTTCTGGGGAATAGTAGGCCTGCTCCATGATCTGGACTTTGAGCTCTATCCTGAACAGCACTGCATAAAGCAGCAGGAGATCATGCGGGAGAGGGGCGTCGACCCCGAAATAATCCATGCGACTGCCAGCCATGGCTATGCGCTTACTGTGGATATAGAACCCCGGCATGAAATGGAGAAGGTGCTGTATGCCGTTGATGAACTGACCGGGCTGATCGGAGCAGTTGCACTGATGAGGCCGTCCAGGAGTGTTTCGGATCTGGAGGTAAAATCGGTAAAGAAAAAGTACAAAACCGCCAGCTTTGCGGCGGGCTGTTCCCGTGAAGTAATTGAGAGAGGAGCCGCAATGCTGGGCTGGGAGCTGGATTATCTGATTGAAGAGACTATTCTGGCAATGAGGGAATGTGAGGTTGTGGAGTAGGTTTGCTGATTGAGCCTGTGAATAGGACTTTGAAGAAGGATTATTAAGAAACAACATTTAGTTATTGAAAAACGATAATTAAATGTTGTTTTTTG
>JAFABO010000174.1 GCA_023426005.1 Bacillota bacterium | reverse complement strand
CCACTATTGAAGACTATACAATCCGTCTTTCAAAGGCATTGAAGGTGGTAGGCCTGTTTAACATACAGTTTGTCATGGACAGCAGCGAAAAGGTTTATGTCATTGAAGTAAATCCGCGTGCCAGCAGGACAGTTCCCATAATGAGCAAAATCACCGGAATACCCATGGTCGGTGTGGCAACCCGGCTTATTATGGGTAAAACCCTATCGGAACTGGGCTACAAAAACGGTCTTGCAAAAGAGACCGAGTTCTACGCCGTAAAGGCGCCTGTATTTTCTTTTGCCAAGCTGACCACTGTTGATACTTTCCTTGGGCCCGAGATGAAGTCCACAGGTGAGGTCATGGGAGTGGACAGGGATTATTATAATGCCCTCTACAAGGCAATTGCCGCTTCCGGCATAAAAATCCCTTCGGGCGGAAATGTACTGCTTTCTGTTGCAGACAGGGATAAGGAAGAGAGCATAGCTATTGCAAACAAGCTTCTGACATTGGGCTTCAGGCTGTCTGCAACGCCGGGCACTTACAGTATTCTGAGTACTGCGGCTCTGCCGGTCGATCTGCTGGAGGATGAACGTGTATTAGACAGTATCAAGGAAGATAAAATAACCCTGGTTATAAACACTCCAACCAGAGGTAAAATTCCTGAAAGGAAAGGCTTTATTCTTAGAAGAACAGCAATGGAATACAACATTCCATGCATAACTTCACTGGACACGACAAATGCTGTTTTAAGCATCCTGGAACGCCTGATCTCCGACAATAAGGCCGAGGTGTACTCTCTGGATGAATATTCGGTTTACAAAAAATAGGTGTGACCGGAAGAAAATAAACACTTTTTTATATTATGGAGGCTAATATGGAGCATTTATTGAGTTTAAACAATTTAAGAACTGAAGAAATTCATGATTTGCTGAAACTGGCTGAGAAGCTAAAAAAACAGAGCAGTGAAGGTGTTCAGCATCACCTCCTGAAAGGCAGGACCCTGGGTATGATCTTTTCGAAATCCTCCACAAGAACCAGGGTTTCCTTTGAGGTTGGAATGTATCAGCTGGGCGGTTATTCACTGTTTCTAAGTTCGAATGATATCCAGCTTGGCAGAGGGGAAACAATATACGATACTGCCAATGTACTGTCAAGATATATAGACGGAATAATGATAAGAACCTTTAAGCAGAGTGATGTGGAAGATCTTGCGAAATTCGGGACTATTCCGGTTATAAACGGCCTGACCGACGAAATGCATCCCTGTCAGATTTTAGCCGACTTGTTAACCGTATATGAGCATAAGGGAAAACTTGAAGGCTTGAAGCTCGCTTACATCGGAGATGGTAACAACGTGGCCCATTCCCTTCTTCACGGCTGTGCAAAAACAGGTATGGACATAGCTGTTGCATCTCCAAAGGGCTATGAATGTACCGGCATCTATGTGGAAGAAGCCAAAGCAGCTGCGAAAGCCACCGGCTCCGAAATCCTTATGACCGAGGATCCTGCTGAGGCTATTGCAAATGCCGATGTAATTTACGCCGATACCTGGATCAGTATGGGTCAGGAGGAACAAAAAGAGGAAAAACTAAAAATTTTCATGCCTTACCAGATTAACTCCAAATTGTTCTCCAAAGCAAGAGAGGATGCCATTTTCCTGCATTGCCTGCCTGCATACAGAGGGTATGAAGTTACCGAAGAAATCATTGACGGACCTCAGTCTGTAGTTTTTGACGAAGCGGAAAACAGGCTGCACGCCCAGAAGGCAGTTCTTGCTGCTCTGTTGGGCAAATAGCCGCACCGGAAGCAATGCCGCAAACTGGTTCTGGAGGGGTAATACATGAATTATTCATTTATTATAAGAAAAGCCGTCCTGGAGGACGCGCCGGCCATAGCTGTTATAATGCAGGAGGCTTTTAAAAAATATATGCTCGATACCGGTTTATCCGGTACTATGGATGCATTGACCGAAAACCTGGAAAACGTTGAAGCCGATATTCTTGAAAAAGAGGTTTACATTGCTTTGATTGACGGTAATCCGGTAGGTACTATCAGAATAAAGATTTTGCCCGACAACACCGCTTATATTAGCAGATTTGGCGTTATGCTGGATTACCATAACATAGGAATAGGTAAATCTCTTATGAATCTGGCCGATAAGATTCTGAAAGCACAGGGCGTCAGGAAGGTAAGTCTCCATACCGCATCAAAATACCGTGATCTCATTCGGTTCTACTATGGCCGGGGTTTCTACATTGATTCCACTTCAACCGAAAGGGGCTATATACGGGCACTTCTGGTAAAGGAATATTAAAGCCAAAGTGCCGTTAACCGGCTGAGTTCCAAAATTACCTTTTGATACCGTTTAAATTAGCCCCAGCTTTTCCATGACTTCAACAAGCTTTTCAGTATCAAGAGGTTTGGAGGCAAAGCCCTCGCACCCCAGTTCAAAAGCCTTCTGCACCATTTCCGCGCTATTGAGGGCAGTTGTCATTATTACCTTTGATCTGTCACGAGCGGGAACTCCCTTTTGTGTTTCCAGCTCCCTGATAGTTTTGAGAACTTTGATACCGTCAACCTTTGGCATCATAATATCCAGACATATAAGTCTGTACGGGATATTTTCCTTTAATGAATATAAAAAAGCCTCCAGTGCCTCCATGCCATCCACCACAACATCACATTCACCGAACCGGGATAAAAACTTTTGAAGAAACCTTCTGCTGACCAGATCATCCTCAACAATTAAAATTCGCATGTTCTCACTCCTTTTTTAATTTATATATATATTCTTCAACGTCTTAAATTCTTTATTAAAGTTGATGTAGCTATAAAGAACATCTTTAATACTGTTGCGCCGTACTGCAAGCTCAATCTGAAATGCAAGGCTCTTCAATTCCTCGGCCCCCATTTTATTGCAGAGATTCTTTATATCATGAGCAAATTTCCCCACCAGCTCCAGGTTCTTTCCGTCTAAGCACACTATCAGACCGGACAGGGCATTTTCTATTTCGGCGAAAATCACCTCATCAAATTCCTTCAGCCCGGGGCTTTCCTCTTTCATGAGTACTATATTTCCATCACTGTCTATCCGGATGCCCTTAACCTCCGTATTGTCCTGTTTATTGACGGCAGCAGCCTCTATAACCTGATAAAGCTCTCCCATTGTGAAGGGTTTCGGAATATATTCGTCCATACCCAGCCCTAAGAATCTCTCCCGGTCTCCCTGCAGCGCATGAGCCGTGAGGGCTATTACAGGAGTGTGCTTCGAGGGGCCTTCCCTCTCCCGGATTGCCCTTACAGCCTCAATCCCATCCATTTCAGGCATGTGAATGTCCATAAGTATCAAATCGTAATTTTCCCTTTGATGAAATTCAAGTGCTTCAAGTCCGTTAACTGCAACATCCACACTCCAGCCCCTCTCCCTGAGCATCCTCGTAATGACCGTCTTATTTACATTATCATCTTCAGCCAGCAGTATTTTGAGACTGTTAGAGGCTCTGCCGGATATAGGTTCATTGATTTGGGCGGCGGCAGCTTCCTTTCCTCTCATAAATCTGACCGTAAAGTGGAAGGTGCTGCCCTTCCCTTTTTCACTTTCAATCCAGATCCGGCCGCCCAGCATCTCTACAAGCTGCCTGGAAATTGCGAGTCCCAGTCCGGTTCCTCCAAATTTCCTGCTGATAGAACCATCCACCTGGCTAAAGGTTTTGAAAAGTTTTTCTTTCTCTTCATCACTTATGCCTATTCCCGTATCTGAAACTGAAAACCTTAATTCAACCAAATCCTTTTCTATCTGGCTTTTTTTTACAACTATATTAACTTCCCCATGTTCGGTAAACTTGATAGCATTTCCAATCAGGTTGTTAAGTATTTGTTTGAGCCTGTTGGGATCCCCCTTAAGGAACTGGGGTATACCTGAATAGAAGGAATAGTTGAATTCAAGTCCTTTTTTATCGGCAAGGGGCGATTGAGATTTAAAAATCTCCTCTATCAATTTCTTTATGTCAAAATTTACATTGTCAATAAATAATTTTCCTGCCTCCATCTTGGAGAAATCCAGAATGTCATTTATTATTTTCAAAAGTGAATTGGCACAGCTTTTTGCCGTATTAAGATTGTCCCTCTGCTCCGGATCCAGATCTGTAAGCAAGGTCAGATCAATCATTCCGACAACTCCATTCAGCGGAGTCCGTATTTCATGGCTCATATTGGCAAGGAATTCACTCTTGGACTTATTTGCTTTTTCAGCTTCCTCCTTGGCTCTTTTCAGCTCAATTTCAGACTTTTTCTCTTCATCGATATCGGTTACCACCACTGCTATATGTTCTTTCTGCGGACTGTATACCGCCATGGAATACCACTTTGCAAATAC
The DNA here is from genome assembly GCA_023426005.1 of Bacillota bacterium. Taxonomy (GTDB): domain Bacteria; phylum Bacillota; class Clostridia; order Acetivibrionales; family DSM-1351; genus Ruminiclostridium. Next base: position 4,506 of record JAFABO010000174.1, on the reverse strand, counting down.
ATCCGAATATATTTCATTCAGATAAATGCTTTTCCCTTCGGTTATAACCTTTTCAAACAGCCCTTCTTCGAAATTTACCAAGCCGTCCGGAAAAATGTCCGAATAGAGCTTGCCAACGATATTTTGAGCTTCCAGCCCAAACATTTTTTCATAGGCATCATTTGCCATCAGAAATTCCAAATCTGTTATATTGCCCTGTTTATCGGTAATGGCTCTGTGATAGGCAAACCCCCTGTGCAGGTTCATGAATAAAAACCTGTATCTCTTTTCACTTTCCAGGAGCAGAGTCTCGGTAATTTTTTTGTCATTTACATCAAGCCCCATCCCTATATAGCCGTCCTGGTTGCCGTTCATATCATAGAAAGGCTTTATGATAATATTTATCCATCTGTAATCCCCGTTTACATGTTTTATCCTCAACTCAATATTATTCAGCCCGGGATTGTCAATTTCCTTATTAAACTTGGCAGCCAGCCTTTCTCTCTCGTCCGGGTGGACACATTCCAGCAATCCTTCATCCATGATCTGCTGTTCACTCTTTCCCAAAAACTCGCACAGCGTATGACCTACATAGACATTCCTGCCCTTTTCGTCGGTCTTCCATATCATGGCGGGAAAGTTCTCCATCATCTTCAAACTGAAATTATTGGCCTGAATCAGCTGCTGCTCCCGTTCCTTACTCTCGGTAACATCGTTTAGTACAAGCAGTACATATCTCTGTCCCGAAATATGTACGGGTACAAAGTAAAAGCTATACCAGCTACTTTTCTTTATGCCATCAATCATCAATGTTTGCTTGTTGACCAGATCCTTGCTCGGTATGCCGGTTTCGAAAACCTTTGTTATCCGCTGCCTTATCTCGCATAAATCGCAATCCATACCTTTACCGCAGCCCTTTTCCCTGCTGCCGATACAACAGATCCCGTCACCGTAGCACAGTCCCAGGACTTCCCTGTCGGTCAGGCCAAGCATTTTCAGAAAGGCATTATTTACCTGCTTGATTACTCTTTTATTGTCCATAATCAGCATTCCCACAGGAGAATGGTTAAAGGTCATTTCGAGATTATTTCTCTCCTCGATCAGCTGTTCCTCCATTTTTTTAATTCTGGTGATATCACGGAAAACAACAACCACCCCGTCAATATCGTTGTTACCGTCCTTTATGGGAGAACAGCTTGCCGACACCATAAATCTCTCCCCGTTTTTGGATATGACGGCGGAATTGTTTTTCAGTCCTGCAATTGTATTTGAACGCATAACCTCATCTATCGGACTGTCCAGAGGTTCACCGCTCTTGATATTTATTAATGAAAATACCTCCCGGAAGCCGGCTCCTATGGCTTCCTTCTCTGTCCAGCCCGTAAGCAGTACGGCTGTGTGGTTTATATAATCTATTTTGCCCTGTTTATTTGTGGCGATCACTCCATCACCTATATTGTCCAGTACTGCTGACATTCTGTCCTTCAGCACCCTCACCTCCTCATATGCCTATGGGCTGGGTAGAAATGGCCACTTCTCCTGTTTTAAGGTCCATTTCGACAGTCCTGCTTACCCTGCCGCCAATATGGGCGTTTTGTATTCTAAGATTTAAGTTGCCCAGAGTTCCGATTACAGCCTCAATATTCCTTCTTCCAATATGGAATATGTCTCTGTCACTGACTGAATCTGCTCCTCCAAAAATCTGAATTTGCAGCTCACTTTTTAAACAGCCATACCTCATACAAAACTTTTCCATCATCAGCGGAATTCCCGTTGTTGCATAATAGCCCGGTCTGGAGAAACCGTCCTCAAAGGTTGTAGGTTCCGGCAGTGCCACATGGATCATTGCCCCCACCTTCCTTGTGGGGCTATATGCCGTCACCGCCACGCAGGATGCCAACGCATAGGTTTTTAATGTATTGATCCCGCTGTTTGAGACGGCATATTCCCCTATTCCTATTATTATTTGCATCTGTATCACCTACTTCAACATTCCCAATAAAACCTGAGGCATATTCTCCAGGGAGGTTTGTTTCTCCACAGCACCAATATCGAAGGCAACTTTGGGCATTCCATATACTATGGAGGACTGTTCATCCTGACCGATGGTTCTGGCTCCCTTCCTCCTCATGGCAAGCAGCCCCCGGGCTCCGTCATAGCCCATTCCGGTAAGCATGATTCCTATTGCGGAGCTTCCCGCCTCTCTGGCGACAGACTCAAACAGAACATCTACAGAGGGGCAATGCCCGTTGATTTTTTCCCCCTGAAAAGTTTCAATCCTTATCCTATCCCCAAGTTTTTTAATTTTCATATGCTGGTCGCCCGGAGCTATCAGGACTTTCCCCGGCTCCAGCCAGTCGCCCGTCCTGGCCTCCTTCACATTCAGCAGGGTTTGATTGTTCAACCTCTGGGCAAACATGTTGGAAAAGACGGGAGGAATGTGCTGGACTATAAGAATTCCCGGCATCTCGGCCGGCAGCCCTTTTAACAGCTTGTATATCGCCTCTGTTCCCCCGGTTGACGCGCCGATGGATATTATTCTATTTGTGTTTATTTTACCTGCCGAAGAATTAACTGTGTCTATTGTACTGCTTCTGCTGATTTTTGCATTGGCCGCAATTTTTATTTTCGATATGATATCCAACAAAAATTTTTCGACGCTTTTGGACGATTGAACTTCCGGTTTGGTTACAAAGTCAACAGCACCTGCATTCATTGCGTCAAACACCGCTTCGCTTACGGTGCTGATGACAATCACCGGCAGCGGATGCTGGGGCAGCAGCCTCCGTATAAATTCAATCCCGTTCATTTTTGGCATTTCAACATCACAGGTCATTACATCGGGTTCAAACTGAAGTATCTTGTCTCTCGCGTCGAAGGGATCGTTGGCCCTGGCAACCACTTCAATGGAAGGATCGGTTTCAATCCCTCTGGCTATTACTTCTCTGAAAAGCAAACTGTCATCTACCACCAATACTTTTATCCTTTTCCCGTTCATATGACCTCTCCTCATTATTCCTTTCTGTAAATTGATGGCAATACATACTTAAATCTTGTTGTTTCCCTGTTCAGGGATTCCGAATGTCCGATAAACAGGTATCCCCCATATTCCAAATGATCATAGAACTTTTCAACAAGCCTGTTCTTTGTCTCATTGTCAAAATAAATCATCACATTGCGGCAGAAGATAGTATGCAGCTTTTTTCTGAAAGGAAAGGCGCTATCCATAAGATTTAACTTTCTGTATATTACTTCAGTTCTGATTTTATCCTTCAGAATAGAATGTTCATTATCATAAGCTTTAAAATAATTCCTTTTCCAGCCGGCAGGCAAGGGGTCAATTCTCTCATTGCTGTAAATTCCCCTGACTGCTGTATCCAAAACCTGTTCAGATATATCTGTGGCAAGTATTTTTGTGTCCCACCACATTTTTGCCTTTCCAAAAAACTCATCCATAAGCATGGCCAGGGTGTAAGCTTCTTCCCCTGTAGAACATGCCGCGCACCAGATGCGGAGATCTTTTTCCTTAACTGTTTCCGACAGGTAAGGCAGTACCCGGTCCCTGAAATAGTAAAAATGGCTGGCTTCCCTCATAAAAAAGGTATGATTGGTTGTAATCCTGTCTACAAGCGTAATTACCGCATTTCCGGTTCTGTCCGAAACAAGGTGGTTGTAATATTCCGTAAAATTTGAGAAGCCCGCCTGCTGCAATACATTATGAAGTCTTCCCGAGACCAGCGTCATCTTTTCTTCTTTAAGCCTTATCCCGTAGTTTGCCTTGATATAATCAGATAACTGTTGAAATTCTTTTTTTGTTATTTCTACCACGTTACCACCCGCAATTCATTGTTGTTTTATAATTTTCGGGAGTGGTCTTTATTTTACCACTCCCGAAATTTTGTCCTGTATAACTCTTGAAATATCTCTATTAATACTTACCAAACTCTCTGTCACTTAAAACAATCTTCTTGGGAGCTGCGGAAGCACTTTCCTTAGATGCTTCACTGAAACTTGCCAAACTCTTGTTAGTATTTATCTGATCCAGCAGCCTCAATATGTCGGGATTTATTTCGTCCCCTCCCTTATAGGTATGGACTGCATTCTGAGATCTTCTCAGCCTGAATCTCGACACCTGTTCTTTCAGCAGTTCAGCCTGGCTGGAAAGCTCTTCACTGGCGGCGGCACTCTCCTCAGAGGTAGCCGAGTTTGTCTGGACAACCTCCGAAACCTGCATAATACCCTGGTTGACCTGGGCAATCCCTGACGCCTGCTCGTTTGATGCCACAGCTATATTGCTGACCAGATTGGCCACCTTTGTCACATCTTCAACAATCTTATTAAGGGCCTCTGCTGTCTGATTTGCAATTTTTGTACCGCCTTCAACCTTTTTGATGGAGCCCTCTATCATATCTGTAGTTTCCTTGGCAGCATTTGCCGACCTGGCTGCAAGGTTACGCACTTCTTCGGCCACCACGGCAAAACCCATTCCGTGCTGACCTGCCCTTGCTGCTTCAACTGCAGCATTAA
>JAFABO010000238.1 GCA_023426005.1 Bacillota bacterium | reverse complement strand
TCAAACTTTCCAGCAGTTCTGGAGTGTCAGGCAGTCAAAGAGAGCAACCGGAAGCAATGTCCAAATCAATTTTGCCAACCATGTTAACGCCTGGAGAGGTAAGGGAATGAATCTGGGGAGCAGTTGGTCTTACCAGGCATTATGCGTAGAGGGATATCAGAGCAGCGGCTACGCCAACGTAACGGTATGGTAACACTTTAGTTTCAACAAGAACCGACGGGAACATATATGTTTCCGGATTATTGACAAGGTCTTTTAAACAATATTTTGCTTAGGCTGCCGGTTTCACAGCCGGCGGCCTCATATTAAAAAGCATTGGAAGTACATTACGGTTTACAATACTTCCTGTCAGGTTAAAGGAGAAATATCATGAGAAAACTATTTATTTTCCTTTTATTAACCATAATGATTGTTATCAGCGCCTGTTCGCAAGAAAAGACGGACAGCTTTGTATTAGTCAAGGGCGGGACTTTCGTAAACACGAAGTCCAATTACTGTGAAAAAACCATATCAATACCAGACTTTTATATGGGCAGATATGAGGTATCTCAAAAAGAATGGACTGAGGTAATGGGAAGTAATCCATCACAATTCAGGGATGATGATTTGCCTGTAGAAACGGTGAGCTGGTATGACTGTGTGGAATACTGCAATAAAAGAAGTGTTAAAGAGGGCCTGCAGCCGTACTATAATATAGATAAAAATAAATTGGATCAGGATAATATGAGTGAAAACGATGATATAAAATGGACGGTGACTACAAATCCGGGAGCCAATGGTTACCGGCTGCCGACAGAGGCTGAGTGGGAATATGCCGCGGGTGGAGGTCAGATGAGTAAGAGCTATACCTACAGCGGAAGCGATGATGCAGAAGATGTGGCATGGTATTGGAGAAACGCAGGAATTAAACATCTTACAGGGGATTGGAGCTGGCCCGCAATAGAAAACAACAAAAATAAGACAAAATCTATCGGCGCCAAGAAAGCCAATGAGTTAGGACTTTATGATATGTCGGGCAATGTAAGGGAATGGTGCTGGGATTGGTATGGAGAAACAGAGGACAACAGCGGTTCTCTACGGGTCTGGAAGGGCGGCGGTTGGCTCGGGGATGTCAAATGCTGCGAATCGTCTTACAGAGGCAAGTTCGAGGCCAATGGAAAGGGTGCCGATCAAGGTTTTCGCGTATGCCCCGGAGGGCTTGAGGCAGCGGGAGCTACTTGAGAAATAGGAAAATAAAGTTTACAACAGATATATAAATAACCGTGTTAGATATTTCTAAGACGGTTTTATTATTGCCTTTTTACAATGTTTTTCCGGATCATTGGGGATATTAAGTATTCAAAAACGAAACATAATTGGATATTATCCCCAAAAGAACTTCCAAAAAGTAAAGTGCATTGATATAATATTCATGTTGTACCATAATATCGGTCCGGAGGAAGATGAATTGAAGAAAAGTAAAAGACTTTTAGCACTTATTGTTGTATTCTGCTTTACAATAGGCTGTTTTTCACCCATTCATTCGTACGCTCAGACAAATACGGTTACTTCAGACAAAACAGCTGCAAAAAGCCAGACTGCAAATCCGCAAAATACAAAAGATGCAAAAAATGATAAAGAAACCGAAAATGAAAACAATGCAAAAGACGCAAAAGATACGATGGATACACAGGATACAGAAGCTTTAGAAAACGGAGATGAAACATCCGGAATAAAAGGATCAGGGAATCCGGCGGATACCGGCCCGGAAACAGAGACGGCCACACCTCCGGATATAGAAGCGAAAGACAGGAATGAAAATGAAGAGGATTTATGGTATAGGAAGCAGAATCCAATGAAAAAGGAGCATCAACAGCTGCTCTGGGATTATTGCAAAAAGAGAAAAGTAAACTATATAGATATGCTTGCACTTATTTATACAGAGAGTAATTTCAACGAGAAGTGCTCTACCGGCAAGTATTACGGGTATTTTCAGATCAGCAAGGGGAATTGTGCAAATCTTGCGGCAGAGCTGAAAACCCAGAATAAACCTCTGGACGGTGCTATAAATATAAACTGGGGTACGGCCATGTACAGCTGGATACTGGCAGACAAGCGTGTTAAGGATGCTGCCGGCGACAAGAAGCGTGATGTGGCGTTGTCCATATACCAGAGGGGAACCGGAGGGTATGACAAATACGGCATCAGTACCAGTTTTCTTAAAACATATTATAAAAAAAGAAATAAAGTCCTTGAATGGTATGAGGAAAAAAAATAAAGGTTATACGGGAGGGGACAAGCAGTTAAAAACCATTTTGGGAGCTGTGCTTGTTTTACCAAAGTCAATTACTATCGGTTTAAAGCCTTTACCTTTCAGCCGATAGTAATTGACTCAGCAATTGAGATGTATGCCAGAAAGCCTCCGCTGTCAGAAGCACAGGAAAACAAAGTCCACGTTCCGCTATTTACATTATTGGAATTATCTCAGGCGTTTTAATGGGGCTGTTTGGTATAGGTGCGCTTCTGGCTGTTTGCTTGAGTTTGCTGCCAGCGGTGGCAATCGGAATGTTTTTTGCAGGAAGATAGATTCCAAAATAAGCGATAAGGCTGTAAAAAATTCTGTTATTGCTCTGTTATTTATATCAGGTATAGCCTATATTGTAAAAAACCGGTTTGGGATAATGTAACATGCAAAGTACATATTTTGCCCGAGGGTAATTATGGTAAGGTAATTAATAATTGCCGGCAATGATAATTCAATGTTCACAGCCTGATCATTGAAATGGAATGGAGCAGTGATATTGTGAAAATATTGCTATTAAACAGCAGTTATAGAAAAGACGGCAATACGGCAAGAGTTCTGGAATGCATAAAAGAAGAAATACTTCTGGCAGCGGGGCGGCAGGGCTCAAATGTTGAGTTTGAAACTGTATCTCTGGCACATGAAGGTATACAAATTTGCCGCGGCTGCCGTGCGTGTTTTGACAGAGGGGAAAAGAGCTGCCCTTTAAAAGATGAAGTTCCCGGAATAAAAGAGAAGCTGGACAGTGCTGATGGTGTTGTTCTGGCAAGTCCTGTTTATGTGGAAGATGTCAATGGTATTATGAAAAACTGGATTGACAGGATGGCTTTTAACAACCACCGTCCGGCATTGAACGGTAAACCGGCTGTAATACTGACAACTTCGGGTACATATTCCTCAAAGCACGCTCTTAAAACCATGGAAACCGCTTTTAATGCCTGGGGAGGTATGTCTGTCGGAAAGAACCGGTTTAGAACCGGAGCTCTCACAGGTAAAGACGATATAAAAAATAAGAGCCTCAAGAAAATCAAAAAGCTTTCTGCCGGGCTGTACAAAGCAATCACACATAAAACGGAGAGGTATCCGTCGGTTTATTCTCTGATTTTCTTCAGAGTACAGCAGAAATACTGGCAGAATACTAAAGACACCCGGACATTTGACTATGCCTATTGGAAGGAAAAAGGCTGGCTGAATAACGACTGCAGCTATTATACCAAGAACTCTGCGGGGTGGATCAAAATAAAATTTGCACGTCTTTTAGGCAGCCTTATTTCAGCATTGTTTATCTGAGTTGTTTATCTGATTTTAAAAAAATGCCTCCGGCTCCACTAAGCCGGGGGCATTTTCCAAGCGGGTTACTGCTTGTTTATAGATTGAGTTCCCTGGGTGCCTGATTGGCTCTGGAAACCCTGACTCTGACTTCCGGGCTGAGACTGCTGTGCCATACTGCTCAACTGCTGCTGGGCCTGGTCAATTATCTGGCTCATCTGGCTGAGAACCTGATGTGAAATTATCTGCTGCCGGGCTTGGTTTAGTTCATTAATAGCATGCTGAACAGAGTTTTGTAACTGCTGCTGGGCCTGCTGCTGCTGCTGTTGAGCCTGCTGCCTGAAACTCTGAATCTGATTCATAAGCTGTGAAGCAGCCTGCTGACTCTGCTGGCTATGAATTGCTCCCTGAGAACCGGACGAAGGTGACATGGTGGTTGATTTCAGCTGATTTAAAGTTGATTCCATAACATTGAGCTGGTTCTTTAAATCTCCCAATTCTTCACCAAACTCCGCATCGTTTTTTCTCAGTTCACTTTCCAAAGTTTTTTTATTTTTCTCATCCATAGTTTTGAGTCTCCTTTTTGATTGAAATTATTTTATTTCAAACGGTATTATATTATCCTGTCCATGTAATTTTATTCTGTTAGAAATTCTCACAAAAAACAAAAAACCTTATCTTTATGTTAAAAAGATAAGGTTTTTTTGTCTTAATATAAGAAATATTTCATTTGAAATTCAAATTTAAACAAAAATATACTAAAAAATTCTGTAGGCGCATTCGAAATGATTTATCCAATAGGATGAATTAATGGAGGTAATCCTTACCTTTCCCTGGCTGGAGGATGCATCTATCATCTGACCGTTGCCCAGAGCAATACCCACGTGGCCCCGGTAGGAAATTATATCGCCGCGCTTGATATTTTTCATGCCGGATATTCTCTGGAATTTGCCTGTATTCTGCCAGGAGTAGGAGGTCATATAACTTTGTTTGATACCTGCCTGATTCAGCACCCAATACACAAAACCGGAGCAGTCAAAAGTGTTTGGTCCCTTTGCACCGTATACGTATCTGGAACCGATTTTTGATTTTGCTATTGAAATTATCCGGTCAACCATTGAACTGGAAGAATATCCGGAATCCTTGCTTCCGCCGCTGTTTCCTCCCGGCTGGCTGCCGCTTGAGCCTGAATTTGAACCACTGCCGGAAGAACCGCCGTTCCAGCTTTTTGCACTGTCTGAAAGAAGCTTGCTTATTGTCTGTGAACCGACCTTACCGTCTGCGGACAGTCCGTTGCGCTTCTGAAAGTTTATCACGGCGTCATATGTATCAGAGCCGAAATAGCCTGTCACACTTTTAAGATATTTCAGCTTTTTAAGATAGGTTTGAACATTTTCAACATCTGAACCTTTGTCACCGGTTTTAATGCAATATTCCTGGGCATCGCCCGACATTAGCAGTTCCTTTGTGGCAGGTCCCATATAACCGTCTGCTATAAGGCCGTTGATATCCTGGAAGTGCTTTACGGCCAATACCGTATCGTTGCCGTACTTTCCGTCGGGCTTTGTTGTCAGGTAACCGAGCTGGCCAAGCCTTTGCTGGTATTTAAGTATTTCGTCGTTTTCATCACCCAAATAGAAGGAGAGAGGCACTGCTTCAGCAGAATATAATCTTTCCCGGGTATTTTTACCTACATTTCCGTCATCAAAAAGACCATTTCTCTTTTGAAATTCTTTTACCGCAGCTTCGGTATCCGTGCCGAAATAACTTGTGACCTTATTCAGGTAGCCCAGCTCGTAGAGGCGCGTTTGAAGCTGCTCCACGTCTGTGCCCTCAGAACCTATGTACACAGTGTATTCTTTTGCGTCGTCGGACATAAGCAAATTATAGGTTTCAGCGTTGACTTCACCTGTTATATCCAGCTCATGCTTTCGCTGAAACAGTTTTACGGCTGTTTCTATTGCTTCACCGAATTCCTCGGTAGGCTCGTCCGACTCCAGATAATAAAGTTTGATCAGTCTTTGCTGGATAACAGTAACAATTTCGTCTTTTACTCCAGGCTTTACTATGTCACCTTTCGAAGGATCCATGGGCGGTTTTTTGCCTCGGGAGACCTTTTCTGATGAAAATGTACCTGCTTCTGCACCTGTTCCAGACGCAGCATCCTTTGCAGCTTTTGCCGGACTGCTTTCTGAGGCATATAGCGCAAAAGTATCTGAAGCCCGGTTATCCGCCGTGGAAGAAGGAATACTCGAGCCGGATGGAAGAGAAGTGGTTACAGCCACCGCGAGGGTTATCACCAATGCTCCCGAGGCTGAGATTAAATAATATTTGAATTTTTTTGGGTATTTTTCTTTGTATGCTTTAATCTTCCGGGTAAGATTGCTATAAAGGTGTTTTGCATTTTTATTTTTTTTACTCATGTTTTCTCCAATAAATTATGTATTATATTAAATTTTGTATAGAAATGGTTTTAAAAAACTAC
>JAFABO010000193.1 GCA_023426005.1 Bacillota bacterium | reverse complement strand
TTAAGACTTTGTTCAATTTCGGATAATAAATTGCAATCTCTGTAATAAAATCATTAGAAGTTGAATAAATACGCAGTTTATCTATAATTGTTGCCATACGGTAGATTTGTATATTATTCATTGGATCCTGTATTATCCCAAGATCTTGAATATCCTTGTCTAGCACAAGTTGAAAAACAGTTTTTTTCAGTTCTTCAAATCTTGAATCTATTCCTCTGCAAACCTGCTTTAAAACTAATAAATTAGCATTTGTTATCTCTTCTTGAAGTACCTTGCTGGTCTGAAAGTAAATAAGCGTTCCAAAAATAATGGAAATAATCAAAACAATCAAATAAGAACATATCCACCAAATGAGTAATCTACTTCTTTTATGAAACGGCCTTTTGGAAAGTGCAGATAATAAGTTAGACATACATACTCCTTTCTAGTGCCTTAAATACGAAATAATAAAAATTATTACGGCAAAGTATAGCTTACTAACCAATATATACTGCTAATTGCTCCTCTACGATATAATGCAATGATTTTTTACTTTCAGGGAGTGTAATAGCCCAATATTATTCATTTTAAGATTTTGCTGCACTTCCGGATTATATAACTGTTAAAAATATCCGTTCGTGGGAAACTTGACATGCCCGGCAAATATTATCCACAGAATTTTACTTTTTTTCTTCTCCGAAGGCTTTCATAATGATATTATTTTACACTACTCTTGGCTCCCGGGCAAATCTGCTATAAGCCATTTATTTTCATGTAAATAACTTGCCCCTTGTTTCACAACCCGTTACTTAAGTTTTTCAAGTTAAAAACTTTAACTTAATACTGACACAAAAAAGAGAGTTAACATCGTTAAATAAATAATAATCGCTGGGAAGTTTTAACAAGGGCCTTATAACATCAGAGTCTTCAAGTTAACACGTTGTGCCAGTTAATTTAATTTTTGCTTTACCTGTACGATTTTTTATATCAACTGGTAACTTCCGTACTAACTTCATGAAATAGGACGCACCCAAAACAATTACGAAAATTGTATTGCCTCATTATAAAGCGATTTTTGCGATTGTTTTTAACCATGCATCCTATTTCATGACATTCAAAGGAATGTTAATCTCAGTTAAAGGGCTAATGAATTCTTTTAGTATCGTAACTACTCCTCTGAAAAGTGTTTTTAAAGCATTTACAATTGAGCCTAAATAACGTTATGTATCCTGCAACTATTAAGATTAGCCCTGTACATAGGTAAGAAACAGGCTTTCGGATAACGCTTTTTTTCTTGCTTAGAATATATGCCATTGAGAAATCACTCCCATAATCTTTCATTTGCCTGTAAGCACTCATATTTTACTGTATAATATTATATTATTTGTAATTAAAGTCGTAAGCGCTCCACAATAGAGTGCCTTATCCGTTATGAACATTCATGAGATAATTTCTACAATATTGTTTTAAAGATTTTCAACTTTTTCAACTTGAAAAACTTTAGTAAGGAGTTGCCCAAACATGGATGAAGTTACTTATATGAAAATTAAATTCCGTCAGGAACAATGGGAAAAATTAATTGCTGATTGCCAAAATAGCGGTCTTAAGGTGGATGAATGGTGTGAAAAAAAACAAGTTAGCCGTCATGCATACTATTACTGGCTACGTAAGATACGCAAAAAGGCGTGCGATTCGATTCTGCCTTCTATTCCAAAACAAAGTACATCTGTTGATTTTGCTAAAGTTGAAGTAAAGCCTCGCCAAACTGAAGCGTTGGCATCTGTCATCATTCATCTTCCTTATGCCACGCTTGAAGTTCCGGAAGGTACCAGTCAAAAAACAATAGAAACTGTTGTTCTGGCACTGAAAACCATATGCTAGGTGATATTACAATTGCTGAAAATATCTATATAGCTTGCGGTTATACGGATATGCGTAAATCTATCGACGGCTTGGCTGCTATGGTGCAGGAACAGTTTCAGTTGAACCCCTTTTCAAAGAGTCTCTATCTTTTCTGCGGTAGACGTCGTGACAGGCTTAAGGTACTCTTCTGGGAAGGTGATGGATTCGTACTCTTATATAAAAGACTGGAAAACGGAAACTTTAAATGGCCCCGCCGTGTAAGTGAGGCTAAACAGCTTACTTGGCAGGAATTTAAGTGGTTGATGGAAGGACTTGAAGTGGAACAACCCAAGGCAATAAAGTCTGCTATTCCCGGTTCGTTCTGCTAGCAAAAAAATGTCTGTAGTTGGCTTATTTACTGGATTTTCAGCATATTTCGTGGTATAATAGTCTTATCAAAAACAGATAAGGAAATATACCATGGATTCTAAAGATGCTTATATAGAGCACCTTGAAAATACAATAAAAAATTTGCAGGCTCAGGTAAATAATCTCACCGAAATGGTACTTCTTCTACGAAAAGAAAAGTTTGGTTCCTCCAGCGAGAAAACTCCTCGGAAAGATATTGATGAACAGATTTCCCTTTTCAACGAGGCAGAACTAGAAGCAGATGGTTCTGTCCCTGAGCCTGTCAGTCAAGATGTGAAAGGTTATAGCCGCAGGAATACACGTACTAAGCGTGAAGAAATTATTAAAGATCTCCCAGTGCGTGATACTCTGTGAATCAGCACCTGAAGACCAATATTGTCTTCAGTGCGATACAGCCTTGAAACCCATTGGCAAGGAAACTGTCCGTGAGGAACTAGAGTACATTCCTGCCAAACTCCAGATTGTACGTTATGTAAGTATGGCTTATGAATGTCCTAAATGCAAGCATTCAGATCATCCCTATATTCAAAAGGCACTAACTCCATCTTCCTTAATAAATCATTCTCTGGCATCTCCAAGCTCGGTGGCAAATGTAATGTATCAAAAGTATGTGAACAGTGTTCCGCTCTACCGCCAGGAAAAGGATTGGGAACGCCTTGGGATGGCACTTACCCGTGCTACCATGGCCAATTGGATTATTCGTTGTTCCGAAGATTATTTCATCCCTATCATAGATTATCTCCGTAAGGAACTACTCAAACGGGATATTGTCCATTGCGATGAGACGCCTGTACAGGTACTTAAGGAGAATGGGAAGAAGCCACAGACAAAGTCTTATATGTGGCTCTATCGGACTGGCAATGATGGCAAAGCGCCGATTATTCTCTACGATTACCAACCATCCAGAAATGGAGACCATGCGTCAACCTTCCTAAAAGATTTCAAAGGTTACGTGCATTCCGATGGGTACTCCGGATACAATAAGCTGAAGGGGATTATCAGATGCGGATGCTGGTCACACCTGAGGCGTAAGTTCGTAGAAGCGATCCCGGAAAGAAAGGCTAATGATGCTCCTTTTACTAGTGCAGAAATCGGAAGAGATTATTGCAACCAGCTATTTAAAATTGAAGAAGAGCTAGCTGACCTTACACCTGAAAAAAGATACTACAAGCGTCTTGAACTGGAAATACCGGTCTTGAAGACTTTCTGGTGCTGGCTTGAAAACCTGACATTCCTTAAAGGTTCAGCTCTTGGCAAGGCAGTAACCTATGCCAAGAATCAAAAGCCATATATGGAGAATTATCTACTGGATGGAAGATGCTCTATTTCTAACAATGCAGCAGAGAACAGTATCCGGCCGTTTACGATCGGCAGGAAAAACTGGCTATTTTCGGATACACCCAAAGGAGCATCTGCAAGTGCAGCGGTATATGGTATCGTCGAGACCGCTAAAGCAAATGGGCTTGAAATATATACTTATCTCGAATATCTGCTGTTGTACATGCCTGATTCAGACTGGCGAAATCACTTGGAAAGTCTGGAAGATCTGATGCCATGGTCTAAGGCTGTACAAACAGAATGTAAAAGGTAATTTAAGGATCGGCTGGTATAGCCGATCCTGTTTCAATTTACAAGGCACTCTATTGCAGAGCGCTTACGAAGGACCTAAAAAATTCAAACCAGCAAAATTATTTATACTCCCAAAAATAATAAAAAACCGTCTTAGATATACATTGAAATAGGTGAATATCTAACACGGTTACATTTAATTATCTGAACTTAAATCTACAAAACCCCTTCTGTTAATCATCAAAGGATACTAATGTACCCGGCTTGTCGCATAGTCGCTCTGCTCCCTCCGGTCGCATTCCTCCTTGCGCTGCGCAATAATCGCCTTCGCTTCCTCTGACTCCGGCAGCGCTCGGCGATTATTCCCACTCAATCGTCGCCGGCGGCTTCGAGGTAATATCGTAAACTATTCTGTTTATGTGCTTGACTTCATTGACGATACGGGTTGAAACTTTCTCCAGCACATCATATGGAATCCTCGCCCAGTCGGCAGTCATAAAGTCTGTAGTCGTTACGGCACGCAAAGCCAATGTATAGTCATAGGTTCTTTCGTCACCCATAACTCCCACACTTCGCATGTTTGTCAACACTGTAAAGTACTGGTTTATTTCTCTGCCAAGGCCGGCTGCTTTAATTTCCTCACGGAAAATATAATCGGTGTCTCTCAAGGTATCAAGTTTTTCCTTTGTAAGATCGCCTATTACTCTGATAGCGAGACCGGGACCCGGGAAGGGCTGTCTCCAGACGATGTCCTCAGGAATACCCATTTCCTCTCCTGCCTTTCGCACCTCATCCTTAAACAAGTTTCTCAAAGGCTCGATTATTTCCTTGAAATCCACATGGTCAGGAAGTCCGCCCACATTGTGATGGCTCTTGATAACTGCAGCATCACCGTGGCCGCTCTCTATTACGTCAGGATAGATCGTTCCCTGAACAAGGAAATCAACCTTTCCGATTTTTTTTGCTTCGTCTTCAAATACTCTAATAAACTCCTCACCGATAATTTTTCTCTTGGATTCAGGGTCGGATACCCCTTTAAGCTTTTCCAAAAATCTGTCTTCACAATTAACACGGATCATGTTTATGTCATACTGGTTTCTGAATACCTGCTCAACCTGATCTCCTTCATACTTTCTCAAAAGTCCGTGGTCAACAAATATACAGGTCAACTGCCTCCCGATTGCCTTGTGAATGAGAACAGCCGCAACAGAAGAATCCACTCCGCCTGACAGGGCGCATAAAACCTTTTTGTCTCCAACCTTTTCCCTGATGGCTTTAATCGAATTTTCAACGAAAGATGACATTTTCCAATCACCTCTGCAGTGACAGATATTTAATAGGAAGTTTCTCAACATTTCCTTTCCCTTTGGAGTGTGCATAACCTCAGGATGGAACTGAACGGCATATAGATTTTTTTCAACATGCTGCATAGCTCCGGCCGGACAGTTTGAAGATTTAGCAGTAATGACAAACCCTTCGGGCGGATTGCTCACATAGTACGTGTGGCTCATCCAGCAGGTGGTGTTCTCGTCAACATCCCGGAAAAAGGGCTGGGACTTGTCGACGCAAATCTCCACCTTTCCATATTCACGCTGTTTTGCGGCTTCAACCGAACCTCCCAGCATAACGCTCATAAGCTGCATGCCATAACATATTCCCAAAACCGGAATACCAAGCTCAAATACTCCCGGATCACATTTCGGTGCACCTTCATCCAGTACCGAATTAGGCCCTCCAGTGAAAATGATGCCCTTGGGATTATATGATTTAATTCGCTCCAGTGACGCAGTGTAAGGAATGACCTCACAGTATACATTAGCTTCTCTGACACGGCGTGCTATCAATTGGTTGTACTGTCCGCCGAAATCCAGCACCAATACCATCTCATTATTCAAAAATAACAACTCCTTGTTTGTAAAATAGGCATATTTTAAAGCTTAATACTTTAAGTCATATCAATATTTTAATATTATATCGAATTTTGCTTGGTATGCATAGCATCAAAAATACTTTCGCAAATAAAAATTTATTGCAAAATTAAAAACACCGCCCGCCAGGTTTACGCCGCCTTTATCATAAATATGGAAGTTATTACAGATTATTCTTGACAAAATCGTTCTATGCTATATAATAATATTATTAATAATCGTACATTTATTATTAACATCGTACATATTTTCGCAGATAGCGCCAATCTTTCATACGATTTTTCCAAGAAGCCCTTAAAATAAATATATAAAGGAGATCTGCCATGGACAATGAAACCAAAGTAATAACGGCAACCGAGCTCAAATTAAATTTAGGTAAATACCTTGACCTGGTGAGTAATGACAATGAAGTAATCATTACAAAAAACGGAAAGAAAGCCATTAGACTGACACCCTATATCAATGATATCGAAAGATATTTTACAGTGAAAGAAAAAGCCCTGGATTATCAGTATGGTGGTAAAAAGGTGTCCTATGAGGAATTTATGGAAATCTATGAAAACAGTGAGCTTCGCATGGAATACATCAACGGTGAGATAATCCTGTTATCTTCGCCCAGCACCTTTCACCAGGTAATCTCGGGTAATTTGCATGTAATTTTAAGAAATTATTTAAAAGGGAAAACCTGCAAGGTTTTCTATGCCCCCTTTGATGTACACTTTTTTAAGAAAGACCTGAAAACTCCCGATGTCATGCAGCCGGACCTGCTTATAGCCTGTGATCTTGAAAATACCGTAACCGAAAAAGGACGGTATATGGGAACACCCGCTCTGGTTGTGGAGATTTTGTCCCGGAGTACCCGTTCCAAAGATATGGTGGACAAATTGAACACCTATATGCTGTCGGGTGTTAAGGAATTTTGGGTAATTGATCCCAAAAACAAATCAGTGCTTCTCTATGGGTTTAAAGATTGTAGGATTGACTTCTATTCCATCAATAAAAATAATGATATTATAAAATCATATTGGTTTAAAGAGCTGGAGGTTTCCCTTGGAGATATTTTTGAAGGCTGAAGCAAGCCTTCAAAAATATCTCAACTCATTGCTTATATTCCAGAATACTCATTGTATTTTATTGATCAAGCTGTTACCTGCTTTATACAGCCTGCCCTGGAAGGTGTTTTGCTCTGTCATTTTTGCTTCTATCATATCCTGGAGCTTCCACCAACTGGTATTCCAGTTGCAGAAAACAGTTTTTTCGGCAGGAGTTCTTCCAATCAGCCTCTGCACCACAATATCAGGGTTGAGATGCTCCAAAAATCTTATGGTTCTGTCAATGAACTCATCAATGGTTATGGGCTGAATTTCTTCCCTGGAATACATTCTTTCCAGCTCAGTATCTTTAAGAATAAACAGGGAGTGGCACTTCACCTGTGAAACACCAAGGGCTGAGATTATCTTTGCCCCCTCTGTAACATCGTCCGCATTATCCATGGGAAGGTCGGTTATATAATGGGCGCATATCTCAAGCCGGTATTTTCTGATCCTTATTGCGGCATCTATGAATTCCGCAAGTGTGTGTCCCCTGTTAAGCAGCTTCAGCGTATGATAATTAACAGTCTGCAGGCCAAGTTCCATAACAATATCTATTCCCTTTTCCTCTTTCAATCCGGCCAGAAATTCCAGATATCTGTCGGCAATACAGTCGGGACGGGTTGATATATATATTGCAACAATTCCCTCCCTGCAGGCTTCTGATATATTTTTTACGAACAGTTGGTATGGAAGGTAGGTATTTGAATAATTCTGAAAATAGGCGATAAATTTTTCACTTCCATAGTTTTTCCCTATATACCTGGCGTTTTGCTCCAGCTGATCTGCAACAGAGATTTCGTTGGACAGATTTTCAAAACCTGCCCCTTCCTCTCCGCAAAAAATGCATCCCGCCCAACCCAGACTGCCATCCCTGTTGGGGCACGTGACAGGCAGGTTTAGCGGGAGCTTATACACCTTTGAACCGTATTTGTTTTTCAGAAACTGAGAAAATTTATTGTACAGCAATACAGCTTCCTTCCTGCCGATAAGTTTCATTCACCATTTCATACACTTTTGTTATGGGTATACCGTTCTTAACAGCTATACTCTTACAGTCTTCATACTCGGGAGCAAATTTATGTATATCACCTATGCTGGCGACTTTAACTCTTACATCTCCGTACATTGTGTTAACCTTCACGAACTCTCTGTTCATGCAGAACCTGGCTGACCTTGTTACCCTTATCCCCAGGGTGGAAGTTTCACTGAATATGACATCCGAGAACTTTTTCTCATCTCCGCATTTCGCCAATACCGTCAGCATTACTGAAGGTCTGTTTTTCTTCATATATATGGGTGTGCAGTATACGTCCAGTGCGCCGTTGTCCAAAAGCTTCTCCATAGTGTAGCCCAGAATTTCGGGAGACATGTTGTCAATATTGGTCTCGAGTATTGAAATTTCATCGTTAGGTATGTTGTCCTGCTCGTAAAGAGTACCCACCACTGCCCTCAAGGCATTAAAACGGCCTGTATTCCTCTTTCCCATGCCGTATCCCGTTTTTTCTATGGACATGGGAGGCATTTTACCAAATGATGAACAGGTCATTTTAAGAATTCCTATACCGGTAGGAGTAACCAGCTCAAAAGGAACGTCTTCAGTCACCAGAGGAATTTTGCTGTTGCACAGCATTTCCATTACAGCCGGCACAGGCACGGGCAAGAGACCGTGCGCACATTTTACAAAACCCTTTCCCTCGTGCAGCTCGGAGGCATATATCCTTTCAACTCCAAGCATGTCAATGCATATGCATACACCTACAATATCTACTATTGAATCAATTGCTCCAACCTCATGGAAATGTACTTCGCTAATATCCTTGCCGTGTACCTTTGCCTCCGCACGGGCTATTTCCCTGAAAATCCTGGTGCTCATAGCCTTGACTCCCGGCTTCAGAGCACTCATATTAATGATATTTTCTATATCGGCAAGGTTCCTCTCCTGGTGGGAATGGCTATGTTCATGCCCGTGACTGTGATCATGGTCATTATCATGCTGTTGTTCGTGCTCGTGGTCATGGTTGTGATCATGCTGATGTCCGTGCTCGTGGTCGTGGTTATGATCATGGTCATGCTGATATCCGTGCTCGTGGTCATGATGGTCATCATGACTGTGACCGCTGCTATCATGGTCATGGCGGTGCTCTTCACCTTCGTCATGGAGTATAACATTTACGTCAGTACCGGTTATACCATTCTTAACAACCTTTTTTATCTCAATGGAATAACCGTCAACTTTAAGCTTGTCCAGTTCCTGTAAAAAAGCTTTGCTGTCAAGCCCCAGGTCCAGCAGGGCACCAAGGGTCATATCTCCGCTTATTCCGGAAAAACAGTCAAAATATAAAACTCGCATTAATTCCTCCGCAATACTAATAATTAATCGGTATTTTTTCAAATTTCAATCTTGTTATACCCTTAATTTCAATATATAAACACTAAAATAACAGAACGCCCCTACTAATTTCAAAAATGGCTAAAGCTTATTGATATTGCTGGCCAGGTAGCCAGCGCCAAAGCCGTTGTCTATGTTGACAACGCCTATGCCGCTGGCGCAGCTGTTCAGCATGGTAAGCAACGCCGCCAGCCCTCCGAAATTGGCTCCATAGCCTACGCTTGTGGGAACTGCTATCACCGGCTTGTCAACCAGACCGCCTACCACACTTGCCAGGGCGCCTTCCATTCCCGCAACCACAATTACCACATTTGCCTGGGTAATAGCATCAATTTTGGACAAAAGTCTGTGGATACCTGCTACCCCCACATCGTAGATCCTATTGACCCTGTTGCCCAGTACTTCTGCCGTAATTGCTGCTTCCTCCGCAACCGGAATATCTGACGTTCCGGCGGTTATAACCGCAATTTGCTTTTCATTGACAGTTATCTCTTTCCTTTTGACAACTATTATCCTTGCGGTCTCATGGTACTCAGCATCGGATATGGCTTCGCTCACTGCGGCAAAATCCTCTTTTGACGCCCTTGTAGCCAGTATATTATTGTTCTTTTCCATTAATCTCTTAACTATTTCAACAATTTGTCCGCTGGTTTTCCCTTCACAGTAGACAACTTCAGGATAGCCGACTCTGATGCTGCGGTGGTGGTCTATCTTTGCAAAGCCCAGATCTT
>JAFABO010000190.1 GCA_023426005.1 Bacillota bacterium | reverse complement strand
GCTGTTCATAGCAAAATCTGTTGTGTTGGGCCTCAAAATCAGTTAATGTATTTTTTATGTAAGGTATCTGGCCCACCGAGTTTTTCAGGGCAATCAGATCACGGCAGTTTACACTTCCCAGAACAACTTTGCCCATCAGGCGTTCTATATCATAAACCCGGCGCAGCATTTCCCTTATTTCCATGCGGGCCATGAATCTATTTTTGAATTCATTCACAGCGTCAAGTCTTTGCTGGATATCTCCAAGGTTGACCAGGGGCTGCTCTATCCATTTTCTCAAAAGCCTGCCTCCCATTGAGGTCATGGTCTTGTCCAGAACCCAGAGCAGGGAGCCTCGCTTTGACTTTTCCCTCATGGTTTCGGTCAGCTCGAGGTTGCGCCGGGTGGCGGCATCCAGGATCATAAACTCCTCAATACTATATGAATTAAAGTTCTGAATGTGGCTGAGGTTCACTTTCTGGGTCATATCAAGATACTTCAGGAGCGCGCCCGAGGCGTTTATTGAGATGTCATATTCCGACAGGTCCAGATTAAAATTTTGAAAATGTTCCTTAAGCGTCTCTTTTGCATTACCGTATTCAAAACTGCAGTTGTCGTAAGCCGATATGTATATGCTGAAGCGCAGGTTCAGCTGGGACAGCAATTCCCTGTCCTCGTTGAATTCACTGTTCACAACCAGCTCCGAGGGCATGAATTTTGCTATTTCGTCCAGGAGCTTTCCCTTTGTATTTCCCCAGGTTATCCTGGTGGCGTAAAAGTCACCCGTTGTTATGTCGACGGCCGCAAGGCCGTAAAAGTTGCCGTTTCTGCATACCGACATCAGATAGTTATTCTTCCTGTCATCCAGCATTGCGATATCCGTTACTGTGCCCGGAGTCACAACCCTGACGACATCCCTTTTTACTATACCCTTTGCCAGGGCCGGGTCTTCAACCTGTTCACAGATTGCAACCTTAAAACCCTTTGATACCAGCCGTGCTACGTAACCGTCCGCGGCGTGAAAAGGAACGCCGCACATGGGCGCACGCTCCTCCAAACCGCAATCCTTACCTGTAAGCGTTATTTCAAGCTCCTTTGAGGCAATTTCGGCATCGCTGAAAAACATCTCGTAGAAGTCGCCAAGTCTGAAAAATAAAATACAGTCCTTATATTGTTCTTTTATACTTAAATACTGCTGCATCATTGGAGTAACTGTTCCCATACAAAACCTCCGGAAATTCCTTTTGTAACTTATGATGTATGCACCAAAGCACCGTCTTGCGAAAGCCGTTGTGGCTTTTTAATAGGCAAAGAGCGACATGTTGGTACAAACAACAAACAAATAAAAAATCGTTTACGATTTTTCCAACGCGAAGTATAACGATGTAGGCTCAACTTGCGAGCTTCGCGTTTAGCCCTTGCAGCCACCGCCGCAGGTCTTGCACTTATCATCCGAACAGGTTGGCTCGCCTGTTATTGAAAACACGATAATATCATTGACTTTTTTCATCAAAGCTTCCAGATTTGCTTTTGCTGAAAGAAATTCGAAGGTTATGGGATATTCGTTAATTTCTTTTTGTTTTGCAAGAAGCTTTTGCTTTGTTTCTTCAATAACTTCGGCTCCTGCATTTTCTCTGGTTTTCTTAACCAGCTCTATCTGAAGCTGCTTGTATTGGCTCATAAGTGTCGTTGATTTTGTATCGGCCTGCATTGCTGCCTCTGTGTTGTTATATAATTCCATTTCCTTTGAATTTGCCAGCATTAAACCCAGCTCTCTGGCCTTTTCTGTAATATCCATTTTTGTCTCCATTCCGGCCGGTTATCAATACTTTTCTTTTCGCCGGCCTGTCAATTTATATTTTCAACTTTTTAATCATACCTTCTGTCATTATTCAAACTGTTTTTGTTGTTTTTATTTCCATACCCATTTTATCCGGTTCATAGGATTTTGGTGACTATATCAGTTTTCCCAGCAGGGACCAGGTCTGTATGGTGTCAATCTTTACTTTGACAAGCTTGCCCACCAGTTCGGGGTTTCCTTTGAAATTGACGATTTTATTTTCTCCGGTTCTGCCGGTGTAGGTGGTCTTGCTGCTTTTGCTAAGCCCTTCCACCAGGACCTCTGCTTCCTTTCCCAGTAATTCATCGTTTATTTCTCTGCTTATGGAGTTCTGCAGCGCCAGGAGCCTGTCAAATCTCTCCTTTTTAACCTCCTCTGAGACCTGTTCCGGATTCTTTGCGGCAGGTGTTCCTGTCCTTTTGGAATAAAGGAAGGTATAGGCCATGTCAAACCTGGCTTTTGCCACAACGTCAAGGGTCTCGCAAAAATCCTCCTCAGTCTCTCCCGGAAAACCTACTATAATATCCGTAGATAAAGCAATACCCGGAATGTGAGTCCTCACCTTTTCAACCAGGCCCAGGTACTGTTCCTTTGTATACCTCCGGTTCATTTCGTCAAGTATTTTTGTGCTGCCGGCCTGGACCGGTAAATGCAAATGCCCGCATACTTTTTTACAGTCTCTCATGGCGTATATCAGCTCGTCGGAGAGATCCTTGGGATGTGAGGTCATAAAGCGTATCCTCTCAATGCCGTCAACGGTATTCAGCTCTCTGAGCAGGCCGGCGAAGGTGTAGCCGCCCTCCAGATCCTTGCCGTAAGAGTTTACATTCTGTCCAAGCAGGGTAATTTCCTTGCAGCCTTCCAGGGCAAGCCTGACAACTTCATTTTTTATTTCTGCCATGCTCCTGCTGCGCTCTCTGCCCCTTACATAAGGTACTATGCAGTAGGAGCAGAAATTATTGCAGCCGTACATGACAGTAACCCAGGCCTTAAGGTTATCCTTGCGTGTTATCGGCATGTTCTCAGCAATAGACCCTGTGGAATCCCATACATCAATTACAGTCTGTTTGCTTTCAACGGCAGTTTTCAGCAATTCGGGAAACTTGTACAGGTTATGGGTGCCGAATATTATATCCACATGTCTGTAAACTTTCTTTATATGCTCAACCACTTCGGGCTGCTGCATCATACACCCGCAAACTGCTATTACCAGCTCCGGGTTATTTTCCTTAAGCTTTTTCAAGGCTCCCAGATGTCCATACACCTTTTGTTCGGCATTTTCCCTGACACAGCAGGTATTAAAGATTATAAGGTCGCTTTCGGCTCTTCTTGCACTTTCGGAATATCCCATTTCCGAAAGCATGCCGGAAATGCGTTCAGAATCATTTTCATTCATCTGACAGCCAAAGGTTTCTATAGTATATCTAACCGGCCTTCCTGTGTTAGAAATCCTGTTTTGATGGTAATCCCTGAGCATTTCTATATATTTATACTGCCGGGCTATTTCCCCGGCAGATACCTGCGTAGTTACCCTTTTGCTCAATTTAGCTCCTCCAAGTCAAGTGCGGCTTATATAGTTTTTTAAATACAGTGAATATTATAACATAAAAAACCTTTTTTTAAAGAAAAATAACTGTTGAACTCTGCGCAAATAACTCGGAAAAACATTTTAATTAAAAAATCAATTCGTACTTTTCCTCGACAACCGGTAACCCTGCCAGCATGACGGTCATTAATCGGCCTGTGCTGGTAAAACCAAAACGCCTGTAGAAATTTACGGCTCTGGTATTATCTTTTATAACCCAGAGAAAACAACTTTCAAAGCCTTGACTTTTCAACGCTTCAACGGCAAATTTCATCAATTCATACCCCTGTTTTGCAGACCAGTACTGCGGGAGCACATAGAGTGATATGATTTCGCCCTGGCCAGGATTAATTTGACCTGTATGCTGCACCGACTCCGGAGACGGGTCTTTTCGAGCCTCACCAAAGGTGATTGTGCCCGTAATCTTTTTGTCTGTTTCATAAACCGCAGCCTGGTGTACATTTTCTTTTAACGCTCTTGAAAACAGCGGAATCCAACCCTCGTCAGAAATGTTTTCCAGATATTCTGCCGATATGAAATCAACATATGCTTTTTTCCAGGTCTGCGAATGTACAAAGCTCATTGCACCAACATCCTCAATTACAGCCTTTCTGACTCCCATTATTCCTCCCCCATTATCCTTTTATAAAATAGTATCAAATCCGGAATAGATTTTAAAGCAGAAAGAACAATTAAGCATCATACTGATGTATATTCTTTACAATTCAATAGATATTTGAAATAATATTTAAAACTTAAGTATTTGGAGGGTCAGGAGAATGGAAAAGGATTTGGAAAGAGCTATTAAAAAATTTTTTGAACGGGACAGGTTTGCCCATTATGTTGGGATTGAACTGATAAAGGTTGGAGCCGGTTTTGCAGTCACCCGCCTTGAGCTTTCAGAAAAACACCTGAACGGTCTCGATCTGGTTCAGGGCGGAGCGATATACACCCTTGCGGATTTTGCTTTTGCTGCTGCAACCAATTCCGGCGGTCTGGCGACAGTGGGTATCAATACCGGTATTACATATTTCAAGGCACCGCGGGGAAAAGTCATAACTGCCGAGGCAAAAGAGCTTGAAGCAGGTAAGAAGATATGCGGCTGTGATGTAAATATACTTGATGAAGACGGTTCTCTGGTTGCCAGGTTCAGTGGTACCGGCTACAGGAAAGATATGAAGATTGATTTTTTCTCAGGTGAGGTCTTTACCCTAAAAAATGATAGCAAATGACAGCATTTTTAATATTTTTCTGCATTATTCATTTTTTTTACTTATAAAGGACAATATTGGCATATTTACATCTTGCTACATTATATGTATAATATTAAAAAATGCTAATGTTTAATATCATTCTTTTCAACAATTGCTCTATTTTGTATAATCCAATTTACTCTTCAGAGCCGCGTATGTTGAAAGGAGTTTAGCGTTATAGGTTTTCCCTCCGTCTTCTGATTTTTAATGCTTGGTGGTACTTTCATTTTAACCAGCCGGAGAGAAAATTTGTAGGGATTAATTATTGAAACCCATAAAAACCAATGGGTACGGGCATTTAGCAAATGTCTAAAATATTTAAAATTAAGGAGGCAATTTATGAAACGTAGAATTATTTCTGTCTTTATGGCAGCAGCGCTTATGCTGACACTTGTTGTAAGCCCTGTAGCTGCTGCAGCCAGCATTTATGCAAGTGACATACATAAAAATAATGTAGGGAAAATCTTATTCTCCGAAACAAGTATCAAGGCAGGAAAAGAAACTGCAGGTCAATTTACCAGCAAGTTTAATGCAAACAGCAATATTTATGCAATAGCTTATCTTGATAAAAACGTACAGTCCATTGATAAAATCGGAGAGGCATTTGATGATACGTATATTCCTTATGAAACTGTACAGGCTATGGCAACAATTACTATTGACGGTGCGGAATACTGGGGAAATTCAAATCCGATTATACCCATGAATATTCAGGATTACCAGGCGAACAAAGCTTATTTTACTTTTGAAATTGTTCCGAATCCTAAAGATACTGTAGGTTATGATCTGACAAGCTGGTATGAAAATTTATTTATACTGCTGGGACCGGGAGAACATGAAGTTTCAATCGACCTTACTCTCAACAGACAGAAAATTGCTTCCGGAAGCTTCAAGATTGATTGGACAAACGGAGATTTGGCAAAACTGAAGAAGAATGCCGATGATTGCAATAAAATTGCAGCCGCATACAGGGCAAATTTAAGAAAAGTACCTGTTCAGTTCTCTCAGAAGAATAGTCCATACAAGGATGCAGAATTATCGGAAAAAAATATTAAAGCTATGATTATGGCAGACTACAAGAATTGCAAAAAAATTACCAAGTATATAACCCTGGGAAATTCGGCCAATTCATGGTATGTTGAAAAAGATGATGATGATTATCCCATTGCAAAATATTCAACTAAAGATACATGGGTGATTTATGAGGCCAACGATGGATGGAGCTATATAATTCAGGTGAGAGTAAAACGCGACTACGAAGGCTATGGAGTTTACGGAGAGCCCCACATAGATCCTATAATAGCTCCTGCTAAAATTGCCACAAAAAATGTTAAGTAATTGACTTAACAAAAAATAAGGGAGTGCCACCCGTCAAGTAGACGAAATAGAAAAAGATTTTTAAAATTGCCATTCCACAACAGGAATGGCAATTTTCTTAATCAACGCTCTTCTCCGGTATGCTCACTCCCGGTTGAAGCCCGGGGTCTAAAAAATGCCTGGGATTAGTGCTGAGCAGCCGCTCTATCCGCATCCCGGCATTTTGGGCCGGAGAGGCGAGAACCTTTACCCCGTTTACTTTCATTTCAGTAAATCCGGAGTTCAATTTCTCCTGGTTGTAATAGTCGATATTTTGAAATATTACGGAAGGATCATAAATGGTATATAAAATCATTGCAGTACGCCCTCTTCCTTTGAACAATCAGTTTTCTTTCTGTTTAATTCAATCAGTTCATTCAATTTTCTGATAGCATCCGCCAGGCCTCCGACCTCATTGATCAATCCAATCCTGGCAGCTTCTTCCCCAAACAGAACAGTTCCCACATCATTGGCAAGCTCTCCGGTTTTCAGCATCAATTCCCTGAATTTATCCTTCTTTATTTTTGCATGGCTGGATACAAAGTTAAC
This sequence comes from Bacillota bacterium, assembly GCA_023426005.1. Taxonomy (GTDB): domain Bacteria; phylum Bacillota; class Clostridia; order Acetivibrionales; family DSM-1351; genus Ruminiclostridium. Next base: position 1,312 of record JAFABO010000190.1, on the reverse strand, counting down.
CACTCTTTCCTGCATTTTGTCAAAATATTCATAGGTTTGCGGTACACCGATTACCAATCCGTTGAGCCTTATGGGGTGTATTGTCATTGTAGCCGAACCGGCTATGAAAGAATAATCAGCCGAAACCGCCATGGGAACGCCAATACTGTGCCCTCCGCCCAGGACAAGTGAAACGGTCGGTTTTGAAAGACTGGCTACCATTTCTGAAATAGCAAGACCTGCTTCCACATCTCCTCCGACCGTATTCAGTATCAGGAGCAGTCCTTCAATTTGTTTGCTCTCCTCTATGGCAACAAGCTGAGGAATAACATGTTCGTACTTTGTGGTTTTGTTGTGGGGCGGCAGCAGTATGTGTCCTTCTATCTGTCCTATAATGGACAAGCAATGTATGTTGCTTTCCTCATTTGGCAGGCTGGTTGTCCCAAGTTCCCTGATCTCCTGCAGGTTGGCGTTTTGTTCCTGCTGCTGCTCAGCCGGCTGGCTTTCCGGGGTTTCATTATTTTCTCGGTATTGTTTATTCACTCTATCCTCCATTAAGGTTCTAAGCTATTGCCTTAATTAATAAATTTTGTTCTGCATTTTTGTCTTATATTATTATTAAGTTATTTTATAAAATAATACGTAAAAATGGTGCAGCGGCAATTTAAAAATTATAATTTTTAAGATTATTTGAAACAATAAACACCACGGTTTAATTGGTATTCCGTGGCGTTTATAACCTTTTAACCTATTTTTCATACTTTTTTATAAACAAGTATGGGCTGTATCTGGCAATTCTGCTGTGCATTGAGAATAGTGGGCAAAATCTGATCAAAATCTGCTACCAGTGATGTACACTTCTTAATGGGATCATCCTGACCAAAGGGAACCATATATATATTCTTCATATTCAGCAGAATACCGATATTTTTTGCATTTGCTCCAAGCCCGTCATTGGTGGAAACAGCTATCACAATCGGTCTCATATTTCTGAGATGAGCTTTGCAGGCCATGGTAACAGGACTATCGGTTATAGCATTTGCAATTTTGGAAATGGTATTGCCGGTACAAGGTGCTATAACCAATATATCCAGCAGAGCTTTCGGACCTATTGGTTCAGCATCCACAATAGAGTTTATGGGCTGTCTACCGGTTATGGCCTGTAGAGTGTCTTTAAAATCCTCAGCTTTATTAAACCGTGTATCATACAGGTTTACAGACTCAGATATTATTGGAATAACTTCTGCACCTTCGTTAACCAAATTCTCTACCTGAGGGATTATTTTAGCAAAGGTGCAAAATGAGCCTGTAACAGCAAACCCGATTCTTACTC
>JAFABO010000069.1 GCA_023426005.1 Bacillota bacterium | reverse complement strand
AAGCGAACGATCTGCCAAGTCATAATTATTTCATATAAAATTTTTCGTCGTATAATTTTGTCGCAGCATATTTATAGTGGGGGCTACATACATGGGCATAAGGTATATTTTTGACAAACTTGGTCTTGTCAGTAGAACTGTAACTGACGATAACCTGGAACTCAGCAGACGGAGATTCGTACTTGAGGGCTGTCTTGCAAATGCTATTTTTACATTGACCAGTGGAGCCTTTTTAGTGGGCTATGCCAGTTATCTGGGAGCTAACGAGCAGTTTAACGGAATAATAATGGCCCTCCCGCTGTTGGCTAATATAATACAGATGTTCAGTCCTCTGGTACTTGAGAAACTGCCCAGGAGAAGGCCGCTGATTGTGGCACTGTGCCTGTTTTACAGGACACTTTTATGCCTGATGATGTTTATACCTTTTGTAACTGACAGTAAGCCTGCAAGGCTGCTGATTTTGGGCAGCATGTATTTTCTGGCGTATTGTGCCTCAGGGTTTTTGACACCTGCCTCCGCCAGCTGGATAATCAGCCTTGTTCCTGAAAAACTGCGGGGAAGATACTTTGGGTTGAGAGATATGTGCATACTTGCCTCAGCAGCGGTAGTGTCCCTGGTGATGGGCAGGATATTGGACTTGTTCAAATTACACAATCAGGATTATTTGGGATTTGTGGTGGTATTTTCAGTTGCGCTGATTATTACACTGTTTAATGTTTTAACACTGAAAAGGATCAAGGAACCTGAGGTCAAACCATACGATCAGACCCTGGATATAAAGAGGCTGATTTCCATACCTCTGAGGGACAAGCAGTTTCGGAAGGTCGTGCTGCTCAATATTCTATGGAATCTAAGCGTACAGTTTTCACTGCCGTTTTTTTCGGTATATATGGTTAATGGCTTGAAGCTTTCATATACGTATATAATGGTTATTGGAATAATATTATCCTGTGTTCAGTCTTATTCGGCGAGAATATGGGGCCGGATTTCGGAAAAAAGGAGCTGGGAATTTACTGTAGTTGCTTCAATGACAGTATTGGGCATAGTCCATGTTACCTGGAGCTTCATTAACCATAGTACTTATTTTCTTATAATACCTTTTGTTCAGGTGCTTGCGGGTATAGGCTGGGCAGGAGTTAATCTGTCCCTGTTTAATATCCAGTTTAAATATGCACCTCAGGAGGGAAGGACGGTGTTTGTAGGCTTTAATGCGGCTTTAGCCGGAGCTGCCGGTTTTTTCAGTGCCCTGATGGGCTCAGTTGTGGTGGGAGCTTTGAGCGGTATAAAGATAGACATTAAAGTAACAGTTTTGGATAATATGTTGATTGTTTTTGGAATATCAGGATTAATGATCCTTTGCTGTGCTGCATATTTCTCCTGGTGTTTTAAAGATAAAAAGAGGAATTGATATCTTGACAAAGTCATTAACTCCATATATTATAGTTGTTGTACCAAATTTAAATAGGGTAAACGACGGATTAGCTCAGTTGGCTAGAGTACTACCTTGACATGGTAGGGGTCACTGGTTCGAGCCCAGTATTCGTCACCAAATTAAAACTGTTTAATAGACAGTTTTTCTTTTTATTGACTTAAATCTTAATTATCCTGCAAATGAGTATAATTTTATAAAGGGTGTTTATTTCATATGTAGTAAATTTTGTAGTAATTTTATCTTTGGTTACCATTGGGAGTGTCGCAGCACTCCTTTTTTGTTTAGTAATTAAATTTACTATAGGAATTTTAGAAGTTTAGAATGCCAGAAATATGTGATGAGAAGAGATTTGTGCAAAATGCACAAATTCTAGCTAAATTTACTGCTTATATTTGTACCTAAAATAAATACATTTTTTCAAAACACACGATACTTACTTTCCTTTACATAATAGATATAATTAATTTATAAAATCCGGATTTGTAGTTAATTAAGAAAATCTCCGTTTTTATTAAAGAGAAAGGGGCAAATCAATGAAAAAGTACTTTTCCTTACTATTGTGTGTTTTAATTATTGTTTCACTGCTTGGCGGATGCTCAGGACAATCGGGGGTCTCCGAATCCACGCAAAGCACTGGAGCCAAACAAGCTGCGTCAACGGCAGGTTCAGGTGAGACAAAAACGATTACCTTTGGCGTAGGCGCCGGAGACTTAACCAACGAATTGGTGGCAGGCTTTGAAAAAGCCAATCCGAGCATCAAAGTCGAGGTGGTTACCAACGAAACGGCAACACGTGAACAGGTTATCAAAACTGGTATAGCAGCCGGTGATCCGGTCGATTTGGCTCAATACTGGGGGACTCGACTCAATACGTTCTCTGATATAGGAATGTGCACTGATTTAAAATCATATCTGGATGCAGATGACGGAGCATGGAGAAAAGACATAACAGAGGCCGTTTTAAAAACCAGTACAGGTAAAGATGGAGAAGTCTGGGGTATCCCTATATCAGCCACTTACCATGTTGTTTTTTACAACAAAACAATGATGGACAAGTACGGTTTTAAGGAACCCGAAACCTGGGATGAGATGACAAAAATTTTTGAAGCCCTGAAGAAGGATAAAATTTTCGGATTCACGACCAACTCGGTGAGTATGCAAGACTGTATGTACGGACTTACATATTCACTTTTGGAAGAGATTAAACCGGGCACTGCATGGTCTGCGGCAAATGGAGATGTATCGTTTGTTAATACCCCTGAGTCCGATGCCATCAAAGAGGTTATAGAATTGGTAAAAGATTGGTACAACAAGGGCTACTGGTATCCGGGAGAAGGCGGGATCAATACGAGTCCTGACGATTCCAATGCCGGATTTGCTCAGGGAAGATGCATGTTTATCTTCAACTATTCAGGAGCTCTTGGTATACATGAGGCGTCCTGTGATTTCGATATCGGCGTTATGCTAAAGCCGGTTAAGAAAGCCGGAATGAAATCCTATGAGAACATGGAAACCGATGTGTACTTTATTCCTTCGAATGCTCCCAAGGAAAATATTGATTCCAGTATAAAGTTCATTAAGTATATGACCAGTCAGGAAGGTCAGCAGATTGTAGCCGATACACGTACTGTTCCCGCTACAACTTTAAACTTGAATATTTCTGAAGGTTTGAAGGAACTGGTTGGCTATTCCGCCACAGGCAGTATTATAGCCGGGTTAAACCCTTGCAGAATGGGCTCTAAAATGCAGTCATTTATAAAGCAGGAAGTGTTTAGCGGCCCTTGCAGCAACACTCGTTCAATAGATGACACATTAAAGGAAATGGAAAATCTGCGTCAGGTGATTAAATCCCAAGCCAAATAGTTAAAAAAACCTATAAACCGGGAGGCTGTATCGGTAAGCCGGTACAGTTCCCAGGTTTAAATGATCGGAAGGTGTACTGAGATGAATCATTCAAAACATATAAAGCGTAAGTATACATTCATTGGTGTATTGTTCCTGCTGCCTGCAATTGGTCTGTACTTGCTCTTTATGGCATACCCTCTTACAGATGTTATACCGCTGTCTCTTTCGTCATGGACAGGTTTTGGTGAAAGAAAGTTTGTCGGTCTTGTTAATTATCAAAATCTGCTCAGGGATAAGATTTTTTTCCGAGCATTGAAAAACACCATTTATTTTGCATTTTTCTCTTCGATAATCAGTGTGGCTCTGGGAGTTATGCTGGCCTGGCTGAATTTGTACATCAGACGTTTTTTAGGCAATGTCTGCAGAACAATACTATTCGCTCCGAATATGATTGCGCCGACCATTACCGGACTTATGTTCCTTTTTATTTTTACCGAGGATATAGGTCTTTTAAACGGAATTCTGGAAGCAGTCGGTCTGGGGAAGCTGCAAACGGCATGGCTTGTCAATTCCAAAACGGTATTGCCCGCTATTGTAGCGGTAACCGTATGGAGACAGTTTGGACTGCCGATGGTACTGTGCTTTGCAGGTCTTCAGAATGTACCTGCGGCACTCATTGAATCCGCGCATTTGGACGGTGCCAACAACAGGCAGATTTTATTTCGTATATATTTACCGCTGATAAAGCCTATGATTGAGCTCAGTACAATGTTCACAATGCTTGGAGGGCTGAAAATTTATGATACCGTTGTAGCATTGACCGGAGGTGGTCCGTCAAAGCTTACGGTAGTCATGCCAATGTGGATTGTAGAAAATGCATATGCATATACCAGCTTTGGATATGCATCGGCTCTATCAGTAGTCTTTGTGATAGTGGTATTCATTTTCTTAATTATACTTAATCGCGTTTTTAGGGGTGAAGAATATGAGTACTAAATCAAATGTGTCTATGAGGATAGCTGCAATAGCAGTTTCAATACTTTTTTCCCTGGTTATTTTATATCCCATCGTTTTTATAATGTTGGTTTCATTAAAAGACAATAAGGAATTTTATACAAATATCTGGGGCTTACCTCAGGTTGCAAGGTGGAGTAACTATGTGTATGCCTGGTATGAAGGACAGATTCAGCTATATGCCGGGAACAGCATAATAGTGACGGTCAGTGCCGTTGCAATTTCTCTTTTGTTTTCAATGCTTGCCGGGTATGCTCTTGCAAAGCTTCATATTCCAAAAAGTGAGTTAATTGTTTCAATCCTGATGGGCTTGAATTTTATACCGGGAGTTGCGGTATATGTACCACTTTATATTCAGTTGATAAAATTTAAATTGACCAAGACACTACTTATGTTAATTATTCCATATGCAGCATGGCAGCTACCTTTTAGCATTTATATTTTCAAGAAATTTTACGCCACGATACCTTCTGAAATATTGGAATCGGCCCGTGTTGACGGAAGCGGTGAATTAAGAACGTTTTTCACGATTATTACGCCTCTCGTCACTCCGGCCATAGCAACTGTCATTGTGTTCAACTTTGTCAGTATTTGGGGAGAATTCCTATGGGCTAATATAGCTTCTTCATCATCAAATAAAATACAGACCCTACCGGTTGGACTGCTGAATTTTAAAGGTGAGTACGGAATTGAATGGGGGCCGTTCGGAGCTGCAATCATAACAATTATTGCTCCGCTGTTCATAGTTTTTGTTTATTTTCAGAAATACTTTATACAGGGTTTATCCGCAGGGGCCGTTAAAGGCTAAATGTGGAACGAGATAGCAAAGATAAATGAAGATTCTGTACCTTGATAACTAAAAATGGTATAATAGTGCTGAATTATAAGGGACAAGCATATCTTTTTACCTAATTGCCACTATGGGATGTGTTGTGATATGAATTTATATAAGAAATACACAGTGATTCTTTTTGTAGTGTATGTTGTATGTATTGCGGCTATGTGGTTTTTTATCATTTCTCCGGCGCTGAAAACGATTGAGGACCAATCCATTTATACTTATGAGAATATGATAGATATGTCGGTAAACAGCTATAAGGAAATTTTTAAAAAAGTTGAGCTGATCTCGTACTCGTTTCTTGCCTTTGATGAGTTATATTCACTGCTTGTAGAGAATAATGAGAAAAATCTTATGCCTGATTATACTTCAAAGCTGGCAAGATTCCGTATGCTGACTTCTCATTTTCTTGTTGATCCTGATATATATTCGATTGCTTTTTATGACTTAAATGATAGGGCAATCATACAGACAGCGGACAACCAGATTTCCGACAATAATATGTCCTTCTGGTTTCAAAGGGCCCACAGCATGGGCGGCCGTCCTTTATGGAGCGGCATTTATGAATCTAGTAATGTACAGAACCCCCGGCAGAGTTTTTATGTTATCTCACTTATTCGCATAATTAATAACCCTAATACTTTCAAGCAGGTTGGAACCATGAGATTGGCCTTGACCGAGGATGTACTTTTCAATGTAATCGAATCCTTAAATACTCAGGAAAACAAGCTTAACGTCTATCTTTGCAACGGACAGGGACTGGTCATGTCAGCAAAAGACAAAACAGATATCGGCAAGAAGCTGCAGTATATTAAACCGGAAAATCTATCACGGGCAAGCAATGAAATGTATTATGAATCTTATAGTGATTTCAGTTATATTATAAAGCAGGTATCGGATTATGACATGTATGTTGTAGCCCAGATTGATTCTACGCTGCTTTACCATTCCTCCCTCAATATATCTTCTTATACGGTGTATATAATAATAATACTGCTTGTTTTCGTTTTTACTTTTACTATTTTTACTTCCCGCTTTATCATAAAACCCATAAGAAGGCTTGTGAGTAAAATGGTTGAAGTAAAAAACGGAAATCTTGATATCCAGGTTGAAGTCCTCAGCAGGGATGAAGTAGGAATGCTGGCGGTTTCATTTAATCAGATGACAAAAAGTCTTAAGACACTCATGGAAAATATGTTGAATGCGAAACTGAAGGAGAACGAGATGAAACTTGAATCGCTCAGACTTCAGATACACCCGCATTTTCTATTGAATACTCTGGACAATATACGCTGGACAGCGCGGAAAAACGGGGACAGCGAAGTAGAATATTATATTGAAATCCTTTCAAAAATGATGCATAAAAATCTTTATACCAATTCACCTGTTTCGACTATTGCCGATGAACTTGATGCTGCGATGGTTTATGTCAAGCTCCAGCAGAAACGCTTTGGTAACCGGCTAAAATATATCGCGGAAGTTCCTGAGGGACTTTATGAATATAAAATACTTACCTTTGTACTGCAGCCGTTACTGGAAAATTCAATTGAACATGGGTTTGAAAATAAAATGGGAGAATGTACTATATATCTGATAGTAGAAAAAAATAACGGAGATCTGGTTATTGATATAACCGACGACGGAAAGGGGACGGATGAACAGGTTGTACGTTCGATAATTAAAGGGGAGCTGGTTACTCCGAGGATTAGTGCATTAAAAAACCTACATGATAGGATTACACTTCGTTTTGGCAGCGAATACCACGGAGGTGTCAGGTTTTTCAGCACACCAGGTATAGGCACCCGGGTAGTTGTAACAATGCCCGCTGATCCGGCCCGCTACCAGGATATTATTTCACTCTGATACTGCATATGTTATGGCATATCCGGGTTGAAAGATCAATTTCAGAACTGGAGGTTAGTCTGTTCTATGAATATACTGATTGTAGACGATGAAGAGCAAATCAGAGAAGGATTGGCTAATACAATTAATTGGAGCGCTTATTCGATCACCAAGGC
>JAFABO010000228.1 GCA_023426005.1 Bacillota bacterium | reverse complement strand
TTTTGCAGAAGACCCTTCAGAATGCGGCAATAAAGGGACTGGAAACTATTCTCACTGAAACAAGAGCACTGGAATGTGTTATAATAATAGGTATACCGCTTGTTATAAACAGCAGGATGTATAACTGCGGAGTTGCCTTGAAGGAAGGAAAGATTTTGGGAGTGGTTCCCAAAACATATATACCCAATTATAGCGAATTTTATGAAAAGAGGTGGTTCTGCTCCGGCTTCGGGAAAAAGAATGAAACCATCAACCTTTTGGGTTTCAGTGTCCCCTTCGGAACAGATGTGCTTTTTGAAGCGGGGAACATAAGCGGACTGTGCTTTGGCATTGAGATATGCGAAGACCTGTGGGCACCGGCTCCGCCGAGCGGTTCACAGGCTGTCAATGGTGCCACACTGCTGTTCAACATTTCGGCCAGCAATGAAATAGTAGGCAAGCATGAATACAGGAAGAGCCTGGTCAGCCTGCAGTCTGCCAGGTGCGCTGCAGCGTACGTTTATTCGTCCTCGGGCCCCAATGAGTCCACTACCGATCTTGTCTTCGGGGGACATGCTCTGATAAGCGAATACGGGTCACTGATGGGGGAAAGTCAAAGGTTTTCCTTTGAAGAGCAGCTGGTTGTCAGTGATATTGACATAGAGAGGCTGATAAATGAAAGGCTCAAAAATTCATGCTTTACACACGAAACAGCAGACAATGCATACAGAAAAGCAGTATTTAATATAAAAGAGCTTGACACCGGAAAATTGCTTCGAAGAATAGATCCCCACCCCTTTGTACCTTCCAATCCGGAGGTACGGAATATACGGTGTGAGGAGATATTCAACATTCAGACCTCGGGACTTGCTAAAAGGCTTAAACACACAGGTCTGAACAAATGTATAATCGGAATTTCCGGAGGGCTTGATTCCACACTGGCGCTGCTGGTCATTGTCAAAGCCTGCGACAGGCTGGGACTGGACAGGAAAAATATACATGCTGTGACAATGCCGGGTTTCGGGACTTCCTCCAATACACTTAACAATTCATTGGAATTGATGAGGCTGATGGGGGTAACAACTTATCAGATTGATATAAAGGAAGCCTGTATGAAGCATTTTGGAGATATCGGACATGATCCGGAGGTATATGATGTAACCTATGAAAATGTACAGGCAAGGGAAAGAACTCAGATTCTGATGGATAAAGCCAATAAAATAGGCGGTCTTGTTATCGGTACCGGCGACCTGTCGGAGCTTGCTCTGGGATGGGCTACCTACAACGGCGACCACATGTCAATGTATGCCGTAAACACCGGAGTGCCTAAAACCTTGGTCAGGTACCTCGTTCAATGGGCGGCCGACTATGTATTCGGGGATGAAACAAGGAAGGTGCTGCTTAGCATATTGGATACACCTATAAGTCCTGAGCTGCTCCCCACTGATGAAGCAGGCGAAATAGCCCAGAAAACCGAGGACATTGTTGGACCGTATGAGCTTCACGACTTTTTCCTTTATCATATGGTAAGATACGGCGCTAATCCGGCAAAGCTATATTATATGGCAAAGCAGGCCTTTGAGGAAAAATACAGTGAAGAAATAATTAACAAATGGTTAAATACGTTTTTGAGAAGATTCTTCAGCCAGCAGTTCAAACGCTCCTGTCTGCCGGATGGGCCTAAAGTGGGTTCTATAAGTCTTTCGCCCAGAGGGGACTGGAGGATGCCCAGTGATGCGGATGTAAGGGAATGGCTCGGAGATGTTGCAGACCATTAGATTTTAAAAACGTGGAGGACACATATATGCAAAAACGGTGGGTCAAATGGGTTGCTGTTACCCTGGCTGTTGTATTCATACTTACATCGGTCATTTCAGTCGGATTATCAGTATTTGCCGGAATGTAAAAACAGCAGTTGCAAGGGGATATTCCCCAATTATTTAAAAGTGAAAAAAATGATATAAATGGAAGTAAAATTAGTTATTTTTACCCATTTAAGACTATGGGTTTTTATATTAAAATTATTATATATATTTATTGTTATATTTATATTATGTTAATTTGATTTTATTTTATTTCTGTTTACCTTCATTTTTTATAAGGGTGTGAATATGTTTGTTTGATACTTTTGTTACAAACCTCAAAAGTATAGTCGATTTTCTATCGGTATATGTTCCTCTGAAGGAACCCCTGGAAGCTCTTAGATCATTAATTGATATAAGTATTGTTTCCTATCTGACCTATAAGCTTATACAGCTGGTAAAGGAAACCCGGGCATGGCAGCTTGTCAAGGGTATCGTTGTCATACTCATTACTGCCATGCTAAGTCAGGCATTTGAGTTCAGGACACTTGCATATATTCTGAATAAAACCATAGAGCTTGCCGGATTTGCCCTGGTAGTGGTTTTTCAGCCCGAACTCAGAAGAGGTCTGGAGCAGATAGGCAGGAGCAATTTTAAAGACTTTTTCAAATTTGATGAAAAAGACGATGTCATAAATACGACCTTTACAATCGAAGAAATAGTTAAATCAGCTACAGAGCTTTCAAGAACCATGACGGGAGCTCTTATAGTCGTTGAAAGAGAGACCAAGCTGGGTGAGATCATAAATACGGGGACCAGACTGGATTCAAGCGTCAGTTCCGAATTGATAATCAATATATTTACGCCGAATACTCCTCTGCATGACGGAGCTTTAATACTGAGAGACAACAAACTGAAATCCGCAGCGTGTTTTCTTCCGCTCACAGACAATCCAAACCTGAGCAAGGAATTGGGCACAAGGCATAGAGCCGCGCTTGGCATCACCGAAGTTTCCGACTGCATTGCGGTTGTTGTTTCGGAAGAGACCGGCAAGATATCCTATGCTCTTAACGGCGGGTTATCAAGAAATCTCACACCCGATATATTGAGAAAAGCTCTGAATAAAAATTTGCTGGAGAAGAAAACAGTCAATAAGAAGTTGACTCTTTGGAAGGGGAAATCAAAGTGAAAGA
>JAFABO010000215.1 GCA_023426005.1 Bacillota bacterium | reverse complement strand
TCCAATTAAAATGCTTGTAAGTTCGATTGTTACACACCTCCTCCTTATTCAGTTTTCAATGCTCAAATTTCAAAATTCATATTCAAAATAGTTAGTCAATTATAAACTTTGATGTTCAAAGTATCATGGGAAATTGACTTTTATGATTGGAAACAAGTCGGATAGGAAACTGGAAAAATCCTTACTGTATTGCAGACAGTTTGATCAAAAAACAAGCATTTATGCCTATGGCTATATTGTACATTAAAAAATGTACACAAATTCGATATGAGATGTAAAACAAACCCGCATATATAAATTAGCCTAAAACAAGCTTATATTCAATAAGTCATTAATCTGACAAATGTGTTTTCTGATATAAATTACCTTCTACAATACTCCCAACTTACTTGCCATAATCAAGTTAATTTTAATCTTTTTTAATTTTTATGTCAAGAATTAAAAATTTCATGGCATATTGCCATGTTTTTTTGTGACATTTCACTAAAACTTTAAATTAAAAATCCAAAATATTACGTAAAAAGTTAAGCAAAACCAATACACAACCAGACGCTTAACAAAAACTTAACAAAACCTTAATATAAATTGTTTTGAAGCAAAGTAGCTTTCACCGTATTTTTCATCAGCATCGCTCTGGTCATGGGACCTACTCCGCCGGTAACTTTTGTGATTGCAGATGCAATTTCGGAAACCGTCTGGAACTGCACATCCCCCACCAGCTTGCCGTCTGCCCCTCTTGATACCCCTACGTCAATCACAACCGCACCCTGTTTGACATGTTCGGGCTTTATAAATTCGGCCCTCCCCACAGCAACCACCAGAATGTCCGCACTCTTGCACACATCGGCAATGTTGGCAGTCTTTGAATGGCATATTGTCACCGTGGCATTTTTTGCAAGAAGTAAAATAGCCTGCGGCTTTCCGACAATATTACTTCTCCCCACCACAACACAATTCTTTCCTTCGATTTGAATACCATTTGCCTCCAGCAGCTCTACAACCCCGGCAGGAGTGCACGGCAGGAACTGCGGCCTGCCAATCATCAAATTACCCACATTTACAGGGTGAAAACAATCTGCATCCTTCAGAGGATTAATTGCCGCAATAACTCTCTCCTCGTTAATATGTTTTGGTATGGGCAGCTGAACCAGTATACCGTTTACATTATTGTCATTGTTTAAGGTTTCAATCAATTCCAGCAGCTCTTCCTCTGAAGTCGATGCCGGAAGGGCATATTCGAAGGATTTAATCCCTATCTCTGCGCAGTCGTTTTTCTTATGATTTACATATACTCTTGAGGCGGGATCGTCTCCCACTATTATTACTGCAAGCCCCGTATTTATGCCCTTTTGCTTTAATGCCTCAACTTTTTCCTTGAGCTCAGCTTTAACCTTTCCGGCTAGTTCTGTTCCATTTAATACCTTTGCCGACATAAAAAAGTACCTCTCTTTTGTATTTTTACAATCTGAATGGAAAGTGCCAAAATAATCCAAACAGATCCTCTATATATTTTATTTTAAGGATTTTTACTTGTCAATTTATTAAAATTATATTATCGGCCCTTCCTCTTTTTTTCAGCAGTCTTTCGGCCGGCCGATGAAGGATTTTTGCCAGTATTCCGGTTTCGGTTTTTTATTGACTTCTCATTACCGGCCGACAACTTTTTACTTCCGGAGGCCGCTTTATTACCAACACCCCTGGGAGTATCAACCGCAGATCTTTTGCCGGAGGGCTTACCATCCGCTGCTTCAAATTTCATGCCTTTCAGCGGTTTAACCAGACATTTTGGCCCAAAGCCAATCAAATCCTCTCTATGAGCTTCTTTGAGAGCTTCAATTACAAGCCGGTAATTTTCTTTTTTCCTGTACTGCAGCAAAGCCCTCTGCATGGCCTTTTCCTTTGGAATTCTCGGAACATATACCTTTTTCATGTTTCTTGGGTCATAACCTGTATGGAACATGCTGGTGGACAATGTTCCTGGCGTCGGATAAAAATCCTGCACCTGTTCGGGATTAATTCCATGTTCCTTCAAATATTCCGCCAGTTCAACCGCAGCATTCAGATCACTGCCGGGGTGGCTTGAAATAAGATATGGGACCAGGTATTGCTCTTTATCTATGTTCCTGTTGATATGGTAAAATTTCTTTACAAACCGGTCATAAAGCTGCCGGTCAGGCTTGCCCATTTTTTCAAGAACTCTGTCAACTACATGTTCCGGAGCAACCTTTAACTGTCCGCTGACATGATGCTCGCAAAGTTCGGTGAAAAAGTCATCGTTTTTATCCAGCATCAAATAGTCATACCTTATACCCGAGCGGATAAATACCTTTTTCACTTCGGGAAGTGCTCTCAGCTTTCTCAGCAGCTCCAGATATTCCGAATGATCCACTATCAGATTTTTACATGGAGTCGGGTGCAAACACTGCCTATCCTTGCAAACTCCGTGTTTAACCTGCTTCTCACAGGCTATGCTCCTGAAATTTGCCGTCGGTCCGCCCACATCATGAATGTAGCCTTTAAAGCCCTCGGTCCAGATAAGTTTTTTTGCTTCGTTGATGACCGAAGCCTGACTGCGCTTTTGAATAACCCTGCCCTGATGGAAATTTAGAGCACAGAAGGAGCAGCCCCCGTAGCAGCCCCTATGGCTGGTTATGCTGAATTCAACTTCGGATATTGCAGGTATTCCGCCAAACTTCTCATATTCAGGATGATAGGTTCTTTCGTAGGGCAGCGCATATACCCTGTCCAGCTCTGAAACAGACATGGGTAAAGAAGGAGGGTTTTGCACCAGGTATCTGTCTCCGTGCTTCTGAACCAGAATCTTACCGCTGATGGCATCCTGCTCATTGTACTGTATTTTGAATGCTTCAGCATAGGTTTTTTTGTCTTCTGACACCTCTTCAAAAGAAGGCAGTACTGCTATTGTCCTGGATCCATTTGAACCCAGGGCACTTTTTATCTCGGCAGGCAGTTCATCATAGGCAGAAAGGTAGCAGCACCCCCTTGTATGCTTTATGCTTGCAACAGGAACGTCCTTCCTTAAAAGTTTCGCAATTTCAACAATGGGTTTTTCACCCATTCCATATGATAAAATGTCAGCTTTGGAATCAACCAGAATAGATCTTCTGACCTTATCCTCCCAGTAGTCATAATGTGCAAATCTTCTGAGACTAGCCTCAATTCCGCCTATAATAACCGGAGTATCCTTAAAGATTTCCTTGATTTTATTGGCGTAGACTATAACCGCCCTGTCGGGTCTGTGTCCGGCTTTCCCCCCCGGTGAATACAGATCGCCGGACCTTTTCTTTTTACCGGCAGTATAGTGGTTGACCATTGAATCTATAACACCTGATGAGATAAGAACTCCGTACTTCGGACGTCCTAACCTCTTGAAGTCCTCACTCTTTTTCCAGTCAGGCTGTGCTATAATTCCAACTTTAAAGCCCTCATTTTCCAATACCCTGGTTATTATTGCATGACCAAAGCTGGGATGATCAACATATGCATCTCCGCTTATATATATAAAATCCAGCTGTTCCCAGCCTCTCTCATTCATATCCTCAAAGCTTACAGGTAAAAAAGCCATTTATATCGTCCTTTACAAAAAATTTAACCGCAGTAAATACTAATAAAGCAAATACGAATCAGTATTATTCTAGCACAAAAAAGAAAGTAGTAAACTACATTAAGCACAAAGTTTCTTCGCACGCATCAAAAAAGCCGGTTCCGGCTTATAACCTAAGCCCGGAAAACCGGCGTTATAGTTTTTAAATTTTAATCAATACTCCATATACTACTATATCACTTTACCCGTTTAAGTATTGTATCATGCTCATTTAGCCTGGCATGGCATCAACCCCGATTACATAGCCTTTGACAATAACCATGTCTTTTTCAAGGCTTTCAACAATGAGCTTCCAGAATAACTTTTAATTCATTAATTTTAAGATCAAACATCTCTTTTATTGCCAGTAACATTTCGTCATTGCTCATGTAACTCCCCCATTCCGCTGATGTACAGCAACACAAATATAACAGGTTCATTTTAGCATGAAGTAATTGCTTGAAAATGGTAAAAATCAGACATTATTTTTAGACAGACATTCAGTTTTCTTCCAGCATCAGCAGCTGCCCTTGCAGGGAGTCAAAAACATTGTTTACATATACCTGCTGCCTGATGTCAGGATTTATGCTTATTGCCTTTTTCAGATTATCCATGGCAATGTCCTGCTTTTTCATCAGTGCATAGACTGCAGCTATATTATAATAAATCTCGGCTTCGCTCATATTCTGATCCAGAGCCCTGCCGTACGCCTTTATGGCTTCGTCATATTTCTTTGCTTCGGTAAGCGATGCACCCAGATAATAGTAAACATCCGTATCTTCCGGATTCTTCTCTATGGCACACCTGAACACATCGGCTGCGTCCTGATATCTCCTCAAATCAAACAGTACCACTCCCATGTTGTAATACAGCCCGCCATTGCCGGAACAGGCCTTTATACCATTTGTATAGGTCGCCAAAGCTTCCATGGGACTCTGGATTTTTGAAAATAAAATGCCAAGATTGTTATACGCATCAACAAAGTCTATTTTATTAAGAATTGCACTTTTATACAATTCAATGGCCTTATCATATTCTCCCATATCCTCGTACACCAAAGCCAGGTTAAAAAGGCAATTATGGCTGTCAGGATTCAGCTCCAACGCTCTTTTATATTCAAAAACAGCCCTGTCCTGCTCCTTTAACCTGAAATAACAGCCGGCCAGATTGTAATGTCCCGAATAATCCGTTTCATTAATAGCTATATAGCTTTTATATACTTTAACAGCCTGCTCATAGCTCTTCCGGTTCATCAGCAGCTTGCCGAGTTCGGCGTATCCCCCGGACTTTTCAGGGGAAAGCTTTATACATTTTCTGAAGCAGGTCTCTGCCTGCTCCATATTACCCAGCTCCATGAACAATTTTCCCAACAGCAGGGAAATAATATAGTTATTGCCGTCCTTTTCAAGAATATCCTCATAATATTTAACAGCCTCGATTTTGTTGCCCTTCTCTGCGAAAATCCTCCCTATACCCTCTTTTGCTATATTGAAGCCGGGATTGATTTCCAGCGCCTTTTGGAAATTTTCAAGGGCAAAATCAAGTTTTCCCATGTTCAGATAAGTTACACCGATATTGTAATAGACCAGATATTGTTTTAATTGAATTTTTCCGATAGCTTCGGAATTAGAAGAATTATGCGATGTCTTTTTCAACTGTTCGATCAGCTGCCCGCTAAGTTCAAGCACTTTTCTATAGTAACCCTGTGCCTCACTGTACATACCTTTTTTAAAAGTTGCATTTGCATAACTGAAATAGAGATTTGACGAGGAGCCGGCTAAAGCTATCAAATTTCCGTAAAGCTCATAGGCATCGTCAAAATTACCCTCGCTGTACAGGTGCTCGGCCTGTATAAGCTTTTTTCTGATACCTTTAAAAAGTTCTTCCTTAATGAACCCAAGTTCGGAAATTGTGTCGTTCACAAAGGCTTCGTCACTGATAACACTCATAATCTCTGCGGAATTCTCATTTTTATCCGCCACATTATAGTCGATTGTGATAAAACCCTCAAAACTTCCCTTTTCTTTAATTTTCCTTATCATGGAACGATAATCGGATGCAATTAATAAACAGGGTAGAACTATCCCGCAAAACAGATAAAACAATTCAACATTATTGCTGGTTTGAACCTGGTTGATCAGGGACAGTACAACTATTGTCAGAGCAGAAAGCTGAAGTGTAAAGGAAACAAGTGTAACAAGGCTTTTTGTTTTGAGAAGTCTGTAAAAAACGTACACCAGCAGCACAACTAAAATAACCATGTTAAATGCAGTTAACAGAAACATACATGCACCCCCGCGTATTTCCGTCCGGGACATTGCTTAAAAACCGGCAAAGCAGCCGTATATTTTTACCTGTACCCGAATCCGAATCTTTTGCAAATTAATATTCAATACCTTTTTGTATTATATTAAATACGACAGACAATTATTAACCCAGGGAAATATAATTATTGCTGCTTGGCATTCTGTTTGTCTTTTTCATTCATCTGCATCTCCATCCACTGCTGTTTTGAAATAAGAACCTGCCTCGGTTTGCTGCCTTCAAACCGGCCGACGATATTTCTCGCTTCCATCTGGTCTATGATTCTGGCAGCTCTGGAATAGCCCACCTTGAATTTTCTCTGCACCAGAGAGACAGAAGCCTGTCCTGCATCAACCACCATATCAATGGCCTGATTCAGCAATTCGTCGTTGTCACCGGAACTCTCTTCATTTCCTGTGCTGTGATCATTTATTTTTTCAATAATATTTTCATCATAGTTTGAATAGCCCTGGGTCTTTATGAACTCAACCACCTTTTCAACCTCACTGTCTGAGACGAAGGAACCCTTAACGCGCAGAGGTTTTGGCTCTCCAACGGGATAAAACAGCATATCCCCTCTGCCAAGCAGCTTCTCGGCTCCGCTCATATCCAGTATGGTTCTGGAATCCACCTGCGACGACACCGCAAAGGATATTCTGGACGGTATATTGGCCTTTATTACTC
>JAFABO010000209.1 GCA_023426005.1 Bacillota bacterium | reverse complement strand
TAAACAAGATGGATGAAGAAAATGCCAATTTCAATGCCGCATTGGAAAAAATGACAGGTACCTTCGGAAGCGGAGTTATTCCTTTCCAGTTTCCAATCTATGAAGCTGACAAATATGTTGGTTATGTGGATATAATCAATATGACTGCGAAAAAGTTCCAGAAGGATAAAGTCGTAGATACTGATATTCCTTCCGATTTAACTGATAAAATTTCAAAAATAAAAGATTCATTAAATGAACTCATCGCCGAAACTGATGAGGTTCTTATGGAGAAATACTTTGGAGGCGAAGAGTACACCGGGGAAGAAATCCGGAAGGGAATTAAGGCCGGAATTTATGATGGCTCTATAGCTCCGGTATTCTGCGGTTCTGCACTTCAAAATCTGGGCGTGCAGGAATTGATGAATGCAGTTGTGGAGTATATGCCTTCTCCGGAAAGTATCAGTACCAAAGCTGTAAAAGCGGGAACTGACGAGACGGTTGAAATAAAGGCAGATCCCGCCGGTCCTTTAGCTGCTCTGGTATTTAAGACCATTGCCGACCCCTTTGTAGGAAAAATTTCAATGTTCAGAGTGTATTCGGGGACCTTGAAAGCCGACTCGGCGGTATACAATACCACGGCAGAAAAGGTTGAAAAAATCGGTCAGATATTTGTAATGCGCGGTAAAAAGCAGCTTCCCACCGACAAGCTTATTGCTGGCGATATTGGAGGAGTTGCCAAACTGGCGGGTACAAATACCAATGATACATTGTGCGACCAGTCAAATAAGGTTATGCTGGATAAGATAGTATTCCCTGAGCCTGCACTCTCACTGGCTGTTGAGCCAAAAGCAAAAGGCGATGAGGAAAAAATCAATTCGGGATTGCACAAGCTGCAGGATGAAGACCCCACCTTCAAGGTGTCCACCAATGTCGAAACACATCAGACGCTCATATCAGGTGTGGGAGAACAGCACCTGGATGTCATAGTCAGCAAATTGAAGGCAAAATTCGGGGTTGCGGTCAACCTGGTGGATCCCAAGGTGCCCTACAGGGAAACCATAAAGAAGAAGGTAAAAGTTGAGGGCAAGCACAAGAAGCAATCCGGCGGACACGGACAGTACGGTCATGTCTGGATTGAATTTGAGCATGGGGATAAGGAAGACCTGGTATTCGAGGAAAAGATATTCGGAGGCTCGGTGCCCAAATCCTATCATCCGGCTGTTGAAAAAGGTCTGAGGGAAGCTATCATAAAAGGTGTCCTGGCCGGATATCCGGTGGTCAATTTGAAGGCAACCCTTGTAGATGGCTCCTACCATGATGTTGACTCCTCGGAAATGGCCTTTAAAATTGCGGCAAGGCTTGCATATAAAAAAGGTCTGCCTATGGCCGGACCTGCGCTTCTGGAACCAATTGCCCATGTTGAAGTATACGTACCCGATAGCTATATGGGAGACATAATCGGTGACCTGAACAAGAGACGCGGCCGTATACTTGGAATGAATCCTCAGGACAATGGGATACAGCAGGTTGAAGCAGAGGTGCCTCAGTCAGAAATGTTCAAGTATGCCACCGACCTGAGATCAATGACCCAGGGCCGCGGATATTTCAAGCTCTGGTTTGAAAGATACGAAGAAGCTCCTGCCATGGTTGCGGGCAAGATAATTGAAGAAGCTAAGAAGACTATGGTAGAAGAGGAAGAAGAATAATAGAATAATAAATTAGCTGACAGGCTGCTGTACATGGAATAAATTATCCGGTGTACAGCAGCTTTTTTGTTTGCATTCCGGAGTAGAAAAAATGGTGCCCGGTTATGTTATCGACAGTTTTAAAGAAATATTAAAAATTAAAATTTATGTTGTTGACTTCCGGTATGAAAGGTTATAGAATTTATTTATAAATGTTAGCGCTAACATGGAACGTAATTTATGCAAGTTTCACAAAATATATAAACTTTTAACTCCAATAAAAAGCGGACAGAGTTAATTGACCTTTACCAAGATGGTCTATTGACTTATTAATTTTTTGCTGGTTTATAAGTTATGAAAAGGAAAATAATCAATGGCAAATATGAAGGATGTGGCCCGGCTGGCCGGAGTCTCCCTTATCACCGTCTCAAGAGTCGTCAATTCTCCTGATATAGTGTCGGAGGCCACGAGGCTCAAGGTCGAACAGGCTATGGAAGCACTGGACTTTATGCCGAATTTTGCAGCCAAAGCGTTGGCGCAGAACAATACACGGACCATATATCTATATATACCCCGGAATATAGGGATTTCAGACCCTTTTAACATGCATCTCATTGCCGGTGTAGCAGAGGAATTGAGTAATGCAAATTACCTGTTCCTGGTTAAGCGCGATCTGGAATTCAACCATAGATGTGACGGTGTAATTGTAATGGGATTGGATTTAAGTGAGGAAAATGCTTTCACCCCACAAATAAAGGTGCCTTTCGTTCTTTTTGGAAAGAATGATCTGGATATAGACTGTGTGGACGTAGATAATGAACTGGGTGCTGTAATGATGACAGATAAGATAATAGCCAATGGACACAGAAAAATTGGTTTTATTATGCGAGACACAAGCCAGCGATATGCACTTGAACGTCTGGAGGGCTATAAAAAGGCATTGGAGAAAAATAACATCCCCTTTGATGAGAAGCTGGTTAGATATGCTGAGAACTCCGAGCAGGAGGGATATACCAATGCTTACGACCTTATGACCAGGGAAAAACCCACAGCTATTTTTTGCTGTGTCGACCTCTTGGCCATCGGTGCCTTCAGAGCGGCTGAAAGGCTGAAGCTTAAGATACCGCGGGATATATCTATTGCAGGTTTTGACGGGCTTATTTTCGATCTGATCCCAAAAGTGCCGCTTACTACCGTAAGGCAGCCTGTTTATGAGA
>JAFABO010000170.1 GCA_023426005.1 Bacillota bacterium | reverse complement strand
ACATCCTGCTGTTTATAACAAGCGGTATACCTATTATTATAACACATTCCAGTGCTCTTGTTTCAGTGAGAATAGTTTCCAGTCCCTTTATTGCCGCATTCTGAAGGGTCTTCTGCAAAAAGAGATCCCCGCAGGAATAAGCTGTAACAGCCAGTTCGGGGAATACAACAAACTGCGCGCCCTGCTTTTCGGCATCTTTTGAAATTTTTATTATTTCCCCGGTATTATATTCACAGTTAGCAACCTTCAGCGTTGGTACCGCAGCTGCTACTCTAACAAATCCATAGTTCATTTGTAACCTCCAGTGTATATATAACCTTTCTTGCGATTTTTAATTGTCAACCTGTGTATTACTCTTTAGTTTATCATATTCCTGCCCTTTTTTACACCTCGTTTTTAATATTGTACAGACCCCTGGAATTTCCATATTTATTTATAAAAAATTTCTTGTTATTAATAATTGTGAGCATAAAATTTATAAACTTATCAATTTCTCCGTATGTGTTGTACAATCCAAAGCTTACCCTGACCAGGCCCGGAAAAAGTGCATTTTTTTCTGCAATTTCCTCGATCTGCTGTGCCGTGTATCCCAGAAGCCTCTCACAATACGGATGCGCACAGAAGAAGCCGCTTCTCACCGCAATTCCCGCCTCATAGGACAGAATGGCCGAAACCATGGAATGGTGTACCCCCTCCACAGTAAAAGGAATTACGCCTATGGAATTCTGTCTGTCAGGATGACTGTAGAGATGAATATCCGGAATATTACACATTTGGCCATAGGCGTAATTCAAAAGGTTTTTTTCATGTTCAAAGGCATTTTGCATGCCGATTTTATTCATGGTTTTCAAAGCCGCCGCCATTGCAACAACACCCATGAGATTCGGAGTTCCCGCTTCGCATTTTGCAGGGGGCTCCTCCCACCAGATGCGGTCGTGTGTCACAAGTTTTATGGCACTGCCTCCCATACAATATGGAACCCCTTCTTCAAACGGAGCCCTTGGCCCGATGAGCACCCCGCTTCCAAAAGGCGCATACAGCTTGTGTGCCGAGAAGGACAGGTAGTCTATATGCTCTGGGCTGCCGGCCGGCTTCATATCCGTTGGGACATGGGGAACCAGCTGGGCCCCGTCCACATGTATCGGGGCATCATATTTATGTGCCATGGAGGCCAACAGGTAAATGTCATTGAGATAACCGGTAACGTTAGCCGCACCTGTCACGGTAACCAATCGTATTCTACCCCGGTATTTCCTCAGCTTGTCTTCATAGTCATTCAGGTCCAGCCTCCCGAACCGGTCCACCTCCACATACTCCACCCTGAACTTATCCCTCCAGGGCAGGTCATTGGCTGCGTGCTCCATCCATGTTGATATCACCGTATCCCTGTCATCCTGCTGCTGTTTCATTGCACATGCCAGAAGATTAATTGCTTCGGTGGTATTTTTTGTGTAAATAATTATTGCATCCCTGTCGGCCCTGATATAGTTTCTTATGACCTCTCTTCCGGCCTCGTATGCATTTGTTGAGACAACGGACTTATAGCCTTTGCCTCTGTGTATTGAGGAGTACCGGGGCAGAAAATCATGGATTTCCTTTTCCACCGAAACAAATGCAGGAGTTGTTGCAGCATTGTCAAAATTTATTCCGGCCGTATATGTACCGTTGTCAAGCAGAACCGGAGCATTGACCCCTACCACCATGTCTCTGTAGCTGTTTGCGCTGTTATTCCGACTATATCCAGCCATAATGACCTCCGCATCTTTATTCCTTAATACATTATATTTTTGGTTCCTGAATCTGTTACCCCATTAACCGTGGAGAAATTGCAAAAGGAGTACCGTAAAATGAATTTCCTTTCATTTTACGGTACTCCCTGTAGAAAAACTGTCTGTGTGATATTTATCTGCTATTTCCTCAAGCTTTCCAGCCTTTCAACAACCTTCAGGTACATATCCTTGTATTTCTCTCTCTTTGCCTTTTCTTCTTCAATAACCTTTGCAGGCGCTTTTGCAACAAACCCTTCGTTATTGAGCTTGCCCTCGACCCTCTTCAGCTCACCTTCCAGATTTGCCTTTTCCTTGTTCAGTCTCTCGATTTCCTTGTCGATGTCGATAAGCTCGTCCAGCGGAATAAAAATTTCAGCACCTGCTATGACGGTACCTACGGCATCTGCCGGAATTCCCGCCCTGTCGGTCTGAACCGTGACCTCCGATGCTCCGGCAAGTCTCTGGAAGAAGGAGGTACCCTCCAGAAGAGTGGCCCTCTCGGTTTCTCCGGCTGCCACAAATATCATTTTAGCCCTTCTTGAAGGCGGAACATTCATCTCGGCACGGATATTTCTTGTACTTCTGATGGCGTCCATTATAATATTCATTTTTGCTTCATCGGCTGTAAAGCTCAGTTCCTCATCATATACGGGCCATTCTGAAATCATGATGCTTCTGCCGTCATTTACGAGATGGGTATATATCTCCTCAGTGATGAACGGCATGTACGGGTGCAGCAGTTTCATAGCGTTGCCCAGAACAAAGTTCAGAACATACTGCGCCTCCAGCCTTCCTTCACTTTCCCTGTCATAAAGTCTAGGCTTGACCATTTCAATGTACCAGTCGCAGAACTCCTCCCATATGAAGTCATAAACCTTCTGCAAGCCCAGCCCCAGTTCAAATTTATCTATGTTTTCAGTCACTTCTTTTGTTACGGTGTTGATTCTGCTCAAAATCCATTTATCGGCAACGGTAAACTTGTTTTTATCAACCTTGCCGAAATCCGGCTTCTCGTCAAAGTTCATGAGTACAAACCTCGACGCGTTCCAGACCTTGTTTGCAAAGTTTCTGGAGGCTTCAACCTTTTCGGTGGAAAATCTCAGATCATTTCCGGGTGAATTGCCTATGGTCAGCGCAAAGCGAAGGGCATCGGTGCCGTACTGGGCTATGACCTCCAGAGGATCAATGCCGTTTCCGAGGGATTTGCTCATTTTCCTTCCCTGGGGGTCTCTTACTATACCGTGTATGAAAACATACTTGAAAGGCTCCTGCTCCATATGCTCCATGCCTGAGAATATCATTCTTGCAACCCAGAAAAATATGATGTCATAGCCGGTTACCAGCACATCTGTAGGATAGAAGTACTTGAGATCCTCTGTCTGCTCAGGCCAGCCCAGTGTGGAGAAAGGCCACAAAGCGGAACTGAACCAGGTATCCAGGGTGTCGGGATCCTGTTCGATCCTTGTGCTGCCGCACTTTGGACATACATCGGGATCGGTGCCCGTCACCATCATATGTCTGCATTCCTGACAGTAGTAAGCGGGAATTCTGTGTCCCCACCAGAGCTGTCTTGAAATACACCAGTCCTGAATATTTTCCATCCAGTTGAAATAGATCTTTGAGAACCTCTCGGGTACGAATTTTATGGTTCCGTTTCTTACAACCTCCAGGGCAGGTTCAGCCAAAGGCTTCATGCGGACATACCACTGTTTTGATATAAGCGGTTCAACAACAGTCCTGCATCTCTGACAGGTGCCCACATTGTGGGTATGGTCTTCAATCTTTACCAGCAGTCCCAGCTTTTCCAGATCCTCCACCATTTTCTTCCGGGCTTCATATCTGTCCAGACCTTTGTATTGACCCGCATTGTCATTCATTATTGCATTGTCGTCCATAACCCTTATCTGGGGGAGGTTATGCCTCAAACCAACCTCATAGTCGTTTGGATCGTGGGCAGGTGTTATCTTTACGCAGCCGGTACCGAATTCCTTATCCACATAGGAGTCGGCAATAACCGGTATTTCCTTGTTTACCAGGGGCAAAACCAAAGTTTTTCCCAGCAGATGCGTATACCTTTCATCATCGGGGCTGACTGCCACGGCAGTATCTCCCAGCATGGTTTCAGGACGGGTGGTTGCAACGATGACAAATTCCCCGCTGTCCTTTACAGGGTATTTGATATGCCAGAAATGTCCCGCCTGTTCTTCGTATTCAACCTCTATATCGGATATGGAGGTGTTGCATTTAGGACACCAGTTGGTTATTCTTTCACCCTTGTATATGAGGCCCTTATCGTAGAGCTTGAGGAAAACTTCCTGAACAGCCTTTGACAGGCCCTCATCCATTGTAAAGCGCTCACGTTCCCAGTCACAGGAGCTTCCCAGCTTTTTAAGCTGCTCAACGATTCTGCCCCCATAAACCTTTTTCCATTCCCATGCTCTTTCCAGGAATTTTTCACGCCCCAGCATTTCCTTGGTAATGCCTTCCCCGGCCATGGCATCAACGATTTTTGCCTCGGTAGCTATACTTGCATGATCTGTACCTGGAAGCCACAGAGCACTGAAGCCCTGCATCCTCTTTGTTCTTATGAGGATATCCTGCAATGTATTGTCAAGTGCATGTCCCATATGGAGCTGCCCCGTGATATTCGGCGGCGGAATTACAATAGTATACGGTTTTTTATTGCTGTCGGGGACTGCATGAAAATAGCCCTCTTCCATCCATTTGGCGTATAACCTGTCTTCGACCTGGCTGGGGTCGTATTGCTTTGCGATGTTTTGCTGTTCGTCCATAGTCATATCCTCCATTTATCTTTAAATCTACCATATCTCTGAGACCAATATAAATTGATTTACACATTAATAATGCCTGCAAGCTTCCATGTCATCTATTGGAACTGATGATAAACAGAATCAATCCGGGTATGGAAATTATCAGACCAATTAACTTAATATTGAATACAGCCTTGTTGTGCTTATAATTCTGCACTTCTTCTTCCGACATTTGATTTGCGTTGACACATTTTTGTTTTTCAGCAAGCCGGAACTTCTTTACAGTTACCTTGGCCGAATATACAACAGCAAATCCTATTGCTATAATGACCAGTGAAAGTATTTCTTGTAAATTCATATCTGTTCTCCTTTCCTTGCAGCAGTGCAACATAAAAAGCCCCGTCCAGTATTTGGACGAAGCTGTTGTTTCGCGGTACCACCAAAATTTCACAGGTTTTATATGCCTAAAAACCGGTGAATCTCTCAATCGGATAACGTCCGAAAATCCGCTGCAGCCTACTTTGAAAACCGGTTGTCATATAGAGGCCTATATGGCAGATACTTCTTTCAGTGCAGGGCTCCCAAGCTACCTTCGGCAGAATGTTTTCCGGAACCTCTCACCCGGGGCCGCTGTGGCCCAGCCGGTTCCTCTCTGTGGAAATTCAACTGCTTACTCCTCTTGCTCATCGCCTTTTTATTTATATTATTTTAATATTCCTAAAAAATATGATATAAAATCTGCCTGCTTCTGTCAAGAGCGCAGATCATTCCTGCCGTCATCATTATTGGAAGCGCCTTTGTCCTGGTCCTTGACCATATCATTCTCAAGAGCTGTCTGTTCTATTTGGCTTTGGTCCTGGATTTCGTCAGGAGCTGCATTTGCCTCAGCACCCGCCTGCTCACTCTTCCCTTTCTGATCGCCGCGGCTGAACAGGAGTCCAAAAGCTGCTATCATTAATACCATGGCCACATTATCTACAACTTTTTGATTAACATTGAATTTAAAGAATTTGTCCAGCACTCCGTACAAAATCATGGCAGCAGCTATTCCGATGATTATCCTAAGCTTTAATTTTCTGGAAAGTTTCATACCGGCCTCCAACATGTAAATTTAGCACTGTCTAAAGTATTGACCTTTAAAGCTCAAAATATGACTTGTGCCATAGCAATATAATAATATGTATGACTTCATTATGGCAAGGAGATTTTCATCTAAACTATTATATCTATTGCCCTTTTCAGTATTACCTTTATCATGGCTGTCACAGGAACCCCCAGAAGCATTCCCAAAATACCAAAGAATTCACCTCCTATCAATACTGCTATTATAGTTGTTATGGGGTGAAGTCCTAATTTACCTTCTATTATCTTAGGTGAAATAAAGGCGTTGTCGATTTGCTGCACTACTATAAAAACCGCTGCCGCCAGCAGCGCTTTTGTGGGGGATTGGAGCAGCGCCAGGGCAACTGCCGGTATGGCCCCAAGCACAGGCCCGAAAAAAGGGATTATATTTGCTATTCCCCCGATAACACCGAGTATAAACGGATATTTGACATGGACGAGATAAAGTCCGATGGTCTCAAGCAGACCCACAATCAATGCTGTTATAAGCTGCCCCCTGATGAAATTTGTAATGATGGCGTTGAGTTCCCTTCCCATATTGATCAAATCATTGCGCATTTTTTTCGGTGCCAGCATAAGAGTGGCTCTTTTGATGTCCTCAATATCCTTGAGCAGATAATACGCTATTATCATTGATAAAACTATATTCATGAATATGCCTATTGACGAGGCCAGTATGGCAAGCGACTTTTTCATGGCCCTTGCAGCATAATTCTGAACAAAGCCGGTGCCCACATTCAGCTCGCCAAAAATCATATTTTTAATTTCGTCGGGCCACCTGCTTGTTTTTATCCTGGAAATATATGAATTAAACAATTCCCGGTATCTGCCCGCAATATCCGGCAAGGTATTGAACAGCTCTTTGGCATTGCTTATAACATGCGGCATAATAAATATCACAAAAAATGCAAGTGATAATACTGCAAAAATGTAGATTATTGTGATTGCATAGTGCCTTTTGACCCCGTTTCGCTCAAATCTTATAACCATAGGATAGATTGCATAGGCTATAAATACAGCCATAAAAAATGGAGACAAAATTTTAAGTATTTTATCACCGTAATAATAGGCAAACAATATCATCCCTATAACAAGCAATACCAGTATTATGTAAAATACTGTTTTCTTTATATTTCTCAATATGCAACCTCCTAAACCACTAAAAGCCAAACATTGGCTGTTCGGCTTTTAGTGGTTTTCTCTTCTGATTATCTGAACATATGCATCACGTCACCAAGTACATGGTTTGATCTGTGCCAGATCTTTCTTCCTGACTTGATCATCTTTCTTCTCATATGCGGATCAACTATTTCAGGATTTGTCAGAACGCTGATGGATGCTCCTATTAACCCGCCTATCACAAGCCCTCTGGTAAAATTTCTCATCATAAATATTTTCCTCCTTGTTAAAAAATTAGGTTTCCAGCCGGCTTCTCAAACCGCCGCCGGTACTCATCATTTCCTCAACTGCTTCATTTTCCACCAATATATTGCTATTGCCAATTTCAATCTTTCCGAAAAACGGGAGTATGTTCCTGCCCATTATAATGTCCTGAACCAGTCCGTCCGATACCTGAACTCCTTCAACTTTTCCGGTTTTGTAGTCAAATAATACATCCTGCACCACTCCCAGATCTTCACCTGTATGTGTAAATATCTTCAGGCCCCTCAGGTTTTTTCTTTCCTGAAGCTGGTATAACTTTTTAAACCGCCTGTATTCCAGTAGATTGACCGGATCATCAACAATCATGGCATCGTTCCCGAGGCTTAAAATGTTTCTGAGCAAAATCACATTGCCCTTAACCGCATAGCTGCCTTTCTCCATAAGGAAGGCGAGTATGCCCTTATTATCCCTGCTAAACACCATATCCTTAATTGTTCCGATTTTCAGACCGTCACTGGCTGAAACTACCGGCAGTCCTAAAACTCCGCTGTATTTTTTCAGCATCTCATCCCTCCTTATAACGAACTTTTATACTAAAACGCAAATTTCAAATTCATAAACCGCCGATAATATTATTTGTAATTGTAGTGTAAAAAATTCAATTAAAAATTATTTATACTCTTTATTTTTTAAACAATGAAAATTGACTAAAAACAGAGATTAATGTAAAATTGTTGAATACTATAAAAAAAGTATTAAAAAAAGTATTGATTTGGAGGTTAAAATGAGTAAACTCATTAATACTTTGTCAAAATTAGGCGTACATATACCTGATATAATGCTCCCTGCAAAAAATGAAGCTTTGAAAAAATGGGCTGTTGTAGCCTGCGACCAATATACTTCCGAACCCGAGTACTGGAAAGAAGTTGAGAAACTAACGAAGGGCAGCCCTTCGACTTTTAATATTATTTTTCCCGAGGTCTATCTCGAAGGCGGCGACAGCAACAGCAGAATCTCAGACATCAATGCCACCATGAAGCAATACATCGACAACAGAGTATTGTCCGGACTTGGCAAATGTTTTATCCTTACAGACAGAAAAACCTCCCATGCACAATCAAGAAAGGGCCTGATTATAGCCCTGGACCTGGAATGCTACGATTATAACAAAGGCTCAAAGGCATTGATACGCGCTACCGAAGGAACCGTACTGGACAGGCTTCCTCCCAGAATTAAGATAAGACAGGATGCTCCCATAGAGCTTCCCCATATAATGGTGCTTATAGATGACCCCGGAAAAACAGTGATTGAGCCCTTGTTTCAAAAGTCCGCCCAACTGGAAAAGCTGTATGATTTTGAGCTGATGATGAACGGCGGGCATATAAAGGGCTATAAGGTTTCCGATGAAAAGGACATGAATTCAATAGCAGACGCTCTTTCAAAGCTTGCACAAAAAGGTGTGTTCTCAAGCAAGTACGGAGTTGATGCTGACAAAGACCTGCTCCTGTTCGCCGTTGGCGACGGCAACCATTCCCTTGCGTCTGCAAAGGGACATTGGGAAAACCTTAAGAAATGCCTGACGGCTGAACAGCAGGAAGAGCATCCTGCAAGATATGCCCTGGTGGAACTGGTCAATGTGCATGACGCAGGCCTTGTATTTGAACCCATTCACAGGGTTCTGTTCAATGTTGACACAGCTGATCTCTTAAAGGAGTTCAGAACCTTCTCCGGCAAAACGGCCTGCCAGGGTTCAAATTGTTCCGCCAGCGCCGCCCATACCTTCAGCTATGTGACAGCTGCCGGTAAAGGAACGGTGTCCATAGAAAACCCCGCCAGCAATCTGGAAGTCGGAACTCTGCAGGCATTTCTGGACAATTATATCAAGGAGCACCCGCAGGTCAAAATAGACTATATACACGGGGAGGACGTAGTAACAAAGCTTGGTTCACAAGCAGAGAACATTGGTTTTTATCTCCCGCCCATGAATAAGACCGAGCTCTTCAAAACAGTTATACTGGACGGAGCCCTGCCCAGAAAGACCTTCTCCATGGGCGAAGCCGGGGAAAAGCGCTTTTATCTGGAATGCAGAAAAATAAAATGACAAACTGACGCCATTAAGGGGATGCCAACACAATGTTTTATGACATCCCCTTAATCATTTTTAAATATTGTAACTACAAAGGCTTTAAATAGGTTTTTAAACAGTCCAGACCCTTTGAAAAATCCCTGCTGAAATCCTGTGAATAAGCCTCTATACTTATCCTATCGCCATACCCGGTCTCTTTTAATTTTCTCAGAAAAAGCGAATAATTTTCTCGGTCTGCTGTGCATGGAAAGCCCCTTCCTTCAGGTCTTGCAATATGTACATGTTTTATAAGCCCCTCTGCGGTCTTTAAACTGCTGATTTCCTCGTTTTCCATTGAAAAATGGTAATAGTCAACAAGCAATTTTACATTCTCCCCGGCAACTTCTCCGGCAAGTCTGAGCCCATCCTCCAGCGTATTAACGATATTACTTTCCTGCTGATTTAAAGGTTCGATTGCAATTGTTATACCATATTTTTTCGCTGATAGATTTATTGTCCTAAGCAAAAATACCAACTGCTCCCACGCCGCTTCAAACGGAAAGCCCTCAGGGACATTCTTTGCTCCCGAGCTCCCAAAGACAATTACCTCTGCTCCCAGCTCCGAGGCTCTTAATAATGCGGCTTCTGTGTATTTATGGACACTTTCCATATTGACCTCCCGGCCTGTCAGCCTGATACCGGCCGGGAAGAAATTATTGCATGCTTCACATGGTAGGTTCAATCTTTTCAGGTGCCCTTTAAGCTTGTCGAATTCTTTTTCCGGTAAATCCATTATTTGCGCAAGCGGAAGCTCTAAATAATCATAGCCTGCCTTTGCCAACTGCTCGCTATGTTCCATACCTGTCAGGTCCGCTCTGGTCGCAATCATGTTGGTACAGCATCCAAATCTCATAGCTCTACCTCTTAACCTCGACTTTTGCAAGCTTTTCATAGTATTCTACAAGCCCGCTGTGGTCATTCTTACCTTTTCCGTCTATCTTGAGGGCCTGCATCATTTCCAGAACCTGGCCTGTAAGCGGCAAAGGGACGTCAACATTATGTGCCGTATCCATGGCATTGAGGAGATCCTTTGTATGAAGTTCAATTCTAAAGCCGGGCTTAAAGTTTCTATCCAATACCATAGGGGCTTTTGCATTAAGCACAGTACTCCCCGCCAGTCCCCCCTTTATTGCTTCAAATACCTTTTCCGGATTGACCTGCGCCTTTGCAGCCAGTACCATTGCTTCCGACATGGCTGCTATATTGAGAGCCACTATTATCTGGTTTGCAAGCTTTGTTACATTACCGCTTCCGATATCACCGATATATACAGCAGAACCTCCCATTTTCAACAGTATATCCTTTATCTGCTCAAATACCTCTTCTGAGCCGCCTGCCATTATTGACAGGCTTCCGTCCACAGCCTTCGGCTCCCCTCCGCTAACCGGCGCATCAAGCATCTCTATGTTTTTTTCCTTCAGCCTGGAATGCAGCTCTCTGGAGACCATAGGATCTATTGAGCTCATATCGATTATGATTGTTCCCGGTTTTGCCCCGTCAACAACTCCATCCGCACCGAATAATACCTCTTTCACATGCGGAGAATTGGGCAGCATGGTAATAATTATATCACTTTTTTCGGCAACCTCTTTGGAGGAGGCTGCTATCACAGCACCTTCAGCCTCAAGCTCTTTCAATACATCCATATGGTGTCCGTACACCGTCAATGAATAACCTGCCTTCAAAAGGTTTTTTGACATGGGCTTGCCCATAATGCCAAGACCTATAAATCCTATTTTTCTGTTCATATTGCCCTATCCTTTCAATATTTTCTTCACAGTCTCTGCAATATGGTTTTCTGTCAGCCCGTAATGCGCCAGCAATTCATCATAATTCTGACCTGACTGCCCAAACACATCCATAATTGCAACAGGTTCCAAAGGAATGCCCGTTCCTCTGATTATATATGTAATTGCACTGGTCAAGCCGCCTATAACCGAATGTTCTTCAGCCGTGACAATTCCTTTGACACCCTTGGCCAGCTCCTTTATTGCAGCCTCATTAACAGGCTTCAGTGAACTGACATTTACCACCCGCACTGATATACCTTCTTTTTTAAGCTGCCCGGCAGCGGCCAAAGCCTTTGAGACCATAATTCCGCATGCAAATACAACAATGTCCTCTCCTTCACGGACCACATAAGGCTGACCAATGACAAACTCCCTGTCCCCGGGGTATAATATCTCCATGGGATTCCTGCATATGCGTATATATACAGGGCCATTATGTTTGACCGCAGCTCTGACAAGCTTCTTTGTCTCAACACTATCCATAGGTACAAGTACAGTCATATTCGGTATTGCTCTCATAATTGCTATGTCCTCCACAGCCTGGTGGGTAGCACCGTCACCAAAATCCGACAGGCCTGAACTGGAACCGTTGATTTTAACGTTGAGATTTGCCGTGCCTATTCCCTGCCTGATCTGGTCATAGGAACGTCCGGCGGCAAATACCGCAAAAGAATTTGTAAAAGCTATTTTACCCGCAGCAGCCAGACCTGCTGCAAAAGAGGTCATGTTCTGCTCTGAAATACCCATCTCAAAATATCTTTCAGGAAACCTTTCCTGGAACATACAGCTCATTGTTGACTTTCCCAAATCCGCTTCAAGCACAACTACTCTCTCATCTTCACCCCCTAACTCCACAAGGGTCTCTCCATAGGCCTTTCTGGGATCCTGCATATTCATATCCACCTCACCTGTCCTCTCCTAATTCTTTCAGGGCCTGTTGAAATTGCTCCGCAGTCATTGCCCCGTTATGGAAACCGACAACATTCTCAGCAAAAGATATTCCCTTTCCCTTTATAGTATCGGCAATTAATAAAACAGGCCTGCCCTTCACCGTATCCGCTTTATCAAAAGCAGATATCACTTCCCCAATATTGTGCCCGTCGCACTCAATAACTTCCCATCCAAAGGCTTCCCATTTTTCTTTTACAGGGTTGGGATATCCAGAACGATTGCTGTAACGGTAGCACCGGACACTATACCGGGCAATATGCTCCCTATTGTGCTTACAATCGGGTTTAAAGCCACACGCACAGGATATTTATAGAGAAGTGTTCTCTCTTCTATTCCTCTGGCTCTGGCTGCAGTAACATAAGGACGTTTCAGTTCATCCAGCAAGGTTCCTCTCATAATACGTATAACACTGGCAGTCCCAGCTAATCCTATAACGATAATCGGCAGAGGGAAATGCGCCAGGGTATCCAATAATTTAGCAAAACTCCAGGGTGCATCAATAAAATTTACCGAATTTACCCCTCCGGCACTGATACCAAGCTTAACGTTCAGAAAATACATGGCAATCAGCGCTATGAAAAAGCTGGGAGTGGCAAGTCCTATAAAACCTATGGAAGAGAATACATAATCAAGAAATGAATACTGATGTCTGGCTGAGCATATTCCGATTGGAATTGCGATTACATATGTAAAAATCAGTGTTAGCAGGGAGAGCAGAATTGTTAATGGCATTGTATCCGCCAATAGCCGGGAAACAGGTTTATTCCACTCGAAGGATTTTCCCAAATCACCGTGAAGCATGTTTTTTACCCACATTATATACTGCATATATACCGGTTGGTCAATGCCGTATTCCGCCTTGATGTTCTCTATTGTCTGCTCATCAACTGTTATACCTGACTGTGCCTGCATCTGTGAAATATAGGAAGTTACATAATCACCAGGAGGAAGTTGAATTAGGATAAAAGAAAATATTGAAACCAAAACAAGTAAAAGAAGCATGAAAGCAAATCTACGAACAATATATTCCATCATGATTACAAACCACCTTTATTTGAATAGACTTACATACTGGTAAAGAATATAGGAAAGAACCCCCATGGGGAGTCAGAGGGTCTTTCCCATTCCTATTGGTCAATTATTTAAAGTACCATGAATCACCCTTATACGGATTCCAGAAATTGTAGTCATACGCAAAGGTGCCTTCTGTCGGGGTATTCCCCAGCTTGTTGCTTATTATTACCACACGCGGCGACACAACCGTACCGATCATCCAGAGGTTATTCGTAGTTGCAGTAAGAATTTCCTTACCTAATTTTATATACTCATCTGAGCCGGGTTTTACAGTAGAGAAGGTCAAACATTTTTGATGGAGCTCTTTAACCTCTGCCGGCGGCTCTTCACCGTTTGCGCCATTTGTAGCAAACCAGTTTTTCCAATTGACGATAAATTCCGATTCAGACTGTGTAGCTGCCGGATTCAACCGGCTCATTTGTCTTGATCTGAGTGCAAATTCCTGCACCGAGTCCATTGTAGCAACTTCTGCATCCCTGTCGTTTGTCTTTCCCCTCTCTATCCAGAAAGATCTCTCCTGCTGCTTTAAAGTGGTCTTTACTCCGACTTTAGACCAGTATTGGTTATCATCTGGCTGACAGGAACATATTCCTCTGTTGTTTCAAGAATAATATTAAACGGCTTGCCATTGGGCATCAAACGTACTTCATGGTTTGCATCCCACTTGTAGCCCAGTTCATCCAACAGCGCATTTACTTTGTCCGGGCTGTATTCTATCATATGAGTGCCCATCCAGTCTTCATAGAACGTGGTGTTTGCCGGTGGTACGGCCTGTCTTATATCAGCCTTGTCAAAGTAAAGCGTCTTATTGATTTCATCCCTGTTTATTGCCATAGACATAGCTTGCCTGAACTTTACTTCGTTTCTTTCAGCGAATCCCTGGGAACAAACGTTGGGGACAGCAGAATTTTTTTTCCCATATAATAATCCTCCGAGGAGTTCATCTCATTCAAAGCTGCAAAAAGTTCATTGACCAAAACCTTCATATCCAAAGAAAATGTCGCCAGCGTCGGTGAGAATTCACTTGCTAAAGGAATGTCATCGCAGCCTATAACGGAAATGTCCTCCGGTATTCTCAGCCCTTTTTCCTTTAACTTTTGTATGAGACCTATTCCCATCCAGTCATTTGCCACAAAAACCGCAGTAGGCCGGTTCTTATTGGTGTACTCATCGACCAATACATCTCCCGCCTTGTATCCGCCCACCCAATTCATCTTTTCAGTAAGTATTCTATAATTACTGCGCAGCTTTTTCGCTGCATCTTCAAAGCCAACTCTTCTGTTCAAGGCAGATACATACTTTTCAGGGCCTGCCAAATGTACAATATTTTTATGGTTAAATCTCGAAAGGATTCTGGCTGCCATATAGCCTATTTTATAGTGATCAAAATAAATTTGAGTAATTTCATTGTGATCGGGATAACTTTGAAAAGCTATAATTGTTTTATACACCTTTTTCAGCAATTCCAAAACACTATCTTCGATAGATCCAACTATCACCAGCGGAGATTCCCTATATGTGTTCATAATCTGATCATAATCCACAATAAAGAGGTTCATGGATTGTTTTGCTGCGAATTTTGTTATTTCTACAAGAAAACTATTATAAAACGGATCATTCCTTTTTATATCCGGGGAAC
Organism: Bacillota bacterium; assembly: GCA_023426005.1. Taxonomy (GTDB): domain Bacteria; phylum Bacillota; class Clostridia; order Acetivibrionales; family DSM-1351; genus Ruminiclostridium. The sequence goes on along the minus strand of JAFABO010000170.1, from coordinate 8,187 downwards.
AGATGATATCAAGAGTATGAATTTTAATCTTGGGAGTAACATAAGTACCCTTTCCCCGCTCTTGAATCAATAAGCCTTCATTTATCAGGTTTTTTATTGCCTGCCTTATGCTTGGCCTGCTTGCATTAAAAATTTCGGTTAACTCTCTTTCCGACGGTATTTTAACCAAAGAATCGCATCTCATCTTTAAAATCTGATTGCGTAATTCCAGTGTAATTCTTTCTGTCAACAATGGCATGCTTTCCATATACATAACCTCGTGAAACATTTATATAACTAATAATTAACCAACATGTTACCATTAAAACATTAAGCTGTCAATACTTAAAGGCGCACAAGTCTTTTATGACCTGGCGCCTTTTATTTTAGCAGTTCTGTTTATCTTTTACGAAGCCTCTGCTTCTTCAAACTGGCTGTTGTACAGTGCGGCATAGAAACCGCCCGAAGACAGCAATTCTCCATGGGTACCCTGCTCAACAATATCCCCGTTTTTCATTACAAGTATCAAATCCGCATCTCTTATAGTTGAAAGTCTGTGTGCTATTATAAAGCTTGTTCTGTTTTTCATCAGATTCTCCATAGCCCTTTGTATAAGAACCTCGGTTCTGGTATCGACCGAGCTGGTCGCTTCGTCCAGTATCAATATCTTGGGGTCTGACAGTATTGCACGGGCAATGGTCAAAAGCTGTTTCTGACCTTGTGACACGTTGCTGGCCTCTTCATTGAGAACCATATTATATCCATCGGGCAGTGTTTTGATAAAATGGTGGGCATGTGCGGCTTTTGCAGCCCGAATAACCTCTTCATCAGTGGCATCAAGCCTTCCATAACGGATATTTTCCATTATTGTACCGTTAAACAGCCAGGTGTCCTGGAGTACCATACCGAACATATCTCTTAAATCATTTCTCTTGAAGTCCTTTGAATTTACACCATCAATAAATATATCTCCACCGTTGAGGTCATAGAAACGCATCAGCAGTTTTACAATTGTTGTTTTACCGGCCCCGGTCGGCCCGACTATGGCTACCCTCTGTCCCGGCTTGATGCCGGCCGAAAAATCATTGATTATAATGCTTCCAGGGTTATATCCGAAATGGACGTTTTTAAATTCAACCTCACCCTTTACACTTTGAACACTTGCAGGGTTTTCGGCATCTTTTGATTCTTCCGCCTCATCCAGGAAAGCAAAAACCCTTTCAGCAGCCGCAGCTGTTGACTGCAGAATATTTGCAACCTGGGCTGCCTGCCCGATAGGCTGCTGGAAATTCCTCACATACTGGATAAAAGAAACAATATCCCCAACCTTTATAGTACCTTTTATTGCCAGCCAGCCGCCTAGAATTGTTACAAGCACATAGCCGATATTGCCTATGAAACCCATGATAGGGAACATCATACCTGAAAGGAACTGTGATTTCCAGGCCGATTGATGCAGCCGGTCGTTAATGCTGTCGAACTTTTCTACGGCCATCTTCTCTCCGTTAAAGGCTTTCATTATATTGTGGCCGCTGAATACTTCCTCTACGTGCCCATTTACCTGTCCAAGGGATTCCTGCTGGGATTTAAAGTATTTCTGCGACTGCTTTACAATTATTCCTATGAATATTATGGACAGAGGAACGATGGTCACTGAAACCAAAGTCATCATCCAGCTGATTGTCAGCATCATCACAAGTGCTCCGATGAGCATTGTAAAGGAGGTTATCATCTGGAACAAGCTCTGATTGAGAGTCTGGCTCACTGTATCAACGTCGTTGGTAACCCTTGACAATACCTCTCCGTGTGTCATCCTGTCAAAGTACTTGAGCGGCATACGGTTTATTTTCTCGGCAATTTCTCTTCTGAGGTTGTAGGATATCTTTTGGGCAACACCCGACATTATAAATCCGCCGATAAATGAAAACAAAGAGCTTGCGGCATACAATATTATCAGGTATATTAATGTTCTTCCAATAAAGTCAAAGTCGATGGAACCGCCGGTAGCCTTTCCGACCAAACCCTCATACAGTTTTGATACTGCATCTCCGAGAATTTTCGGACCTCTTATTCCTACTATTACGCTTCCAACAGCAAATATAAATACAATTATTATACGGGGTATGAAAGGCCTTATATAGGTCAAAAGCTTTTTCATAGTCCCCCTGAAGTCTTTGGGCTTCTCCACCTTCATACCCATGGAACCGCCGCCCATGGGACCACGGCCTCCTCTTCTGGAGGCATGTTGTTTTACATTTTCATTTTTACTCATGCCAATTCCTCCTTTGACAGCTGTGATAGAGCTATCTGCTGGTAAACCTCGCAGTTTGCAAGGAGTTCCCTGTGTGTGCCCATACCAACAACCCTGCCTTCGTCCAGAACCAGAATCTTGTCAGCGTTCATAACCGTACTGATTCTCTGGGCAACTATTAGTGCTGTAACACCTTGGGTTTGAGCCTTCAAGGCCTTTCTAAGAGCTGCGTCGGTCTTATAGTCAAGTGCTGAGAAGCTGTCGTCAAATATAAATATCCCGGGCTTTTTGACCAAAGCTCTTGCAATTGACAACCTCTGCTTCTGGCCTCCCGATACATTTGTACCGCCCTGTGATATTTCTGTTTTAAAGCCGTCTTCCTTTTCATTTATAAATTCCGTCGCCTGAGCGATATCGGCTGCAAGCTTCAGATCTTCTTCACCAGCCGATTCCAAACCGTATTTCAGGTTGCTTTCAATTGTACCTGAGAAAAGGATTCCCTTTTGAGGAACATAACCGATCCTTTCCCTCAATTGCTTCTGGGGTACTTCTTTTATATCAACACCGTCAACCAGTATCTGCCCTGCCGTGACATCGTAGAAACGGGGTATAAGGTTTATGAGCGTGGACTTGCCGCTTCCGGTGCTGCCTATGAATGCCACGGTTTCACCCGGATTTGCCGTAAAGCTGATATCTGAAAGTACTTCATCCTCAGCTCCGGGATATTTAAATGCCACATCTCTGAATTCAACCTTCCCCTTTAAACTATTGTTGAATTCTTTACTGCTTTTTGGATCCAGTATTGAGCCCTTTGTATTGATTACTTCCGCTATACGGTTAATTGATACCGACGCACGGGGCAGTGTAATGGAAACCATTGAAATCATAAGGAAAGCAAATATGATCTGCATTGCATACTGCATGAACGCCATCATATTGCCGACCTGCATATTTCCCATATCCACCTGATGCGACCCCACCCAGACTATCAGCAGCGTTACTCCGTTGAGTATAAGCATCATTAACGGAAACATTGCCGTCATGATCCTGCTTACAAAGAGGTTTGTATTTGTTAAGTCGGCATTGGCCTTCTCAAATTTCTCTTCTTCTTTCTTCTGTGTACCAAAGGCTCTGATTACCAGCATGCCTGTCAAGGACTCGCGTGTAACCAGATTCAGCCTGTCGATAAGCTTCTGGATGCTCCTGAACTTTGGAATTGCCACTGCAAACATTACAAGCACCAGGCTGAGTATGGCCAGGACTGAAACACCTATTACCCAGGACATGGAAGTGTCGGTGCTCATTGCTTTCAGGAAACCTCCTATCCCAAGGATGGGAGCGTAAAATACCAGTCTCAGGAACATTACCATGAACATCTGAACCTGCTGAATATCGTTGGTGCATCTGGTTATAAGCGATGAAGTTGAGAACTTGTCAAACTCGGTATTTGAAAATTCAACAACATTTTCAAATACGTTCTTTCTGAGACTTCTGCCGAGGCCCGCCGACACTCTGGCTGCCAGCAGTCCCACAAGCACTGCGGCAATCATGCCCACAAGTGCAACACCCAGCATTTTTAATCCGGCCAGAAGAATAAAGTCAGACTGCATTTTTCCCGTATCCCTGCCAAGTGCTTCGTATTCACCCTTAACGTAGACTACGGCACCCTGGCTTATGATACTGTCCGGCATTGATTCAAATTTCTTATCAATTGCACTCTGCATTGTATCAAGCTGCTCCGGAGGCAATTTAGCCAAAAGTGCAAAAGGATCGGTATCCTCAGGAAGCTGTGCCAGCCCCTGCGCAAATTGGTCATTGCCTGCGCCGTCGGCCTCCTGGAAGGCTCCAATACCTTTTGTTTCCAAAGTATAGACCATCAATTCCGGCTTTCCTAAAGCTTTTATCAGCTTATCGGTAGTTTCCTTTTCGATATCATTGAGCTTATATACGTCGTTATTTCCAATTTCAGGATATTTTTTTGAATACTTGTCTAAATCTTCCTGAGAGATATTAGACTTTTCGATCAATGTATAATTGTCGAGTACCAACTTTTTATCCGCATCGTTCATAAAAAAGGTCAGCTTATCCATTTCGCCTTTTCTGATCATATCCGGAACTGCATTTTCAATACCATTCTGTTGAATGCCTACATTAACAATATTGGACATATAGTCGGGGAGCGACAAATCGCACACCGCCTGTAAGAGCAAAAAAGCGATTATTCCAATAACAGCTGCAACATGTGGCTTCAAATGTTTTAATATCTTACCCATGAATTACTCCTTTCTTCTTTAAAAAGCAGCAAACTTTGTGATCCTGCCTTATATCAACTTCAAGCCAAAGACCATTAATTTTCAGAACCTATTTAATTATAAATACATAACTATTATATGTCAATAATAATTTTGATTGTATAATTATTATGAATAGTGTATAATAATGATGCCAAATATTTTCACCGTATCAGGTACGGCAATTTATAATATCTACAGAAAGTATTGCCACTTAAATAACAAGCTAAAGACTAACTATAATATACGCTTAACTTGTTACTAAGTCTTGTCAAAACTATATAATTTTTGTTATCAGCGGAAAGGAAGTTTTAGAGATGTTTACCAAGGAAGCTTTACTTGAAATATCAAATAACATGTTTTTTTTGTTTCTGTCATTAAATCATAAAATGATAAACCGGAGCATCATGTTAAAAGGGCTGTCTGTTCCACCTTCACATATGAAAGTAATTTTTTACCTGACCACCAACGGCCCCTGTCCCGTATCGAAGATTGCCAATGAACTTGAAATATCAAAGCCCAATATGACACCTATTATAGATAACCTGATTGCCGAAGGTTATGCCGTCAGATACGACGACCCGAACGACAGGCGTATTATCAATATCAAGGCCACTGAAAAAGCCTTTAATTCTTTAAAACAGAAAAAGCAGGAAACAATTGAATTAGTTTCAGAAAAACTTTCAGCTCTCAGCGATGAGGACATTGAATCATTAATGGCCACAATTCCACCGTTGATCAAGATCCTTGGAAAGATAAAGTAATTATTTTTCTTGACTCTCCTTATAACAAGAACTATAATATATGGTAATAAATTAACTTAATAGTGTCGGATGATTGATGGAGGAGAGTTCCTTTTGCATGGCAAAGGGCACCGAAGGAGTAGCACTCTCAGGTAAAAGAGGACTTCATCAGGACGGATCTCTGGAGAGACCAATGTTGGCGCCGAAGGGGCAGTACGGATAATACCGTCAATCTCTCAGGCAAAAGGACAGAGTATGCATTATAGCTATTTTTATAATAGTTTTATTTTGCTTTTCTTTGAAATTCGGAGGTCAAATCACACAGATTTGGCCTTTAAATATTTTTCTAAATGAATAAAGGAGTGTTTTTATGAACAGAGTTTATAATTTTTCCGCGGGCCCTTCAATGCTGCCGGAACCTGTTTTGGTCAAAGCTGCCGAAGAAATGTTAAATTACAATGGTACAGGCATGTCTGTGATGGAAATGAGCCACAGGTCGAAAGTGTACACTTCCATAATTGAAAATGCCGAAAGTCTCCTTCGCAAGCTGCTGAAAATAGACGATTCCTATTCGGTATTATTTTTGCAGGGCGGAGCTTCAACACAGTTTTCCATGGTACCAATGAACCTTTTCAGTAAATATAGGAAGGCCGATTTTATAAATACCGGAAACTGGTCCAAAAAGGCTATCTCCGAAGCAAAACTTTACGGATCGGCAAATGTCATCGCTTCTTCCGAAGAAGCAAAATTCACATATATACCTGAAGACTACAAGCTTTCAGAAGATGTGGACTACGTTCATATCACCAGCAACAACACACTGGAGGGCACACGTTTTGTGGATTTCCCTGAAACCGGCAGCATTCCTCTTGTCTCCGATATGTCGAGTGAAATAATGTCAAGGGAAATTGATGTCAGCAAGTTTGGCGTTATTTATGCCGGCGCCCAGAAAAACCTTGGTCCGGCCGGACTTACCATAGTCATAATAAAAAACGACTTGATAGGCAAGCATCTGGACATTACGCCTACCATGCTGAGATATGAAACACATGCCAAAGAAAAATCCCTTTACAATACCCCGCCCTGCTACAGTATCTACATGGCAGGCCTGGTGTTCAAGTGGCTGGATGACATGGGGGGTATAAAAACCATTGAGAAAATCAATAATGAAAAAGCTGCTATACTCTATAATTTCCTTGATGAGTCGGAGATGTTTATAAACAAGGTAAACAAGAAGGACAGATCATTAATGAATATTCCTTTTACTGCTCCGACAGACGAACTGAATGAAAAGTTCATAAAAGAGGCCGAACAGGCAGGTCTCAGCACTCTTCGAGGCCACCGTCTCATAGGCGGTATGAGGGCAAGCATCTACAACGCCATGCCTGTTGAAGGAGTTATAAAGCTGGTTGAGTTCATGAAAAAATTTGAGCTGGAAAACAAATAATTGCATGTAATTGCATGGAAGGATGATCACTATGTACAAGATACAAATGCTGAATAAAATTGCCAATTGCGGAATTGATCTGCTGCCGGCCGAAAACTACGAGATATCCACCGAGGAAGTCAATCCCGACGGTATACTTGTAAGAAGTGCGAATATGCTGGATACGGAGCTCCCAAAAAATCTCAAGGCTATTGCCAGGGCAGGTGCGGGAGTGAACAATATTCCCATTGAAAAATGCACCGAGAGGGGAATAGTAGTTTTCAACACTCCGGGTGCAAACTCCACCGGAGTTAAAGAACTGGTCATCGCCTCCCTCCTGCTTGCTTCAAGAAAAATCACCAAAGGTATAGAATGGGCTCAAACCTTGAAGGGCAAGGGGGATGAAGTTCCAAAGCTGGTTGAAAAGGGAAAGTCCCAGTTTGAAGGTCCCGAAATCATGAATAAAAAAATAGGTGTTATCGGCCTTGGCGCTATAGGCGTAATGGTTGCCAATGACTGCATATCCCTGGGCATGGAGGTTATGGGCTACGATCCGTATATTTCGGTAAAAGCCGCCTGGGGATTGTCAAGCTCGGTTATCAGGGCTACCAGTCTGGACCATCTCCTGTCCACCTGTGACTATATAACAATTCATGTACCCTTGACCAATGAAACTAAAAATACTTTGAATAAAGAAAAATTTGAAATCATGAAGAAGGGTATGAGAATCATAAACCTTGCCAGAGGCGGACTTGTATGTAATAAGGATTTGCTGGAGGCCATCGGCGACGGTACCGTCGCCTGCTATGTAACCGACTTCCCCGAGGATGAACTGCTTGGTATTGATCAAATAATAGCAATACCGCATCTTGGCGCTTCTACTCCCGAATCGGAGGAAAACTGTGCAGTGATGGCTGTCAATCAGATGAAGGACTACCTGGAGACAGGTATGATCAAAAACTCGGTGAACTTCCCTGACTGTGACATGACACCCACAGACAAAACGAGAATAATTACAGTGCACCGCAACATTCCCAACATGATAGGCCAGATGACCACCATCCTCGCTGCCTATAAGATCAACATTGCGGATATGCTGACACGTCACAAGGATACTATCGGCTATAACGTAATTGATATAGAGGGCGACCTGAACGAGGAAGTTATAGAAAAGATAAAGGCTATTGACGGAGTGAAAACAGTCCGGGTCATATAACATAAAACAATTTAACCAAATAAAAAAAGGAGTGTTGTGCCACTCCTTTTTTTATTTGGTTTTTAAGCTCTCAAGTTTTGGAGTTAATTTTTCGATCATTCCCTTAGGAGCTTTCTCTTTAAACATTTTCAAGCACAATTCCTCAGTTACTACCTTGACATTATTTTTAACTATCCAATCTTCAATTTCATGTTTAACCAAACCTGAAAAAATTGAAGGAACAGCATCCATAACCAGAGCAAACATTTTTTTGCTGTTGCCCTCCCAGGTTAAATTCTCCA
>JAFABO010000199.1 GCA_023426005.1 Bacillota bacterium | reverse complement strand
AACTTTTTTGGACAAAGCGAAGGGGCATTTCTGCCCCCTATGCTTTTAAGTAATTCCCAAAATGGCGTCCCCAGTATTTTGACACCTAGCCCAAGCTAGGTGGGTGTCCCGGTGGCACTTTCAGCCTTCCTTCGCCGTTGCACAACGTTCACGCCGTGTGTCGGAATTACCAAGGCCTGACATAGAATACCAAACAGCAGACTCCCTTATTACAGATGTAGGTTCAAAATAAAAGGTTTTATTCGCTCATTTCAGGATATCTTATTAATTTGGAAAAGATAAGCCTGATGTGACTCAAATCCTATCACTTACTGCGTTTTATAGCCCTATTATAACACCTGCAACATACATTGTAAAATATTTTGAAAAATTGTATGGGTAATCTATCTCCTGCTATCTGCCGTTATCTTTCTTATAATGAATCTCTTTACTATATTCTCTGATATCTGTTTTTTGTAAAGCCCGGTACAACCCTGTAAAAAGCCTTTACAGGCGTATTGCACTCCACTGCCGCGTTCCTTACAACAGGGAGATACTCTTCCGGAAATTTCAGGCAAAAACCACAGCCGCCTTTAGCCACATTACATGGAGTCGAAACTATATCGAATTTTAGACCTTTCCTTTCAAGAGCAGATTCCAGCTTATATACATAATTACCCGTTTCCAATATTGCTATGCACTTCATAAAAACCACTCCATCTGCATAAAAAATTATTATATGTGCCTTATTTGCTGTGAAGCTACTATTGCTGTCATACTACATAATATAGAAGCGATGGATAAAAAGTTCCGTATGAAGCAGGCAGTGGCCTGTAACAGTCAAAACATTTACAGACCGCCGGCACAGGCTTTATAATACGTGGACACAGCCGGAATAATTATTATTTTCGCGGAGACATCCCTATCCTGTTCAGCCTTGCATGGTAAAACAGGTACTGCTGGGCGTACCCTGTCAAAGCTCCAAAATTATCTCCGGCATACTGCTGTATTTCCTTAAGACTGGCTTCCCTTTTCAGGTACAGCTCCTCCATGACTCTTTTTACCCAGACATCGGTGGGAAAAACATCATATTTCAAACCGCTGAACAGCAGAATACAGTCGGCTACCTTGGGGCCAACACCCGGGAGCGTCATAAGCTCTTTCCTGGCTGCTCCGGTCTCCATCTCCATAAGCCTGTCCCTGGTGATATTGCCGGCCTTCATCAACTGGGCGGTCTGATAAATATATTTGCACCTGAAGCCGGCCCTGCACTGTTGTATTTCCTCCAGCGAAGCGGCTGCCAGCTGCTGGATTCCGGGAAAGCTGTAGCTGGAACTGCCGGCCTCGATGCAATCGCCCTTAAGCATGGAAAGTGTATCCACGGTTTTCATTATTCTCGGAATCATATTGTTGGCCGAAATGATAAAGGAAATGAGCATCTCCCAGAAGTCCTGCCGCAGCAGCCTTATGCCGTAACCGGTCTTTATGGCCTCCCGCATGACTTCGTCCCTCTCCAGGACTGCCTTTATCTCAGAATAATCGGTCCCCAGGTCAAAATAATCATACCAAATATCTATAAAGTCCTGAATCCCCGAGTTTTCTACATACAGCAGCTCTCCGTCAAAGCTCACCCTGGCCGCTCTGCCGTTGACAATCCCCCTGTAGCTTCCGTCCTGCTGCTTGACCCACCTGAAGCATTGTCCGCACTCAAAAATATGCGCCAGATCAAAATCTCTTATATTCCCCACCCTCAGGCAGTTATCCTTTTCTTCAAGCAAATAACCCTTATAATTCATAGGTGTTCTCCTTTTAACCCTTTTACTAATTATTTTTTACCCATATGTTTTTTGTTGAATCAGATTTTTCACTTAATGGATTGCAGTATCCGAACAGTCAATAAAGTGGTATAATTCATTATTGTAATACAACAGGTTGAAGCGAGTAAATGTCAAATAATACTGTCCCGGTATAAATATGATTCATGATAACATATCTGCCGGAAGTATAGTTTAATTATTGTTTAATATAGTTATAGGAGAAACATATACTATGAAGGAAAAGATTTATACCCTGCCTGTTACAGATGCTTTTGCAGTAGAATGCGAATGCCCGCTCTGCGTCCTGGAGAAAAAGCTGGAGGAGGAAAGTGTTGAATATGCGCTGGGACCTGCTCTCATGGAGCCTGACAAGCGCCAGGAAACCAATGAACTCGGGTTTTGCCGTACGCATTTCGAGGCTATGTACAACAAACAGTCCAACCGTCTTGGACTGGCTCTGATGATTGATACCTTCCTCCAGGAAAAAAACAAAGCTATGAAAAAGCTTTATGACAGCAAGGCCGAAGCCTTGAAAAAGGACGCCTCCACAGGCCTGGTAAAGCACCTGTCCAACAAGCTGTCCTCAAAGCAGACCGAGACCGAAAAACTGGTGGCCGAGCTGGTAGCGCAGCTGGACAATATCGAAAAGAGCTGTGCCATATGCAGTAAGCTTGAACATACCATGGACAGGTACATCGATGTGGTTTTTCACCTGTACTTCAAGGAACCTGAGTTCAGGGAGAAGTTCCATTCAAAAAAGGGATTCTGTTTAAAACACTTGAAACAGCTGCTGTCCTCAACAAAAAAATACCTTAATGCCAATGAGACGGCAATCTTTACTAAAAATTTAATGGAACTGCAGCTTGCCAATATGGAACGGGTCGAGAAGGAAGTTGACTGGTTTACCAAAAAATTCGACTACAGGTACAATGATGCCCCCTGGGGGAATTCAAAGGATGCAGTAATCAGAAGTATTCAAAAAATAAGAGGAAATAGTGATTTAAAATAGTAACATTTTATTATGCCCGGAAATATTATGTAAAGTAGATAGAGTATTTCTATCTACCCTATGAGCACCCAAAAAGAATGCTACCCCATCCCCATCCTGTACCGGTCCTCCCCCTGGCACAGCAATCAATGTCGTAATAACTACACTACCAGGGTGTCCGAAATCTTCAAAGTGAATCGGCGGACACCAGATGAAAAAGATATGGATTGTTAAAAAACTTTTAGGTGCTCATAGGTAACAATATTCTTCCGGCTCACTTGCCTATCTTTGTCAGGTCGTACGGAGTTTCCTGGTACACATAATAGTTCAGCCAGTTCAGGAACAGGAGATTTGCATGTCCTCTCCATCTTACTATTGGCTGTTTGTCCGGATCGTCGCCGGGAAAATAGTTTTTGGGCACCACTATATCCAACCCCTTTTCCACATCCCTGACATATTCGGCCTTAAGCGTAAGCGGATCGTATTCACTGTGTCCTGTTGCAAATATATGCCTTCCGTCCTTTGAGGCTACGAGATATACCCCGGCCTCTTCAGATTTCGACAGGATTTCCAGCCCGTCCACCCTGGAGATATCTTCCTCTCTTACTTCGGTGTGCCTTGAGTGAGGTACATAGAATATGTCGTCAAAGCCCCTGAGCAGCTTGACATGCTCTTTGCTCTTTGTATGAGGAAAAACACCGAACATTTTGTTCGGAATATCATATTTGGGAACGCCGTAGTGATAATACAGGCCGGCCTGCGCACCCCAGCATATATGAAGAGTGGAGTAGACATTTGTGAGGCTCCATTCCATGATGCGGGTCAGCTCCTCCCAGTAATTCACCTGTTCAAAGGGTATTTGCTCCACAGGAGCACCGGTTATTATCAATCCGTCGAAATGCTCGTTCCGGATTTCATCAAAGGTTTTGTAGAACTCAAGAAGATGCGCCTCAGGTGTATTTTTCGGTATATGCGATGCCGGGTACAGCAAAACTGTTTCTATCTGAATAGGTGTATTTCCTATAAGCCTCAGCAGCTGTGTTTCTGTGGTTATCTTTGTAGGCATCAGGTTTAATATGACTATTTTAAGGGGCCTTATATCCTGATGGTATGCCCGGTCCTCAAACATGACAAATATATTTTCTTTGTTTAAAATTTCTGCAGCTGGTAGATTATCAGGTATTCTAATTGGCATATTTAGTCCCACAGGCCTTTCCGGCTCACAATTTTTTTATACGGCCGCCGCTCTTACCGTGAACCGGGTAAGGCGTCACTTGCATATGCTGCCGGTTTTTACAGCTCCCGCTGCTTCGGCTGGCGGCAAAGCTGTCAAAGTATTTGTCCGCTATACGGCAGAATATTTAAACACCGGTTTCACACTGAACGTAGTAATATAAATTATATATTTATGAAATGAAATGTCAACCACAAAGAACAATACATCTCATGAAAACTTTTCCGCAAGCCATTTCCTTAAATAACAAAAAAAGCTGCCGCAAAACAAGGCAAAAGCAATACATTATTGATATTATCATTCAGGTACGCTTCAATACAGCAAAAGCGTGGTTATAATATCTTTCATATGTATTTTATTTGCTTTGGTTTTGCAGCAGCCTTACTGTGGGTAACCATTATGAACAACAGTGTTATTTTATTTTTTCCAGAGCCTGGTCAAGGTCATATATGAGATCGCCGGCATCCTCTATCCCCACCGACAGGCGGATTGTGTTGGGTGTGACGCCCGACTCCGCAAGGTCCTTCTCAGACAGCTGTGAATGAGTGGTCGTGGCGGGATGTATGACCAGGGATTTTGCATCTGCAACATTTGCAAGCAGTGAGAATATTTCAAGGCTGTCTATGAATTTCTTGGCCTCATCTAAACCTCCCTCTATTCCGAAGGTGAATATTGAGCCCGCTCCCTTTGGAACATATTTCTGCGCTAGCTCATAGTACTTGTTGCTCTTTAGGCTGGGGTAGTTCACCCACTCCACAAGAGGATGGCCTTCCAGATGCTCTGCGATTTTCTTTGTATTGCTGACATGCTTTTCAACCCTCAGGGACAGGGTTTCAAGCCCTTGAATGAAAAGGAAGGAATTGAAGGGGCTGATTGCCGCACCCGTGTCTCTCAAAAGCTGTACCCTTGTTTTTGTTACAAAAGCCACTTCGCCCAGCTGCGAATACACTACCCCGTGATAGCTTTCATCAGGCTGGGTAAAACCCGGGAATTTACCGCTGGCGGCATAATCAAATTTACCTCCGTCAACTATGACTCCTCCGATTGAAGTCCCGTGCCCTCCAATAAATTTTGTTGCCGAATGTACAACCACATCCGCACCATATTCTATAGGCTTGACCAGATACGGCGTACCGAAAGTGTTATCAATTATAAGAGGGATCCCGTTTTTATGCGCGATGCCGGCCACCGCCTCTATATCTATTATGTTTGCGTTGGGATTTCCGATAGATTCGATAAATATGGCCTTTGTCTTCTCATTTACCGCCTTTTCAAAATTCTCCGGATCATCGGGATTTACAAAGGTTGTAGTTACACCGTATTTTGGAAGCGTTACGGCAAAAAGGTTATAAGTGCCTCCATATAAGGTGTTTGCCGAAACTATGTTATCTCCTGCGGCTGCAATATTCAAAATTGAATAGGTAATAGCCGCAGAACCTGATGCCACAGCCAGCGCAGCAGTACCGCCTTCCAATGCCGCTATCCTCTTTTCAAAAACATCATTGGTTGGATTCATTATTCTTGTATAGATATTTCCGGATGCTCTCAAACCAAATAAATCAGCTGCGTTGCCGGCATCCTCGAATACATACGATGTAGTCTGGTAAATGGGAACAGCCCTGGATCTGGTTGTTGGATCCACTTCCTGCCCTGCGTGTACCTGTAAAGTATCAAAACTTAATTTTCGGCTCATATGGCCACCTCCTATTTTAATTCCTAGTATTACGATAAGTTTAATATATATTGATAATACTATACCTTTGTTTATCAATTAAGTCAATATATTTTTTGATTTATTTATTGACATTAAAAAGGACAATTGAAATACATATGAATACTATTTAATAGTGCTCCGCACTAATACGGTAAATAGTAAACCATGCATTGCAATTGCCCTTTTGTAAAAATCCCTTTACTCCGCGGCCCTATTGTTTCTGAATACTGCCAGCAATACAACTGCCGCCACCAGTGAAAGTGCCGGTACTGCTGTGATATACCTGGCCCCCCAGATGTCAACCACAATACCCGAAAGCCATCCCACAAGCACTGCACCCATTGATCCGAAAGCCATTGCCAGGGCCAGGGCGCTGCTGCTTTTTTCGCCTGTAATCCGTGTCATCCAGGTCACCAGCAGCGGGTAAAAAGGCGCACATGCAAAACCTGAAATCCCGATCCAGATAATTGAAGCTGTCTGCCCCGAGAAAATGACAAAGGTCAAAGCTACGACAGCCAGGATCCCATGTGTTATAAGGATCCGGGACATATTATAGCTCTTCAGCAGCCTCACAGAAAGAGATCTTCCCGCAAACATTGAAACCCAGATAAGGATGCTTGCCAATATACCCGAAATCCTCCCGTAGCCCTGGCTTTCAAAAAATACCGGTGCAAAGCCCCAAATACCTATCTCCGCTCCCACATACAGAAACAGTGCCGACGGTGCAATCAGATATGTAGGTGTTTTCAGGGCTTTAACATATATTGAGAAAGTCTCCCTAAAAGATATCCCGCTGCCGGTCTTCTCATCCCTGTAGCCGGAAGTTATCACTGCCGCCATCAGGCACAGGCCTCCCACCAGGTAATATGCATATCTCCACTTATTGAACAAAAGCATGAGAATCAACAGCAGCAGAGGAGTCAATACAGCTCCCACCGTAAAAAACATACTTATAAATGCATTATTTTTTTCAGCGTTATTTTTATCATAACCTGTGGCCAGAGATATAAGGGCGTTTTGGGTGATGCTGCCAAAACCTCCTATCAGCAGGACACCAAGGACAGTCATCCAGTATTGTGAAGCTGCTCCGAATAAAAATGAAGCAAAACCCAGTATTCCGAAAGACAGGCTCAAAATTTTAATCTTTCCGAATTTGTCCAACAGAGTTCCGCCCAGGAGTACGGCTACTGTAAAGCCGAAATACTGGATACTTACCAGGCTTCCCTGCTGTACCGGCGTCAGACCGATTTCCTCTTTCAGCCTTGGCAGGGCAAGCCCTGTAGAGGACAATATCATTGCCATTAAAATCATTTGGTTGCACAGCAGGGCCATGCCCGCTTTTTTCTTCTGCTTCATACATATCTCCTTATATGCTGCGAATATATATTATTTGAGGTTCAGTCCGGTGCCGGCTTTCTTCACGGAATTGACTCTCTCCTGCCTATAGTTCATTGCCACAAAAATTCCTGCCAGCGCCACTGCGCCTATGGTAATGAATCCCCACTTTATACCGATTCCATCTGTCAGCGCTCCCACTACGGTGGGACCCATAAACATACCCAGACCGTATATTGCCTGGAAAATACCCATAGCAGTTGCCCGCTTGTCGCCGGGTACATTCTGTATGCTGAGTCCCATTAGCAGCGGGAAAACCGTCCCCGTGCCAAAGCCTCCTAAAAGCTGTGAAACAGAGAGCACAGCCAGATTATGTGAATAAGGTATTATGCAGCAGGAAACCGCTGAAATTATGAGACCAAATATTATTGTCCTGCGTTCCCCAAGCTTTCCGGCAAAGAAGGAACCGCTGAGTGCGGAGCCTACAACCGCCGGAACTGCTGACAGAGCTGTAAGCATGGCAATCTGAAATTCCGAAGCACCCAGATTTTTTGCCACAACAGGAGTAAACCCATAAATTGTTGCAAAGGATACAAACTGGCAGATTACACCGATTGCCGCAACCGTTTGGAAGTTGCCGTCACGGACCACCATTAGCAGTTCTTTGATCTCGGCCGGTTTCCGTTCCGGCTTTTTTTCCGAAACACCGAAGCTCAAAAGAAGACCTATAGCAGCAATTGCCAGGGATACAAAGAATGTAGCCCTGACACCGAAACCATCAACGATGAAACCCCCTGTGATAAGGCCCAGCAATATCCCCCCGTTGCAGAAAGCATTTAAAATCCCCACTGCTTTGGTTGCTTCGCCTTCATTAAAATAGCTGGAATAAAGTACGGTAAATATGACCCAGAACGCAGAAGCAACTCCTGAAAAGCTTCTGAAAACCAGAATAAGCATGGGCTGATCAAATAAATACAAGCCTGCCGAAGATATTACCAGTGATAAAAGCCCAAGGCTCACAAATATTTTTCTTTTCCCCAGCCTGTCGGAAATAATGCCGATGGGCACTCTGAACACCAGCTGCCCCACTCCGTAACAGCCCAATATAAGCCCCACCATCAGGTATGACGCCCCCAGGGATTTTATATAAGTCGGCAATACCGGTGAATATATGTACGTAGAAAACCAAAAAAGTGCAGTAACGGTGTATAACAAGTGTATTCTTACATTTTTAGCCATAAATTTTTTCTCATTCCTATTTGCTGTAAATTTAAATGTATAATTGCAGTAACAGTATAAATAATAACACAAATAATTAAATAACAAAACAAAATCACCATTCCACCCTGTTCCTTCCATTCCGTTTGGCCAAAAGGAGCTTTTTATCGGCTTCCTCAATGACATCCTCATAATTATTGTCCATGGTATATATTCCGCAGCTCACTCCAAAGCTTGCAGTTATCTTTATTTCATGCTCGCCGCTCACAATTACCCTGCTTTCGACGGCCTTTCTCATGCTTTCGGCAATTTCAACCGCCATTCGCAGAGGCGCTCCGGGGAGGCACACTAAAAATTCCTCCCCGCCATACCGGGCCAGCCAGTCGGTGTCCCTCCTGATGCAGGACTGGATAACTTCGGTCAGAGTCTTCAATACCGTATCCCCTACCAGATGTCCATAGATATCATTGACTCTTTTATAGTGATCAATATCAATCATTATTACAGACAGCAATTTTTTATTGATTATGGATGACATCAGCTCTATGGGTAGTTTCTCATTGATATACCTTCTGTTGTATATCCCTGTCAGGGCGTCTCTTACAGCCAGATTATTGATATTGTCTATCATCATAAGCAGCTCTGTTATGTCACCGCTCAGCCTGTTTTCGAAAATCAGGCTGCCGGTGGCATCCTTCAGCAGTTCAACCACCACCCGTCTCTCCTTTAATTCCACCGGAACAGCGGTTGTCATAACAATTTTATCCGGGTTATAATCTATTTTTACAAAGGATTTATTTTCTATATAAGCACGCATGGAAATACAATTTTTACACACAGTTGTATTTCCCCAGAAGGTGTAGCATTTTATTTCTTCAGTTTCGGTATCGATCTCATTCTTTTCATTCACGTTTATCACCCTCGAATTTACAGGGTCCACAAACCTTATATGCTCATACATATTGCGTATAATATCCAGACAGCCCAGCAGCTGAGCAAAATCACTTTCCTTCACTTCGGCACCTCCCATCTTTTTTATAGCAGTCACTTTTTCGATACACATATTTTAACCATATACTGCGACAATATTTGACCGGCTTTTGTTTTTGAAAAATTTTAGCTTACAGCCTACAGCATGAAATGATTAATATTGGACAAAAAATGAAATGCCATATAAAAATAACTGGGATATATTATTAATTAGTGAATAAGGTAAAAATAGCAGTACAGATATTAAATATTTGTGGCCGCTATGCGGCTCAAAGCCATAAGGCTCATGGAGGTTAATATGACTCACGAAAAACCGGCTTACATGAATGAAAGTTTAAGTTTTGAGGAACGTGTCAAGGATCTGGTATCCAGAATGACTCTTGAGGAAAAAACATCTCAGATGCTCTACAACTCTCCGACAGTACCCCGCTTGGGAATACCTTCCTATAACTGGTGGAACGAGGCGCTGCATGGAGTTGCCAGAGCCGGAATAGCAACTGTTTTTCCGCAGGCCATTGGTATGGCTGCAACCTTTGATGAAGATTTGATCTTTGAGATCGCCGACGTTATTTCCACCGAGGGAAGGGCAAAGTACCACGAATTTCAGAGAAGAGATGACCATGACATATACAAGGGTCTGACCTTCTGGTCACCAAATATCAACATCTTCAGAGATCCCCGCTGGGGACGCGGCCACGAGACCTATGGAGAAGATCCGTATCTCACCGCCCTGCTTGGCATTAAGTTTGTTGAAGGCCTTCAGGGGAGCGACGGCAAGTACCTGAAAACTGCCGCCTGCGCCAAGCACTTTGCCGTACACAGCGGCCCCGAGGGAGAGCGCCACAGCTTCAACGCTGTAGCCTCAAAGAAGGATATGTATGAAACCTACCTGCCCGCCTTCAAAAAACTGGTGCAGGATGCAAAGGTTGAAGCTGTAATGGGTGCCTATAACAGAACCAACGGGGAGCCCTGCTGCGGAAGCAAGACCCTGCTCCGGGACATTCTCAGGGACGACTGGGGCTTCCAGGGACATGTAACCTCAGACTGTTGGGCAATCAAGGACTTCCACGAACATCACATGGTTACAAAGACAGCTCCGGAATCAGTTGCGCTTGCCGTCAACAACGGCTGCGACACCAACTGCGGTAATATGTACCTGAATCTGATGATTGCACACCAGGAGGGCCTCATTACCGAAGAAAAGATAGATGAATCGGTCACCCGCCTGATGATGACCCGTATGAAGCTGGGTATGTTTGACCAGGCCGAAAATGTTCCTTTTGCAGATACCCCCTATGATATCGTTGACTGTGAAGAACACAGGGCTCTTGCACTTAAAGCCTCAAGAGAATCTCTGGTGCTTCTGAAAAATGACGGCGTGCTTCCGCTTAAAAAGGACGGCTTGAGTTCCATTGCCGTCATCGGTCCCAATGCCGACAGCCGGGATGCCCTCATGGGCAACTATTTTGGAACTCCGTCACAGTATACCACAGTGCTGGACGGTATCCGCGAAATACTGCCCGACACTGTCAGAATAAATTATTCCCAGGGCTGTCACCTGTATAAGGATAAAGTTGAAGGCCTGGCTATGCCAAACGACAGAATCGCCGAAGCCGTGGCTGCAGCCGAGAAATCAGATGTTGTCGTACTCTGTCTCGGACTTGACGCAACCATTGAGGGAGAAGAAGGTGATGCCGGAAACGAATATGGGGCAGGCGACAAATTCGACCTGAACCTTCCCGGGCTGCAGCAGCAGCTGCTGGAAGCCGTAGCGGCGGCCGGCAAACCGGTGCTCCTTGTGCTGTTGTCAGGAAGTGCCCTGTCCGTCACCTGGGCTGAAAAAAATGTACCGGCCTTCGTTCAGGCATGGTATCCCGGTGCTCAGGGGGGACGGGCTATTGCCGAAATGCTTTTCGGAGAATTCAGTCCCAGCGGCAAGCTGCCTGTGACCTTCTACAGAACAACCGAGGAACTTCCCGATTTCCACGACTACTCCATGAAGAACAGGACTTATAAGTATATGGAAAATGAAGCACTTTACCCCTTCGGCTATGGTTTAGGCTATACCAGCTTCGAGTTCAGTGACTTGACCCTGTCCTCGGATAAAATCAAACCGGGAGACAGTATTACCTGTACAGCTAAAATAAAAAATGCAGGAACTATGGAAGCCCGTGAAGTTGTACAGCTATACCTGAAAGATGTTGAAACCAGTGTCACTGCTCCCAGATGGCAGCTCAGAGGAGTCCGGAAAGTAAGTCTCAAGCCCGGAGAGCAAAAAGAAGTAAGTCTGACTTTGTCAGCGGAGGATATGCTGCTTGTGACCGATGAAGGCGATTCCATTCTGGATCCCGGGACCTTTGAGGTCTATATCGGCGGAAGCCAGCCCGATGCCAGAAGCATCAGCCTGACAGGCTGCAAGGTGCTGAGAGGCTGCTTCGAATTGGCATAAAGCCAGAAACAAAAGTGGCACAAACATAAGTTGACGCGTTGTGTTAGATATTGAAATTCTGTTTTTACTTTACAGATAAACTTAATCAGCACAACGCGTCAAGTTAATTTTCCATACAATATCAGGCCAGAAAATGATATACTTGATATGACTGCCTGTCTTATTCAAAACAATTAATATAGATACACTGTATGGAGCCGCACATTTATGTTTGTTGAAGGTCTGCACGAAAAGAATATATTTTCCGGAGAATTTCCTTTCAGGTTGGAGGACAACAACCAGGTGGATTTTACTTATCCCGTTCACTGGCACGCCGCTGTTGAACTGCTTTATGTTGAAAAAAACACGCTTAACATCACTGTAAATAACAGTGATATCTCACTTGATGAGGGAGATATTCTGTTCATAGCAAATGGTGATACTCACGGTTTTTCAAATAAAAACAACCAGGGCAGAAGGTTTTTCATCCAATTTGAGGTATCAGCCTTCAATGCCCTGGGGAGCAATACCTTCATCAAGCCCCTTATATCCAATACCATTAGAATATGCAGGCAGGAGCTGCCTTTTTATGACGGCCTGAAAGCTCAAATATTAAGTATAATTGACAGCTACAATAAAAAGGCTTTTAGTTACCAGCTTTTTTTAAGTGCCAGGCTTTATGACATTTTGGCCATTATTTCAAATTATGTCATGGACAGGGTAAAACCCCAAAACAGTGTTGACACGGCAAAGAAAATTCAAGGGTTGGATAAGCTGTCCGAAGCCTTTAAGTTTATCGAGGCAAATTACATGAATGACATTTCACTGGCAGATGTAGCCAGTGCGGTAGGCTTCAGTGAATTTTACTTTTCGAGAATATTCAAGGATATTACAGAAAAAAATTTCAGCCGTTACTTGAATGAATACAGGATCAAGCAGGCTGAACATTATTTGATAAATTCGGGTATGTCGATGGCTGACATAGCCTATACCGTCGGTTTCAACAGTATTGTCACCTTCAACAGATCCTTCAAGACGGTAAAAGGCTGTTCCCCTTCCACCTATAAGAAAATAGGTATATGAATTGCAGATACAAAAATTAAATCCGATTCTCCAATTTACCGGCCATATTAGGCCATTACCGCTCGAAAAACATAAATGCAAGTGGAATTAACGTACCAAAGACCGATATTAGTATAACTCCAACGCTTCCAAGTCTTTTATGGTCGTCCCTCCATAGACTTACGCCATAGGTAAGGCTGTAGTACCCTGCCATAAGCATGAAAATTGAAAGTATATAAATCAAATGAATCACCTGTCTTCCTTAATTTAAACTTTTGTGGACAGCCGCCCGCCGTATTTCCTTTATCTTTGCAAATTCCTGCTACTTGTCGGTCACCCTGGAGGATTTCCACATAAGCCCCGTCCTCCGGATATTTACGTTGGCTTTGACATTGACTTGGGCTTCTTGAAAATGTGAGTTCCAGTTAAACTTTTCCCACTTCTCAATAGTAGTGAAATAGCCTGCAAATTTTTGTCCGAATCCGAAAATATCGGATTTATACTCATTCTGGACCTTTCCGATTACCTGTGCTACTCTTTCCTGGATATATTTTTCGGCCCTGTCATTCAAACCTTCAATTTTTTTCCTGTCCTCATAATCTATTCTGCTCTGTATTGAGCCTATATCCGCCTCCAACTCAAGACTCACACTGATAACAGGCTTCCCTTTTTTAAAATAGCCCTTTACGACAGGCTTCCTGCTGAGCCGGAAATCCATAGGAATAACATACTCGGGCAATTTCTCGTCCTGAATATCTATTATCCCTCTCTTGAATTTTCCGGTAATCATAAGAAAATATCTCGTCTCTTCAGAGTTCAGGGTTCCTACCATCTTATCTCCTTTAAATACGGCAGTACCGGCGAATTCCCTTTTCGCAACACCCGATCTGGGAATTCTCCCGGGCTCAAACCCATTGTCAAGGTTTAGAGGCGACTCGGTTTTTTGCTGTCCTTCAGGCAGCTGCTTAAAATCGTTGATCCCGCTGTATGAGGTAAAGCCCTGCTCATAAGTGGACAACAGTGCAGTATAAAAATTATAGAAGGTGACTCTTGGAAAGAAGCTTGTATTGTCTGCCTGAACGGACATCAGCTCCATTGCCTTGGATAAGCTTTCGCCAATATTTGACGTATTGGCTCGAATATAATCCTGTGCTGTCCCTTTTACCACCGCTATATTAACTACTCTCCTGGCCTGTCTGTATCTTGCCAGCGGCCCCAGAAAAGGCTGTATACCCTCTTTGACCAGGTCTTCGGACAGTATTAAATTTTTCATGTGCATCAGGGATACTCTCCTGGATATAGCCATTCCGTACATATCAAGGGCTTCCAGAACGGATGGGGCTTCAATGGTATGGACATTGGTTCCGGGAGCTTCATTGGAGCCTCCCATTCCCCCGTTTTTTTCTCCCTGTCCGCCGCCTCCTCCGCTTCCGCCCCCCGAGGTCTTGTACGTGGGGTATTGAATGGTGACCCTGATCTTATTTGTTATTCCCTTATCAAGGCCAAGTACCAGTGCATAAACCTCATCATCAACCTCAACGGCATCAAAACAGGCAGTGGAGACAGTGCCCACAAACAGGCAGACTATTATCAATAAACTAATTCTTTTTACCATTTGCCATATCACCTCTTTTGCGGAATATTACAGCAATAAATAGTACCAATATAGGTACAAGATATATAAAAAAGCCGCTGTACTGTCTGATGAAATGAATATTTAGCTGGACTACCTCCGACATATTCTTCGGAATGAGGGCCACCATAAACAATAGGAAGCTGAACGGGAATATCATCGGCCTGTACCCCGGAATCCTGAAGGCTTTGGTATATATATTTATGGATAAATAGAAAGCTATTGACACCGACACCAGCGAAGAAATAACCCAGGCAAACAAAAAGATGGACTCCATTCTCTGTACAAATCTGTTGAAATAAATAGCCCTTGACAATTCAAAAAGTCCGGACAGGTTTTCCCTCCCCCCGGTATATGTGAATGCCAGTACATTACAAAGTATGTTGGTGCTGAAGGTGATACCGGTTATAATTATACTGGCATATCCGGCCCTTTTGAAGGTTCTCAGCCCATGCATGGAATTTATTATAAAGGCCAGTATAAGCACTTCATCGTATGCGGAACACCTCAGCAGACCTGTAACTACCGTCGTTTTCAAGCCATACCCAAGATATGGCTTCATATAGTCAACAGTATAATTCGGACTTGCCAGCAGAAGTATAATAAAAAGTGCGGTAATGACCGGTATGAAAAAGATCCCCGATATGCGTGCAATCCCCTCCAGACCATAATAAGCCACTATTGCGCACACTGCTATAAACCCGAAAATCAATAAGCTGGGCGGTGAGTAAGGCAGGTTATACGCCTTTATCATCTCTATAAACTCCCTGAGAGTTGAGGCGGCATAAAATAAAAGATATGCCGAAAATACCAGAGACAGCACCTTTCCGGCAAACCGCCCCAGCACTGCTTCGAATATCTGTGTAATATCCTTATTGGGGAAGCGTTTCATCAACATATATATCAAAGAGAACAACACCAGACTTGTCAGACAGGAGATAAGAGTGCCAATCCAGCCTGACGTCCCCTCGATGTCAATGATTACGGCTATACTGGTATAGAAAATTTTTGTTATCATCAAAGTCGAGGTAAGGCAGATTGCCTCATAGGTTCCGAAGGCACCTTCCCTATTCCTGATCGTCGTCATCTTCCTCATCCTCCTCATCCTCAATGACTTCCTGACTCTTCTTGCCGTATCTTGTTTCTTTGTCTTTAGCTTTGCTCTTCCGTTTACTCTCCTGATCCTCCTCAGCGGGGTCCTCAGCCGAAGCAGGTGCCTCTTCTGCCCATTTCCTTGACACCTCCGACTGTCTGGTAACGTCCAGAGGATTTACATTTTCCGGCCTGAATTCCTGCATCCATATAGGCCTTCTTATAACAAGATCATTGCTGTTACTGACTTTAGGGGCAAAATAGGTCAGCAATGGAACGCCAAAGGATTTGGTACATGCCAGCATAACAGCTCCTACTACTATTCCCAGTGAAATACCGTAAAAGCCCAGAAATGCACCCAGTATTATAAAGGCCAGCCGGGAAATTCTAGCTGCAAAAGCAACATTGAAATCGGGCACCGCAAAATTTCCCAGGCCTGTTATTGCAACGATTATGATGAGGACAGGGCTTACCAGATTTGCCTGAACCGCCGCCTGTCCCAGAATAAGAGCTCCTATGATGCCTATGGTATTTCCTATAATTCCGGGTATTCTGATACCTGCTTCCCGGATAAGTTCAAAGGATACTTCCATCAGCAGAACCTCCATAATAGTTGGAAAAGGTACATTTTCACGGGCTTTTGCAATTGCAATCAACAGGTCGGTGGGTATCATTTCCCTGTGGAAGTTTGTTAATGCAACATAAAGTCCCGGTATAAAGGTCGCAATAAATAAAGCAAAAATTCTGATAATTCTCAGGAGCGTTCCGTATTGCCACCTCAAAGTGGTGTCTTCAGATGTGTGGAGCATTGATGCAATGCTCACGGGCACTATGAGCGCAAACGGAGTACCGTCTGCAATGATGGCAGCTTTGCCTTCAATAAGGTGGGAGGCTGCTCTGTCAGGTCTTTCTGTTGATAGAATAGTCGGGACTATTGACCAGGCATTTTCTTCAATAAATTGCTCCAGCATTCCGCTGCCGGCTATAAAGTCGGCTTTCAAACCCTCTATTCTTCTTTTTACCTCCTGGACTATAGCCGGATTAATTAATCCTTCAATGTACATCACCGCACACTGGTTGTGATTCCTTGCACCTATCTTTAAAAATTCCGTTGTAAGATCCTTATTTTTTACAATGCGCCTGACCAGGGTTACATTGGTGCGCATATTTTCAGTAAAAGCTTCCTGGGATCCCCTTACGACTCCTTCGGTCTGAGGCGTACTCACAGCACGCATTTCATAACCCTTTGTTTCACTGGATACGCAGTAATCGCAGCCTTCAACAAACAGGCATGTATTTCCCACAAGAATCTCATATATCATTTCCTCTGTTCCAGATATTTTGCTGGTCTGGTTTGTTTCAAGAACTCCCCGGAGAATCCTGTCCAGACTGCAGTCCTCCTCTTGAAATCCCCTTTTTATCATCAGAGGTTTAATAATAAAATCGTTTATGGTAATCCTGTCCGCCATGCCGTCAATATATGAAATGAAAGCTCTGAGCCTGCCCCCGACAGTGAATTCCCTGATAATGATATCCTTGTTTCTTTCAGCATTAAAGGCTTTTTTGATAAGCTCTATATTCTCATCAATATCTCTTGATATCTCTCCATCAAGCACATTGGCCCTATCTTTATTTCCAGTTCTCATTGACACCGGAGTCGGCTTTATTATTCCTCTGACCTTATGTTCTACTCCTCTGATTTTTCTGGCTTTTCTTGTCTCCTCTTTTGTTTCAGGGATGTAAAAGCTCTCCTCTTCTCTTGGTTTTTTATAGGTCAAAAGCGAAAACAGGCCCGGAATACCTCTCTTTTTAGCCATAATTTCCTCCTTATTGTAAGCAATGGTGTGTATTAATATCATTTCCAAAGCATACTAAAATATCATAAGGAGAAAGTTGTATATTTTACCTGTACCTTTTATTTAACGCGTTGTTTCGATTAAACTTATGCTGTTCAAGTACTGGCAGCCGCCGAATGCCGGAGACAGCTTTATAAGCTGTGAGAAATGTTGAATTAACTGGTACGGCGGCATTAACTCAATAATTTTCTTAAAGGGAATTTCATAGGTAGGATTGCACTTGTTATGATTGCAGTCACAGGAATAATCAATACTATACCTATGCCGCTGCACAGTATTTGAAAAACTTCAGGACAAAACAGTTTGGAATTGATCAATTCACTTAACGGGTATTTTGTTATATCAAACCAGAGCAGTAGGGTCATAAAACCGCCGATGTATGCAAAAAGCAGAGTATTTGTCATGGTGCCCAGTATGTCCCTGCCGATGTTAATACCTGACTTCAGCAAATCATGTTTATTATTATATAAATTGTTACTGAATATCTCATGCATAGAGGATGAAATTGAAATGGAGACATCTATAACAGCACCTATGAGCCCGATCAATATTTCACACATGACCAGTTTTGAGAAGTCAACATGAACATAATATGATAGATATGCCGCTCTTCCCGGGTTTTCATTGCTGAAACCCTGCAGTCTGGCAGCCGGGCCTATTTTATATACCAATAATATTGTCAGCAGCACTACCAGACACACAGCTAAAAACGATGAAACCGTCTTTTTATTAAAGCCGTTTATTAAAAACAAAGTAATAGAACTGATTACAACACAGCCTGTGACCGTGGCCTTAACAGGGTCGATGCCGGAAGAAATAAATTTCAGCATTGCAAAAAAGGTAAAAAAGTTCACTATAAGTATGGCAAAAGACTTTAATCCTCTGTTCTCTCCCACCATAGCCATAAGGAAAAGCAAAACTATCAATAATACAAATGTAACACTCATGTTTTAACCCCACTTTTTTTATAAGTCAATAGGAATACTGAAATATAGATGGTTATAGGAATACTGATAACTATGCCTATACTCCCGGTCAGTGCCCGGGTTACTTCCAGGGATAAGTTATAGTTTATGATATTAAAGGTTGAATATCCATTCTTAAGCCAGAGTATTATCATAGGAATGCTTCCGCTGATATATGCAAACACAAGTACATTGGCCATGGTCCCCATAATATCCTTCCCAATCTCCCTGCCGGAGCTGGCAAGCATTTTAACTCCAATATCCGGATTTTTCATATATATTTCATTGACGGCGGACGAAATGGTTATTGCAATGTCTATAATCCCACCCAGGGTGCCGATTATAACTTCCACAATAAACAGTTTGGTGGAGTCATAGGCTAAAAAATCCATTTCGTCATAATATATACCTTTCCCGTCGGTAACCAGGATAACCGCGAGGGTCAGAAGAAGTGAGAACAGAGTTCCGGCAATGGTTCCGCAGATTGCCGCAAAGCTCTTATTATTGATCCCATTGACCAGAAGGATTGATATCAGAATGAACAGCAGACCGGCTGCCGCAGTGATCAGAATAACATTATACCTTTTGGCGTAAAGGTCTATAAGCACCCATGAAAGCATAATATTGACAGAAACACTGGCCAGTGACCTCAAACCTTTTTTCCTTCCAATCATAACAATAAGAAATACAAATATAATCAAGACATACACAAGCTGCCTGTCCCGTTTCAAATCCAGGATACCGGCTGATATGATGTTTTTTTGCGCATCCTCCCTGTATGAAATAAAAACCTCATCCTTGACTTCATACCGTGTATCAAACACCTGGGATTCGGAGGTGTTATTACTCAGAGTTATTTTCTCTCCCCTGTGAACTCCATTCATCACAACCGCTTTTATATCCTGGGTGTATATCTGCTCGGAATTGCCATAAATATCAACGTACTGCTTTGTGCAAGTCTCTGTTATTGCTGTAATCTTAGCTATGGATCTGGCATAAAAGCCTTCATTATTATTTACAAATAAAACCGCACCCAGTGACAAAATCACCAAAAATATGGTAACCACAGCCCTCTGCCTGTAGTTACCACTATTTAAACCAGATATTTTCATAAGCTTTCTGTCCTTGAATTCATTATTTCTTATTATAATACACCTAAAATAATACAAAACCAAGTATTAGAAAAAACAAATTCAATATACCGGAAGCTGATTTGACGGGTAAACCTGGAATTTAACCTATTATTAAACATGTCTTTTAAATCAATAAAAGTGCACTCGGTCTCTTCAATTATAATATCAAAGCCGGTGTTTTTTGCATTCTCTTCATTTTGAGCTGAACCAGCATTGTCCAGAGCATCTTGAAGCTTGCTGAGAATGTTTCTTTCTTCTTTTAAAATATCTTATAATTCAAAATAAATAATAATAAAAGAGAACCATATTACATAGAATTTTACTTCTATATCAATGCAGTTCTCTTCTGCCGGGAGTTATAATTTATTTTTGTGCAGCCGGGTATAAAAAAATCATTCTCCGTGCTCTTCCTGTTCTTCACAGATAGCCTGCTTTTCGATTTCTTCATCGCTGACCTGTGAATTCAAAATTTGCCGGGCTTCTTCATAAAGTTCGGACGGCACCATAATATCAACAGGTATGCAGGGACCCAGCACTATATTCAAAAATCCGCTGTCCATCAGGTCCAAAGGTTTTCCTTTTCCTATACAGGTTATTCCGTTTTCCTTTAATAACCCGCTTATCACATTGTATTCAAATTCATTTTCAGCCGTGGTTAAATGCACCCAGCCCTCGTTTCCTGATTTGTTTTCATCCTTATTAATCTTTTTTAAATTAAATAATTTTTTCATAAACATCCTTTCCGGTAATAAATTTACCTCAACTGTTTATGTGCTACTTATATTTTAACATATTTTTTCAAAGAACAATAAAAAATCCCGCCCTCTTATTATAAGAAGACAGGACATTTATCATTATATCAAGTTTTTCCAAAACAAATAGAACTCTCTATTTTTGAATAATATGGTTTTGCATAAATAATTCCTTTTTTATGCCTGCCCAATATTTTAACACATTTAACTTCTCCGGGGACAAGGTCAAAATAGTTGTCTTCAAACCTCCAGCCAAACTGATCTCCGTCCTCATCTCCAATGAGCTCCACACTGCGTGCAAATTTATTACAGGTAAGCATCAAATTACCGTCTTTTATGTTCAGCTCAACCCGGGCATCCTCCGGAAATATCAAATGCCGTTCAATATCTACGTAATCTACAGTCCTTGCCAGCATTTTATCTGAGCGGTCAAAGACATAAGCCACCAGCACATGCTCACGGCGGAACTGCAGAAACCCGTTCAAATTACCCACAGGTTTTGACTGGTCGGGTTGGATCGAAAACGGAAATTCCATCTCCCTTGTAAACTTATTTTCCGGCAGATTGAAAAGTTTTACGACAACCGAGCCATTATAATCTTCCTGCGTATCGTTGGTTAACCAGACATGAATTTCATCCTCTATGGAAAATGAGGCCAATAATGGTGAATATGCATCCCGGAGAGCGTAGAATGCCATCCCCGGCTCATTAAAATAGTCCACAATTCCATAGGAAATAATATTGCTGTTATTGCTGAACTTCCAGAGTAAATGTCCCTTGGTCAGGCGCGGGCCTTCTGCCTGAGAAACAGGCTTTCCTCTCCTGAACCGTTCCACATCACGTTTTATATAATTCGCATGAGCTGCACCCAGGCGGTAAATCAGCGACACCGGATCTTCAGCATCGAGATAGTTTTCAACCGGCCCCACTTTTACCGCACCATTGTTGGTATTATGCTGATTCCAGGTTTCGGGCCAGCAAAGCCGCTGTTTTTTAGTCATGATATTAGTATAACCCTCCGGCCAGAGTTCCCCGGGAGTCATCATAATCTGCATGGTACGGAGGGGAGGTGTCGACACACGGCAATTTTCACTGAGGAACACGGGATAATGCGACCCTGGAACATACCAGAGATGCGTATATCCATGAGTATCACCTTCTCCCGGATCGTTGGCAAACAAGCCCCCGGCAGGGGAGGATTCATGATAATACCGGCCCGGATCAAGTTTTGCGCAGACAGAGGGAAAAATTTCACGAAAAATTTTCTCCCCCCAGCAATATTCTCCGGGATGGTCGTAATCCCTTGAAAGCAGCATCTCATTACCACCGCACCACAAGAGAACGGAGGGGTGGTGTTTAAGCCGTGAGACAAGACTCTCGGCCTCCCTGCGGCACAATTCCAGGAATTCCTGTTCTTCACTGTACATTGAATAGCACAGATAAAAATCCTGCCACAATAGTATCCCCCTTCGGTCACACTGTTCATAAAATTCATCAGCCAGGATTTCGCCCTCGCCCCAAACCCTCAGGCAGTTGAAATGGCCCAGTTCCGCAAGCTCCAGCAGCTCATCGGCCCGCGCGGCATTATAACATCCGCTGACGGTATCCATATGTGTCAGATTTGCACCCCATAATTTCAATGGCTTACCGTTCAGGAGGAAGTCGAAATCTCCCACCCTGTCAATACGCCTGAATCCAATGGTACGCCTCACCACATCCTGGCAGGAGTCCCCGCAGAATGCCGAAACCTCCAGCGTATACAAATTTGCCGCTCCATGGGTGCGCGGCCACCAGAGCCTTGGATTCTCAACGTGCAGAACCATGTCCTGCAAAATATCTGCCTGCTCACAAACAGCCGCCAGATTGCCTTCGGCATCTTTCAAGCTGGCAACAATACGCACCTCTTTACCGTTTCCGGCATAGGTGCCATGCAGTGAAACCGTACCCATCTTCAAATCCCCACTGAGAGCAATATCAGCCTCCAGCGCTTCGATGCCCAGAGTCCCGCTTTGTTCCAGGGTAACATGTCCGTATATACCCACCCGGATCAGTTCGGGAATGGGCCCGCAATACTCATGAAAGCCTGAACGGAATACACGTGCCATTGAAATGTCAGGAACATTTCCCTGATATTTTTCAGGGATGGAAATGGACTCTACTATTTTCTTGGCTGATTTGAAGTGCAGTACAAGTGTATTTTGAAAACGCAGATTATCAAGCTTCGGGATAATGCAGGGCAAAAAAGCATCCTCATGTTGAGCAACCAGTTTTCCATTCAGATAAATATCCGCAAAAGTGTCCAGGCCGCCGAAACGCAAGGTCCACTCCCCCTCCCACTCACTCAGGGAGAAGTCGCAAACATATATCCAATCGGATTCGCCTATCCAGCAATCACTGTTCCTGCCCTTGATACTGGGGTTTTCAATGATACCTTCCTTAATTAAGGCATCATGCACCTGACAGGGCATTGTTTTGAGCTGCAGCACACCATCCCGTGGTAAAGAACCATCCGTCAAAATTTCATCAAGCCTGTCAATATTAAACGGACTGTTCTGCCGGGATTCTTCCAACCGTTTCAACTTCCAATTTTCATCAAGGTTGATTCGTTTCATCTTATGTTCTCCTTTGTTATACAGTTTCATCAAACACGTTCAAAAGAAATTTTAGCTGCATGGGTCGAATAATGCGGTTTTAATGTAATAAGTCCAGATGGGATATCTCCCAGGATCCTGACAGTTTTGGCCTCACCTGGCATCAAATCAAAATAATTGTCCTCAAAAAGCCATCCAAACGGATCTCCGTCACATTCTCCCGTTATTTCCACACAACGGGCAAACCGGTCTGAAACAATATGAAGCACATTGCCGGTTATACTCACTGAAAGCCTGGCATCGGGGAAGCTCAGATGGCGTTCAATATCGGCATAGTCAACCGAACTGCAGATTATACGGCCGTTTTGGTCTTCCAGCCGCGCCGTCAGCAGACAGTCCTTGGGGAAGAAATGCAGTGCTGCAAGATCAAACAAAATTCCTGCTTCACCTTGGGGCATTGATGCCTCTATTAATTTTTCCGCCAGACAGCATTCCTTTGAAAGGCTGTACAGTCCAAATTTTACACGCCCTGAAAAATCTCCGGCAGAATCGTTTACCAGCCACAGCCGGATGCTGTCCTTCCTGTCAAAACAGACCAGCAGCGGTGTCTGGGCGCGCCCTGTGGCATAGTAGGGGATGTATGCTTCCTGGAAGTAATCAATAATGGAGCAATACACCTTGGGCCAGGTATCATGAAGTTTACAGGAAAAATGTCCTTTTGACCTTTTCCCGGACTCCACATCCCCGTCCGGACTTCCCCTTCTTATCATTTCAAGCCCCCGCCGGACCTCCTGCCCATAGGCCGCGCCAAAACGGTAGATCATCTCTTCCGGGGTGTCCGCATCATAATATTCCCAATAGGGTCCGGTTTTTAACTCACCCTTTGCGCCATGGTGACTGCGTTGGGCCCAGCTGCCGGGCATGGGAAAACGTGTGCCGTACAAAAATTTTCCTGTATAATCCTGCGGCCACAGTTCCCCCCTGATCATTTTCTTCAGGCTGTGAAGTACAGGAGGAGCAGTGCGGATATGCTCACTCATAAAGTTGGGATAGTCTGCATAAGGATATTGCCACACACACTCATAGGTGTGATAATCCCCTTCACGAGGGTCGTTTGCATATTCACCCCCATAGGGAGAATTTGGATGATAGTAACGTTTGGGATCAATTTCGCTCAAAAGCTTTGGAAAAGCCTCCAATAAAATTTGTGAGCCATAGGGTGTTTTCCCTTGAAATTCAGCTCCCATAATGGTTTCATTCCCGCCGCACCACATTAGTATCGAAGGCCTGTGCCGAAGCCGCAGCACCAGCTCACAAGCCTCCTGAACACATTTGTTCTGATATTCCCGGGTATCGGGGTAGGCGCCGTGCCCCATAAAAAATTCCTGCCATACAAGAATTCCCCGCCTGTCGGTTTCATCATAAAATTCATCGGGGTAGGGGATTCCCTCCCCCCATATTCGCAGGGTATTCATATTGGCGTTTTCCACCATATCAAACATGCGCTTTCCCCGTTCCGGACGCCAGCAATGCGTATATCCCTGCAGGGGATCCATGCTGCCCCCCCAAAGCCTTACACGCTTTCCATTGATTATAAATTCAAGTGGGGAGGGCATTTCTATTTTTCTAAAGCCTACAGATTTCTGTATCCTGTCACAAAGCTTCCCATCCTGAAACAGTGAAATCCGTACACTGTATAAAGGCTGGGAACCAAAGCCGCGGGGCCACCAAAGCTGTGGCTCCTTCACGGGTAACGTGAGTTCCGCCTCCCACCCGGAAGGCACTGCTTTGACACGGCAATCCCCGCTTGCGCATTCCCTGCCGGCTTCATCTGCCGTTGACACCGTCACATTTATTCCCCTGGCTGTGCCGGAGCCGGCAACCGCCAGATGGATTTCTCCGTTATTCATGTCCTGCAAAACCGCACATAATTCACATTCCCCAAATTCAGGGCCGTCCGTAGTTATCAATGTCACATCCCGGTATACACCTATGGGAGAAAAATACGGATAGGCCCCCTGATAATTACTGCCTTCAATTTTGTCCGGCGGGAAATCATGAATTGGCTTTCTAATCAGCTTGCATTTCATTACGGCATCATCCCACGAGGGATTGAGCTCAAGCTTCTTCAAATGCTCCTGTATATTGTGAAAATGGATCAGTAAAACGTTATTTACTTCTAAAAGTCCTGAAATCTCCACTTTCTGACTGACATAAAAATCATTGTGCCGCCCGATTTTAACTCCATTCAAATAAATGTCGGCTATTGTATCCAGGCCGGCAAAATTCAAGTACGCACCTTCAGAGGGGCCGGCTGTGAAAAAGCAGCGGTAAACCCAGTCGTATTCATCTGTCCATACCGCATCCTCACACCACCCCAGAAGCATTTCCCCGGAGATCAGCTGATGCTCCAGCAGCACATCGTGCACCTGTGCAGGCATGCGGGAAATGGCAAGCCAGTCCCTGTCATCCACAGCAAAATCCTTGGGATTTATGCTCTCTACAGGCAAAATCTTTTTAAGACACCAATTTTTATCCAGCAGAACTGTATTTTTCATATCGGTCTCTACTCCTTTAAAATACAAAACCCTTTACTGAAGCCAATTTTTTCATTATTTCCGCACTCAATTCAATGCCGCTGGCCGCTACATTCTGCCGTACCTGACTTTCGTTCTTCCCGCCGGGAATAACACTGCATATGCCCGGATAGTTCAAATTGTATGCCAGCGCAAGCTCATTCATTTTCAAGCCGGTTTCCCTGACACATTCTTCAATTATTCTCATATCATCCTGGACTGCTTCAAAGCGCTCTTTGCTCCAGAAGCCTTTTCTGTTGTCACCGTCGGTGAATTTTGTATCAACACCATATTTACCTGTAAGAATTCCGCTGGCAAGGGGCTGGCTTGTAAATACGGGAATATTCCTCTCTTTTGCAATTTTAATGACCTCAATATTGGATT
This sequence comes from Bacillota bacterium, assembly GCA_023426005.1. Classification (GTDB taxonomy): domain Bacteria; phylum Bacillota; class Clostridia; order Acetivibrionales; family DSM-1351; genus Ruminiclostridium. The sequence goes on along the minus strand of JAFABO010000199.1, from coordinate 16,468 downwards.
TATTCAAAATATTGAAGGGACATTCAAGTGCCTCTATCGCCCCCTCTGTATCTTTTTCCAGTGCATGAAGGGTATCTGTGGCTCCCCACATTGCAAGACCGCAGCATTTTGCCTTACCGGACTTTTTAATTTCTGCCATTGTTTTAAAAATTTCTGCTTCATCCTGCCACTTTGAGTCAGGAACGTGTAAAAGGTAAACGTCGACATAATCTGTCTGAAGACGCTGTAAGCTTTCATCCAGGCTCATCATCAGATAATCTCTTGTAAAGTTCTTGCTGCGCTCCGGTACGCGGAAGTTTGTACCTCCCTTTGTTACTATGATAACCTCTTTGCGTATTCCTTTGAAAAATTCGCCTATCAATTCCTCGCTGTGCCCATCCCCATAGGAATCACAAGTGTCATAAAAATTAATGCCGGCATCCATGGAAGCCTTCAACGCAGCTTTTGCATCCTCATCCTTTCTGCCGCCGCCCCAGGCTGTCCCGCCAATGGCCCATGCACCGAATCCAATATCTGAGACTTTAAAATCTGCTTTTCCAAATATATTATATTTCATAATTAACCCAACCTTTCAATATAGTGTGTTACATGATTACATTAATGCAAATACATATATATGAATATTTTTTATTTAAATACTTTTAAATAAAACCTGTGAAATATGCGGGGAATACGCCGCTTTTGCTGTAACAATCCCTTTTGAATGGCAGCCTCCAATCCGGACCCGCTTCACTTCACCCGGGAACAGGTCAAAGTAATTATCCTCAAACCTCCACCCAAATTCATCCCCATCATCAGAACCCAGGAGTTCAACGGAACGGGCAAATCTGTCGGTAGAAACCGAAAGTATATTATCCTTGCAGGACAGTGAGAGCCGTGCATCGGGAAAAACCAAATGGCGCTCGATATCCGCGAAATTGTTTGCCTCCGCAATAACATTTCCTTCACTATCCTTCAGGCAGGCCCGCAAAAGCTTATCCCGGGTAAACTGTCCAAATTCATCCAGGGCAGTTACCGGAACAGACTCACCCGCACCCACGTAGAACGGACGGTCAAGGGAACAGCAAACCCTATTCCCCCTCATATCAAACAAATCGGCTGTATGCGTGCCCCGTACTTCTTTTGCAGTATCATTGACAATCCAGATATTGATGTGGTCCGCAACCTCTATGGAAACCAGCAGTGGTTCATAGGCACGTTTCAAGTAATAATAGGGAATTCCGGGCTCAAGATAATAGTCAAGTATTGAGCTGTATATATGCGGAAGTGTTGTGTTCAGTTTCCATATGAGATGTCCTTTGCAGCTGCGATGCGCAAAGGGGGCCGAAATGGGTTTGCCCCTGCGGTATCTCTCCACCGACTCCTTCATGTAGCTGCCGGCGGCCGTGCCAAACCGGTAGACCATTTGCTCGGGATTGACAGCATCATAGAACTGCTCAACAGGAGGAATCTTTTTGAAGGACTCTGCGGAAGTCACTTTCTCGAATTCTTCAGGCCATGGCAGGCTCCCATGTGTAAAAGGAACCGGCTGGGGCAGTTCATCGGTCTTTAAATAACGTTTCAGGCTCCTGACCGGCGGAAGTGAAACGCGGAGATTTTCACTTACAAACTTGGGTATTTCTCCGCCCGGCACGTACCAGGAATTGGTATAGCTGTGGGTATCCCCAAAATCCGGACTGTTTGTGTATGGGCCGCCGAAGGGGGAATTAACGTGATAATATCTCCCGGGATCAAGCCGTGCACAAAGATTTTTTAAATGGTATTCAAAAAGCTGCGCCGCTCCATACTCTTCACCGGGCTTTGCAAAATCCCTGCTCATAAAGCATTCATTTCCGCCGCACCACAGAAGTAAAGAGGGATGATGCCGCAGGCGCTTTATCTGATATTCCGCTTCCTCTAATATCAAATCCCAAACAGATTTTTCAGGCGGATACTGCGCGTGACCGCAGAAAAATTCCTGCCAAAGAAGGATACCCATCTGATCGGCCAGCTCATATAATAAATCACCAAATCTGTCCCCTTCTCCCCAAACCCTGAGTGTATTCATATTACAGTCAAAAGCCAGCTGCACGATTTCTTTCACTCTTTCGGGATCTTCACAGGCAGTGCGTCCGTCAACCGGAGTGAGGTTGCCGCCCCACAGTTTTATCTGGCGTTTGTTGATTGTAAAATCAAGACATTCCACCATTTCAATCTTCCGGAAACCTATCTGTTTTGCTTTTTTATCCAGAAGCCGCCCGTCCTCCGAATACAGGCTCAGGCTGAAGCAGTACAAATCCTGCCGGCCGTAACCCCGGGGCCACCAGAGCATGGGGTGCTGCACCAGTATGTCCAGAGCCTCTTCCACAGAAAAGCTATATTCCGATTCCGTCCCGTCCGGACATGAAACGGCAAGCCCCAAGCGCTTTCCTCTAAGATCTCCGGCAGTCAGCGCAGAAACTCGGACATCTGCGCGGTTTAATGTATCGTTCAATGAATAATCAATGTCAAAGTCAATAAGTTCAGCTTCATCAATCAGCTCAAGCACTACCTCGTCAAATATCCCCACTTTCAAAAAGTCCGGCTTGGCCCCCAGATATCCCGTGAAATCATGGAAGCTCTTGCGGATGTACCTGCTGGCTTCAGCCCCGGAGGGAGTGCCCTTTCTGAGTATTTCTCCATCAAGCTGCTCAAGCAGCTCGGTTACCGGACTAAAAACAACTTCAAGCTCATTCTTTTGCCCCGGGCGTACGATGTCTTTAACATCAAACCCGGCAGGCAGATAACTGTCCGAATGTTTTCCTATTGATACACCATTTAAAAAAATTTCAGCCAGTGTGTCAAGGCCTCCAAACCGTATCCGTATTTCTTTTTCCCAGACAGGGCACTCAAAGGAGGTCTGATAAATCCACTTTTGCCCGGATACCCAGCGGCAGCCGGTGGTATTGCCATATTGATACTCATCGTTTATAATTCCGTGGCTGAAAAGGATATCATGCACCTGCACAGGCATTTGAGGAATATCAAGCACAGGGTATCTATTTTCAGCATCCTTCAGTGTCCAGCCCGAATGTAATAAAATCTTTTGTTTCATATTTTCACCAACCATCCTTTTAACCTTTTACACTTCCGGAAATCAATCCTTGAATCAGATGTTTTGAACCAATGCAGAACAAACCTATAATTGGTATTGTTGATAATGCAAGTGCCAGAATACGCGCTGCATAATCAGTACGGTATTCGCTGCTTATTAATGCAATGGAAAGCGGGATGGTATAATACTTCTCATTGCTGATGGTTACCAGCGGAGTCATGTAGCTGTTCCATGACCACAGGAACAGCAGCAGAAAGATGGTAATAAGGGCCGAACGTATAATTGGCATCACCAAACGGAAAAATATCCCGAAATCATCACAGCCGTCTATCCTTCCGCTTTCTATAATTTCATTGGGAACTGAGGAAGATATATACTGGGTCATCCAGAATACTCCAAATGCGCTTGCCATACCTGAAAAAATCAGCGGCAAAAGAGTATTGATCCAGCCAAGCGCACGCATTTCAACCACAAATCCAATCAGGCCAAGCTGTTGTGGGATTGCCAGTGTTGCCACAATAAAAGCAAACAGCGGCTTCTTCCCCTTAAACTGGTATTTTGCAAAAGCGTATCCTGTAAGTGCGCTGACGAATACACCTCCCAAAGTGTTGCAAACCGAAACAATTAAACTGTTTTTATAAAATATAAAGAAATTCTGTTTTAAAACAGTTTGAAGATTTGTAAGCAAGTAGTTCCCCGGCAGCAGCTTGACTCCTGAGTAAAGCTCTTCACTATAATACGTTCCCATAATAATCATCATGTAAAATGGAAGCAGGGCTGCAACAGAAAAGATCAGAACTACCAGATAAACCGGCAACCGCTTTATATGTTTTATTTCCATAAAACTCCCCCCTTAAAAAATTCTGGTATCACGCCATATCACTCTCACGGTTGATAAATTTGAATAAAAAGAAAGATACGATAGCTATAATGATAAACAGGCAATATGCCAGTGCTGACCCATATCCAAATTCAAAACCATTAAAAGCGGTTTCATAAAACCTCATTACTACCGTCATAACTGCCCGGTCGGGCCCGCCGATGGGCTGGGAGGTGGAGGAAAACAGCAGCTGCGGCTCATCAAACAACTTGAATCCGTTAATGACACTTGTTACAATTACAAAGGTAAAGATTGGACGCAGCAGCGGAATCGTAATATGTGCAAAGGAATGCCGCCACTTTGCGCCATCAATCCTGGAAGATTCATAAAGCTCATCCGGTATGGTGGAAAGTCCTGAGAGAAACATAATCATCATGTACCCAAAACCCTTCCAGATTTCCATTATGACAACCACCCCACGGGAGGCCCATGCATTTCCCAGCCAGTATACCGAATCAATTCCAAGTAAATTCAGCAGTCCGTTTACAACGCCGCTCTTCCAGTCAAACATCAATTGAAATATGATTCCAATGGCAACCGGAGTTGTGATGTAGGGCAGGAAATTTATCAATTGGAAGGCTCCTCTTGTCTTTTTGAAAAAATCCTTGAGCAGAGTTGCCATTAATAAGCCCACTGAAATTTGAATGGGCGTATTTACCAGCAGGAGCAAAGTTGTATTTCCCAGAGACTGATAAAAAAACTTATCCTGTGTAAATGTACGTATATAATTTTTAAGTCCGATAAAAGTGGCAGTGCCGATACCGTCCCACTGGGTAAAACTGATTGCCAGGGAAAAAATGATAGGAAATAAACCGAACGCAATGTAAAGAATAAAATACGGTGCTATCATGGTATAAGGAATATATTTTTTTTTCATGTCTATTACCTCACTGAGTCTGATAATAATCAGGGGATCCATATTTTACTACAGATCCCCTTGATCATTTACAAATATATCTGCTTCAGATGTTATTTAGTGATGGTGGGCTGTTTGTTAACCAGATCATCCTCCATTTTGGAAATCATTTCATCAGCAGAAACATTTCCGTCCTTTGACGCATTAATTGTTTTAATTACAAGGTTGTAAGCGTCGTTAATATCCTGGTCATATTTGCTTGGAAGTCGGACTCCCTTGATATTCGGCAATATGTCCTGACCAATTGCCTGCAGAACATCCTGCCCGGCAAAGTATTCATCTTTTGCGCTGTAAAAACCAGCGTTTTCATACAGAGGTTTAAAAGGAGAGAAGTTACCTTTGAAATCTCTTTGGAGGGACGCACCTTTTTCGGAACCAAAGAAATACTTAATATATTCTACGGCAGCTTCCTTGTTTACAGCTTTCTGCGGAACTCCCATTACAGTGCCGCCCCATGGGAATGGACCGCCCGGAGGAAGCATAAAGCCCCATCTGTTTTTGCCGTCTTTATCGTTGGATTTAATTGTAAACTCTACAGACCAGTTGGCACACGGATAGAAAATATGCTCATTTCCTGCATAAGAGGCGCCTTCCTCCGGAGAGTCAAAATCAAGTACATCAACCATGCCACTCTTTTTAAGTTCAATCAGTCTTTCAAGAATAGGCTTCATGGAAGTATTCAGATTCAGCTTGTCACCCTCGATAAAAGGCTCGGTGGATTGACCTTTCAGCATGTTCCCCACTGCTCCCAGGCTTGAGAACATGAACACCTTGCCCTGTGATTTGGCCATGACATCCTTTCCCACCTTGATTACCGAATCCCAATCAGGTATCATCTTTTCAAGTTCCTTAGGGTCGTCTGTGCCAAGATATTGTTTCGCCAGCTCTCGCTTATAGGCCAAACCGGCAACCGACGGACATTCCGGCCCGACATACTGCCCATCCTCAGAGGTTTCCAAGGGAATCAGATAATCAAGTACATTTGCTTTATCAAAGTTGTAAGGAGCTTTGGAAATATCTTCCCAAATGTTCAAAGAAAGGAGCTTTCCGCGGAAAGTCGCTTCCAGCCAGGCTATATCCGGCATTTCACCGTCGGAGGCTAAAGTTGTCTGCAATTTTTGAGTCATATCTTTGCTCTGTACAGCTGTCAATTCAACAGTAATACCGGTCTCTTCCGTAAACTTGCTGTGCATTTCCGCACGTGAATCACTTTTGTCCCAACACCAAATATTGATTTTAGACGGTGTCACAGACGATGCCTGAGATGCTGAAGCGGGGGTCTCGCCCTGTGATGTACTCACGGGCTCCTTGGAAGCACATCCGCTGAAAAGCGACAATGTTAATAATGACGAAACAGCAAGTGTTAAAACTCTGGTTCTTTTCTTCATATTAATTCCTCCTGATTTATTTGGGTTTATTTAACGGGTCTGTTCGACAAAATCATTGTACTTTATTATTGAACTTAAAAATACATAACAAAAATATTAAAATTTATACATTTTTAAAGTATAAAAGAAAAAGAAATCTTTGTCCCCTTCTGAAATTCACTTTCAATTTGTAAAGAGGAGGAACTGCCATAAATCAACTGCAATCTGCTGTTTACATTGGAAAGCCCTATATGTCCGCCCTCGTCATCAGGTGTTCTGAGCTTTCTCTTCACAAGTTCAAGCTCCTCCTGTGAGAATCCGCGTCCGTTATCCTCCACACATACGGTAACGCAGTTTCCCGTCCGGCGGCAGCTTACCGTAACACCGCATTTTTGCTGTGATGGAACAATCCCATGGAAAATACTGTTTTCCACCAGGGGATAACAGATCATTCTGGGCAATTCCATGTCAAGAAGCTCTTCCTCAACATTCCACACTATGTTTGGGATCTTGTTATAGCTGAACTGTAAAACACCCACATAATTATTGATATACTCCATTTCATTTTTCAGTGTGGTCATCGATTGGGGATTCACCCTCAGCATTGATCTCAATAACATGATAAATCTTTTGGTCAGCCTGATGATATTGCTGTAATCTTGACGCCTTGCAAGACAAATAATACAATTGAGCGTATTGTAAATAAAATGCGGATTTATTTGATAGAGCAGCATTTTAAGCTGTGCCTCATGCTCCTTTTTCTCACTTGTAATTAACTCCTGAGTGTGCCGGTCTATATCTTCTACCATCTTATTAAAAACCAGGGCCGCCTCTTCAATTTCATCCCCTGTATTGATGGATATATGCTCGCTCCTACTGCCCTTGGAAACCCGCTGCATTCCCTTTATCAGCGTCTCAAGGGGGACAACTATATTGGAAACGATTTTACTGATGACCGACAGCATGATTATAAGACAAATTATCACAATTCCAAGGATAATCTTGTTGATTTTGTTAAAGGATTCGCTTATCTTATGACTTGAGATGGAGTATACCACGTACCATCCGTCCGTTCCTACCCGGTCTTTAAAATAATAGTTCTGGCGGTTCTGAAAAAAGCTGGCTTCAGCTCCGAATTGTTTTAGCTCCAGCTCAAGGTTTTTTTCGGTACTGCTGCTGTATATTGTGTTGCCCAGATTGTCATGGAGTTCAATCTCAATTCCGGATTTTTTATCGAAGACGATTGGCTCAATAAGCTCATTGTACCTGACAAGAACCACAAGCTTGCCAACATGTTTATAAGAAGGCTGCTTACTGTATATGTTATTAATATACGATATGGTTTTCCACTGGCCTCCTGAACTGTTGTACCGGACATTGTGCGTCGGTGTAAATCCATTTTGCTCATTATCCAGAAAGTCTTTATAGTAAGGCTGCTTAAATACATCGGAATAGGTCTGATTCAATTCTAAAACCTGATTGTGACAATCGGTAACAAACATATCATAAATAATACTATCCCGTAAAATCACATATTCCTTCAGCTTTTTTTCCAATTCCTGAACCATTGAGTAATAATTATACGTATTTTCTATTCCGTAATTGGCACAAGAAGTCTGTACGGTATCATCAAAAGAAATATTGCGGGCATAGGCCATAATTTCATCAATACTGCCTGAAACCTGCTGGGACATTTTAATGACCATATCCCGGTTGCTATTGACAATGGATTGCTTAATAATCGGTTCCAGGTAGAAATATATGGCTAAACTGCACATTACCACAGAGAGTATGATTGCACAGAGAACCGCCGACAGAATCCTCGAAAAAATTTTGGTTTTTTTTCTAGAGAGCATTATTCTTTTCATCCTTATTCCTCCAAACAGAGCGGTTGAAATCACTGGGCATTTTCCCGGTCTCTTTTTTGAACATTTTGCTGAAATACTGAATTGTCTGATAACCCACCATTTCACTCACTTCATAAACCTTGTACTTTCCGGTTTCCAGCAGCTCCACCGCCTTGTCCATACGCACTTTGGTTAAATATGAGGAAAAGTTCATGCCAACTTCTTTTTTAAATAATTGACTGATGTAAATCACACTGATATCAAGCTTCCTGGACAAATCGGAAAGATTGACTTCTTCCCGGTAATTCTCCTGTATATACTTGATAATATCCCGTATTTTTTTTGAGTATTGGGGCATAAGTGCCGCTTCCAATTTATCAACAGCCTCATTGTAGAGCTCAACCAACTGGTATACATTTCCGGTTCGGGAACAAATGACGATATTATCCAGGCGGTCATGAAGACTTTCCAGATTATTCTGATTATTAATATTGGCCAATGCGTAAATAAGTTCACGAACACACTCATCCAGAAGTTCCGTACTTTTAATCTGTACCAGCAATTCCGTGAACAATAATGAAAACTGCTTATGCAATATATCCCTGTTCAGATTGGATATATTCTGTTTAATAGCTTTCATCAGCTCCCTTACTTCCTCTCCCCGTTCATGCTTCAAAGGAATATCCTGTATATCAAGCATACAGTCTCCCTTATAAAAAACTTTTTGCCTGAGGATCTTTTTTACCAGTTTATATCCATCCAATATTTTATTCGGGTTAAAAATATACGGTCCTATGCCCACGGCTGTATGTATCTCAAGGACCTTCAAGAAAACAGCCTGCTGCTTTTTTACAAAAATCCTGACAAACTCCCGGCTCCGCGCTTCACTTAAGGACTCAGGCACCTTCAGGAATATAACATGCTCCTGCGCTCCTATATCCACATACTCAAATTCATACCCGGACAATATATCCTCCGTTGTTACTTTTAAGCGCTTGTATGCAGCCGAACCGCCCTTGGGAATCCCCCCCAGTTCAACAACTATGATAATACTTCTGCCCTGCCATTTGAAAAAGCTTTCCTCTTCCTGACTGACAATATCACCCTTTGTCAAATATTCTTTTAGCGACGCGGACTTGGCGATTTTCCCCATGTTCCTTTCTTTGTTCAATGCCGCTTTTTGCTTTTCAAGTTCAATTAAAAGAATTTCGTCATCCACCTCATGCTTTAGTACATAGGAATGGACATCCAGATAGAGGGCCTTTTTTGCGTACTCAAATTCTTCATAAGCGGTAAGCAAAATAAACTTTGCACGGGAGCCGGTTTTCCGTATCCGGTCGATCATTTCAAGCCCTGACATGACCGGCATCTTAATATCGGCAATAACTATGTCGGGATTATGTCTGTGAAACATTGCGAGTCCTTCTTCGCCGTTTTTGGCCTCAGTGACAAGTTTATATCCTTGTTTGTTCCAATCAATCAGATGTTTAATATCCTCACGGATAATATCATTATCTTCTACGATTAATACTTTGTACATGTTACACATATTTCCACCTGCCTATCCGCAAATTATTATTCACATTAAACAAATTATATACATTTCATATTGATTAAACAATAATCTCAAATATGAAATTATTATACTGTCGTCTGCAACCTTGGCATTTGACGGATTTTCCCCCGTTTTCGATATAAGGCATTGTACATTGCACCACATATGCCGTAACATGGCTTGGGAGGTTAATATGGGTTTTAATGCCTTGAAACTGGCAGAATTTGCAGAGGTCATTTCAACGTGGTAAATAACGGTGCTATTTCAAATCTGCCTGATGACGCCATAGCTGAAGTTCCGGGTTATGTCATGCAAACGGGATAAATATTCCCAAAGCCGGCGATTTGCGGCTGGGCCATGATGCCTGATCCGCTGGTAGGTGCCGTCTGCAATACAAATGAAATATGGCAGATGACCGATGAAAACTTAACGTGTTGCGGTAATTGGAATTTTGTTTTGCACTTAAAGATAAATTAATTGGGATCAAATGGTACGCGAAGACAACTTCATGAAATAGAATGCACGGTTAAAAACAATTGCGATAAAATTTTCGCAATTGTTTTTAACCGTGCATTCTTATTTTATAAAATCAGTACGGGAGTTACCATTTGATCAACTTTCTTCTATGGAAACCTTATTGTATATTACCGGTTCCTGCTCTTTTTTTTGCAGCTGCTTCCGGTTTAAGTATTTAAGCTCAAACGACAGCCAGATTCCGGTAATTATAAATGATATTAAATCTGATAAGGGTCCGGCTGCAAGTATTCCATTCATTTCAAAGAAATACGGCAGTATCAGCAGAGCCGGAATCAACACAAGCACCTGCCTTGAAAGACTAAGCACCATCGACTTTACAGGTTTTCCGACCGCCTGGAAATAACCCGAACCGATAACCTGAAAGCCCACAACAGGGAAAAGCAGCATAAACATCACTATAGCATGACTGCCAAAGGAAATAAGCTCCTTATCACTGCTGAAAAGAGCAACAAGCTGGGTCGGCAGCAAGCGTGTGATGATAAATCCTGATGTTGTAATTATGGTTCCCCCGATAACGGCAATTTTCAGTACTTTTTTTACCCTGTCATAGTTTTCTGCTCCGTAGTTATAGCCGATGATAGGCTGTGCACCCTGATTAAGTCCCAATACCGGCATGACCACCAGGGTCATAAGGCTGTTCACAATGCCCATTCCGGATATGGCGATGTCTCCGCCGTAAGCTCCGAGCCTTAAGTTTAAAATGGCTGATAAGGCACATTGTGCAACCTGCATTGAAAAAGGTGCTATCCCGATAGAAAAGATACCTTTTACTATATCAAACTTCAGACGCAAATTTTCCTTTTTAAGCTTTAAAGTGCTTCTACCCAGGATGAAATGAGACATAATCCAGGTAGCCGAAACAGCCTGAGACATTATTGTAGCCAGTGCCGCTCCCTTCATTCCCCAACCGAATACAAAAATAAACAACGGGGCCAAAAGCACATTAAGAACTACACCTATTATCATAGTAAGCATTGAAATGGCAGGCTTCCCTTCGGCACGCATAAAATTGTTCATACCGAAGCTTGTAGAGCCAAATATACTGCCGGCTAAGATTATGCTCATATAATCTCTGGCATATGGAAGCACCTCTTCACTTGCTCCGAATATTCTCAGAATGGGATCCATGAAAATAAGACCCAATGCCGTTACAATAACAGAGATTATCCCCAGGAGTATAACTGCATTTCCCATGATCAATTCGGCTTCATCTTTCTTCTTTTGTCCAAGCCTTATGGAAACCATGGCAGTAGCACCCAGTCCTATAAGGCCGCCAAAGGCCATCTGGATTATCATGATAGGAAAGCCTATAGTGATCCCCGCCAGTCCGAGAGGCCCCGAACTGTTTCCGATGAAAATCCTGTCCACCACATTGTAGAGTGCACTTACCAGCATACCAACAATTGAGGGTATGGAAAATTGCATTAAAAGTTTTAGTATGTTTTCTTCTCCCAGTCTCTTCGTATTATCCATTCTTGTTCCTCTTCCAATTAAGATTTTAAGTTAGTTTACAATATTTTTATGATATTCTATCAGAAATACCAGAAAGCCTATTATTTTACGGGCCCAAATGTATTATATGAATAGTTAGGACGCATATAATTAGAATTCTAACTATTTGCGTCCTAACCGTTAGTATACTATCAATTTTTTATATTGGCAAGTAGGTATACTTACTTCTTTACATGTTTACTTTTTTACAGGAGAAAAAAACTGCCCCATCCCCAAGAGGTCCTTAGGAACAAGGCAGTTAAAAGAATAACGTCAAACAATCTGATGGGTTTTAAAAGAGCGGTATGCAAACGGTGTAACCAGAATGCCGGCCACAGCGGCAAACAGCGGCAGGAACACATAGGGCTTCACGATCACACCGGATAATTCATACTGAATAGGGCTTGTCACAGAACCAAATTCCATCATGCCGGACGGCAGGAGATGTAATAGATTGTACAGCCATATCCGGTCATAGGTGACGTTTATAAACATTGGCACTATTAAAATTAAGCTTATGAGTATGATTACACCGTAAGCCGATTTGAATTTTGCTGACAAAAGCATGGTAATTGCCGCAGTCATCAGGCAGGCAAAAAAGACACAGATAGAAAATAACAAGGCCGTCTGTCCCATGGTCAGCGGATAAGGCGACATGGGATAGTAAAGCTGTAATTGGGAGTTCAAACCGTCAGAGCCGAAAGTCAGTATTGTAAGAATATAATTTGTCGCAGTCAGGGCAAGGCATATTGCTGAGGTTATGGTAAAACCCGTAAACAGCTTGGCTGTTATGAGCATATTCTTTCCATACTTTGAAGCAAGGATGAGCTGATCGGCCCCCGAGGCATATTCCCCTGAAAAAATCGGAGCAATGCAAATGGCCATGACAAACGCGGCCATCAGACCAACCGTATACATGAGTGTGAAAAACCGTGTATATCCATCTGTATAGGAAAAGGTAAACGGAGTTTTTATCTGCTCATCCAGAGCAATAACTTTCTCTTTTGCCTTGCCGCTCATCCTTGTTTCTTCCAGGGCCTGAACCTGCCTGCTGTGGCGTAAATCATAAAACCCGGCTGCCTGCTCCACGGTCAGTAACTGGAAGTCTTCCATATTGAACCGTCTGGACTCACTGTTATATATAGGCCGGACTATTCCGTATATTCCACTGTACTTTCTTGCAAAAGCCTGGTATTCCGGGGTATCGTAATATCTATCCTTTTTGGGGATCTTAGAATAAGCTTCGGCCGTCTCCATAATCAATTTCGGGTCGATCTCCCGGCCGGAGAGAGTTCTGGCATATGATCGGTCCTTAACCATGGCATCATAATTGGACTCAAACACCTCACCCCCAATATAATAATTTCCAAACAGCGTCCCCCAGACACTGACGGCAGTGGCAATGACGGCCAGCACCAGGACAATGATCACACTTTTTTTACACAATATCTTTTTATATTCAAACCCCACTAATCTCCAAAAAATTTTCATCCTTCGTCCACCTCACTGAAATAATACAAATAGAGATCCTCCAGTGAAGCCTGTGCCGTCACAGCACAATCACAGGGTCTCTCTTCACTTATCAGACGCAAGAACACATTTTTGTCTTCATTGCGCAGATTGATAACAGGATATCTTTCACAAAGCCGATCTGCCATGGATGTGGGTATACTGCATTCCCAAACCTTGCCCTGAATTGTGCCAAGGATTTCTTCCAGCGTCCCGGCATGTATAAACCGGCCGTTTTTCATCACAAGGATGGTATCGGCAATGTGCTCGACATCGGAAACTATATGGGTAGAAAGCAGTACGATGCGGTCTGCTCCAAGCCGTGAGATCACATTGCGGAAACGCACCCTCTCTTTTGGATCCAGTCCGGCAGTGGGCTCGTCCAGAATCAATACCTTCGGGTCATTGAGTAATGACTGTGCAATGCCCAGCCTCTGCTTCATACCTCCTGAAAAAGTTTTTATTTTCCTTTTTGCTTCGTTTTTAAGGGAGACAAGCTCAAGCAGCTCCAATGATTTCTCTCTTGCCCAGACCTTTGGCAGTCCTTTCAGCACTGAAATGTAAAGCAGGAAATCAAGCGCTGTAAACTCCGGGTAATAGCCGAAGTCCTGCGGCAGATATCCCAATACATCACGGTAATTCTCCCTTCCCGCATCAATCCCGTCATAATTTATAGTTCCGGAGGTGGGGGCCAGCACACCGCACATCATGCGCATCAGGGTGGTTTTTCCGGCGCCGTTTGCACCCAGAAGACCGTACACACCCCTGCGGAAAGTAAGAGATATACGGTCAACGGCAATTTTATTGCCATATTGTTTTGTCACTCGGTCAATAGTAAGTTCCATGTTCTTTCCTCCGTTTGTTTTATTAAACTGCGTATCTGGATACCTGTTAACACGCTGCTGAATACAAACAGAAGCAGCCAGTAACCCAGGATTGAGCTGGAATAGAAAAGGTTTACCGCGCTGCTGGCAATAATATTTGCCATGCAGGTAAAACAGGCCGCAGCAGCACAGAAGTACAGCCCCTCCCCCTGTCTCCTGCGGTTCAGTATCAGCAGGCAGACACCGCAGGTTATGAGGTACGGTACCATCAGGTAGGCTATAACCTGAAGCAGGTTGAAGGGAGACACCCTGCTGATAAAAATTAAAAGTACCGTCAGGATTAAAAAGTTTCCTCCCCCTAAAATAGCTATCCGCGCCGTGATTATTTGCGGCAGGTTGAACCGGCAGCTCATCTCAAGCTCCGACATGCGGTAAAATAACGGGCGGTAAATTTCTGCCGTCATCATCAACGCCAGAAAGGGAAGACCGGCAGATACTATCCATATCTTCTCGGCTTCCGCATGCCAGTCTATGAGCACCGGGGACCAGAAGGTAACTGCCCAGCCAACAAAAACAATTACAACGGAAAAAGCCCATACCCTCTTTCGGATATAGAAAAACTGTCCAAGCAGAAACTTCAGGAAAGTGCCGCCGGGGTGCCGCAGCGTTTTCAGGAACCTCTCCTTATCCACGGGCGGCGGAGCTTCAAAAGATTCCCTCAAAGCACTTTTCATTCTTTTATTCATAGAGAACTCTCCTCTCCAAGTAATTTTTTCAGGGCTGCCAGTGCAAGTTTTATCCTGCGGTAGACCGCAAAGCGGGAAATTCCCGTAATTGCGGCAATTTCTCCGACTGAAAGCTCGTTTGCATACCGGAAAAGCAGCAGTTCCTGCTCCTGTTCCGGCAGTGTTTTCAGTGCCTGCCGTACTGTGCTCCTCAATTCCAGCCGTTCAATAAAATCCGTATCCGGCAATTCATCGGACAGCTTTTCGTGCTGCTTTTTTCGGAAGGAATCAATACATAGATTTCTTGCTATGGTATAAAGGTAGGCAAGTTTCTTGCCGTATTCCACGTAAGAATTCTGCGCAAAGTATTTGAGAAAGGTCTCCTGGGTCAGGTCTTCCGCCAATGTGGCATTTCCAATCTTATAGTAACAATATCGATATATCTTGTCGTACTGTTCTTCAATATCAATCGGCACCATACAGCCTCCCCTCAAATTGTTTAACGCATTATACCTTATAAATGTGCGGATAAGAAATAATATTGTCAATTTGTTTTTTATTAATTTTCAGTTCACTTGTTGTATTTCGTCATAATTTTTATTTCTAGCAATATTTGCAAGATAAACAGCAATCAAAACATATTTGCGTTATAGAAATATTGCTAGTATTAGCAATTAATTGGCCTTTCAAGCAGTTGTCAGAAATCATCAGCCCAGGTATAATTTCTTATATTGATTTTATGTATATCAGAAAACAAGCATATTGGCTAAAAAATGTTTTTAATTAAATTATTCCGTGCTGAAGCACGAGGATGGAGGTCATATGAAATTATCATTCAGATGGTATGGCAAGGACGATCCGGTCAAGATAAGCTATATCAGGCAAATCCCAAATATGTACAGCATAGTTACAGCGGTTTATGACGTGCCGGTGGGAGAAATCTGGAGTCAGGAAAGCATAACCCGGCTAAGGAATGAAGTTGAAAAAGCAGGGCTCAGGTTTGATGTTATTGAAAGCGTTCCTGTACATGAAGATATCAAGCTTGGACTTCCTTCAAGAGACAGGTATATTGAAAACTACAAAGAAAATATACTGAGACTTTCAAAAGCCGGTGTGAAATGTATCTGTTATAATTTTATGCCTGTTTTTGACTGGACGCGCACGCAATTGGACAAAGCTCTGCCTGACGGCTCCACAGCGCTGGTCTATTATAAGGACCAACTGCAAAAAATGGACCCGCTAAAGGGCGAATTATCACTTCCCGGCTGGGATGCAAGCTACACCAAAGATCAATTGGAAGATATTTTTGAAGCATATTCCAAAGTGGATGATGAAAAATTGTGGTCACATCTGGAATATTTTCTTAAAGAAATTATTCCTGTTGCAGAAAAGTGCGATGTTAGAATGGCCATTCATCCCGATGATCCGCCGTGGCCCATATTCGGTCTTCCAAGGATCATAACAGCTGAAAAGAACCTGGACAGATTCCTCAAACTGGTTGACAGTGAATACAACGGATTGACCTTCTGCACCGGTTCACTGGGAAGCGGCAGTTTTAACGACATTGTTAAAATGATTGATAAATATTCTGCCATGGGCCGTATTCATTTCATGCATATCAGAAATGTCAAGCTGCTTGACGACGGAAGCTTTGAGGAAAGTGCCCACTACTCGCCCTGCGGCTCACTGGACGTAGTTGAAATTGTAAAAGTGCTTTATAAGAATAAATTTCAAGGCTATGTAC
>JAFABO010000191.1 GCA_023426005.1 Bacillota bacterium | reverse complement strand
GGTAATTATCAAACTTTTCACGAACCACTTTGTATGTATCCGCAACTAATGCAGGATCAAGTGTCGCGCAACGGGAATTAGCTTCAACTATTTCTGAGCCGCCGAGATAGAACCACGGGTTGTATTTAGTCTTCTGTGTGTCATCTTTTATAGATTGATTCCATTCCTCAGAAAAGACAGGAAGGCCTTCACTATTCAGAGTGTATTCAATTCCTTCGCGTCCCATTTGTGTTATTGCCTGTCCTTCAGGTGAGAACATCCAGGACATAAGTTTGATGGAAGCTTCGGGATTCTTATTATTTTTGGTAATAAAGGTTGCAGACCAACCAACATCAGAAGTTATGAAGGACGAGTCCTTGAATGGTACCATTTCTGCAAACACATATTTGGGGTTGATAGCCGCCAATTCAGCATTTGGAGTTGGTATACCGTTTTGTGTACATATGCAGCCAAAGAAGTATTTATCTCTGGCAATTGCAGTACTGCCTTTTATGAAAAATGCATCGTCTGCGCTGATAAATCCGCTGCGGTAAGCTTTATTGAGCCACATCAAAACTTCTTTGTAGCGGGAATCCTTTGTGTAATGTATATAGGAAGAATCGGGCTGTTCTATATAGTCAACGGCGCCCATTCCGATCAGATTACGGAAAACAAGAGTGTTCCAGTTCTCTGTGAGATTAAGCAAAACCATATCGGGATATTTGCTCTTTACCTGTCCCATAATATTGAAAAGATCGTCGAAGGATTCCATTTTAGGACTGCCTATATCCTCCCAAAGATCTTTTCTGTAAGTTAAAGAAGATACCATAGGAACAGAGCTTACATTCTCCCAATCCTTTTTTTCGGAATAGTGATTGAGGATTGTGTAGGCAATACCATCACTTGAAAAGCCACGTCCGATACCTAACTGCTTGTCGCTGGGAGTCCAGCCGGTATTATATTTTTGGAGAAGTTCTTCATAGGAATAGCTTAATTTGGAGTTGGACATACGGTCAATGGAATTCTGGGTGTACACAAGGTCAGGCAGCTCACCCGATGCTATCATAACACCCAGTTGTTTATCGTCAATGGCGATAGTGGGGTTGAGTATAACACCCGTGCGTTTTGTAATTTCTTCAGGAATGATGCCTGTAAATTTTTCAACTGCATACCATGAGTGATCAATGAAAATATCCAGAGTTACAGGTTCATTTTTGGAAACAGCACTGCTTTCCGATGAGTTTGCTTCACTTGCTTTGGAGGGGCTGCTTCCACCTCCGCAAGCGGTTACACTTGCAAGTACACAACAAACCAAAAGCATAGCAACAAACTTTTTCATAAAAATCCTCCTTAAATATTATTTTTATACAATTAAAGCCGGGATTTGAGAATCCGTCAGCCTTTAACTGAACCTAGGGTAAGACCGCTTACAATATATCTTTGAAAGAAAGGGTATATGAGAAGTATAGGCGCAACAGCCACAATCATAGCTGCCAGCTGAACTGAAACAGTAGTAATGGTACTGTTTGCAATTGAAGCTGCATAGGAATCCATGTTTGATTGTGACATACTGGACTTTTTTATAACTGACATAAGTAAATAACCCATGGTACGAAGGGCTTTATTCTGAGTAAAGAAAGCACAATCATACCAGCTGTTCCATTGTGTAACCGCAGTAAATATTGCAATTGTGGCAAGCAATGGTTTTGAAATGGGAAGGATGATCTTGCGTAAAATCGTAAGCTCTCCCGCGCCGTCAATACTTGCCGACTCAGCCAGATCTTTCGGAATGTCCTGAAAAAATGAAATGGCTACTATTAAGAAAAATGTATTAAGTGCACTGGGAATAATATAGACCAGGAACGAATTGGTCAGGTGCATTGAGCGGATAACCATATAGTAGGGAATAATACCGCCCGAAAAGTACATGGAGAAGATTACCATACCCATGTAGAACTTTCTGAAAATCAGATTCCTTGCTGAAAGGCCATAAGCAACAAGGCAGGTGAAGAAAACTGTTATACCGGTGCCCAGTACTGTTCTTAAAACTGTTATCAGGAGCGCCTTTCCCCAAGCCGGGTCATTGAGAAGCTCTGCAAAGTTGTCCAGGGTAAATTTCCTCGGCCAGAAGTAAATGCCGCCATAAGTAGCATCCTTACCTTCATTGAACGCAAGTACGATAGAAAGGAAAAACGGGTAAAATGTTATGATAAATATAAATATTGCCAGGGCATAAACTATAGTATCAACAATCCAGTCCTCTTGTGTACGTTTGATCTTCTGTGAAAATGCTATAGAAGTTTTCATTGAACTTAAGCCTCCTTTGGTTAAAATAAGCCATCACCGGTGAACTTCTTTGCAAGAGAGTTGCTGGTTAAAACAAGAAATACCGAGATTATTGACTGGCAAAGTCCTATTGCGGCTGCATAAGCATATCTTCCGCTGGACAAACCGACCTTCATGACATAGGTTTGAATATTTTCAGAAATATCTATATTGCCTGCATTTCCCAACAAGTATGACTGGTCGAAGTTTGATCCTCCAAGGCCGCCGCCCAGCAGGTTTCCCAGAGCAAGGATCAGAACAACGGTAATGGTGCTTCTGATTCCGGGTAAGGTAATGTACCAAATTCTTTTTATACGGCCTGCACCGTCAATTTGAGCCGCTTCATAAAGTGACAGGTCAATGCCTGCCATACTTGCCAGGAATAGTATGGCCCACCATCCCATATCCTTCCAGCAGGCGGTTATTACAGCAATAGGCAGGAAATAGGAGCTGCCTGTAAGAAACTTAATTGGACTGTCTGCTAAACCAAGATTCGATAAAACGGAATTAATAACTCCATTTGACTGCAGAAAAATCTGACAGAAGCCTGCCACTATTACCCAAGAAATAAAGTATGGCAAATAGCTTGCTGTCTGAACAAGTTTTTTTATGGGGCTTATTTTTATTTCATTAAGCACTAATGCCAGCAGGATTGGTAAAGGGAAGGTGAATATCATCTTCAAAATACTCATCACCAGAGTATTGCGGATGATACCTAAACTGTTGTAGTCAGTGAAGAATTCAATAAAGTACTTGAATCCTACCCAGCCGCTGGTAAATATACCTAAAATACCGCTGGAAATCTTATAGTCTTTAAAAGCCATCAGAATTCCTATCATCGGTATATAGCTGAAAATAAAAATAAATAACATGCCTGTTAACGTAAATAGCTGCAAATGTCTTTGTTTCCATAGTGGAAGCAACAATCGGGTTTTAATATTGTTGATCAAAAAATCACTCTCCAATCAGAATAAAAAGCACTGAAGAAATGTACCTGGAATTGAAAGAATATGTAGATGCATCACTTAAATTCAAGCCCATTGTAACAAAGCGGCTTTATCCATGTAAATTGTCACAAATTCATTTTACTGTCACTTATCACTTTTTTCAGTTTGGAGATAAGCTCTGTAAAATGGATGGCAACCGGGGTTTACAGGCATTTTATACTTTGTGTCCGATAATATATGACAGTCAAAATGAACTTCTGACACTTGAGATTATATGAGGAAAGACAGTAACATTTTAGTGTAGATGTATTTGCTTCGGTCTAAAAATACTCAAAATAAGGAAGGTGCGCAAATGGCGTTAAATTCACAGAAGGTTCTTGCTGATATATTCAAAAAAGAAACAACCTATAAGGATATGGCGGCTAAAGAGACTTTCATACGCAAGGTAAATCCCACATATCCCGGAGACGTATTTGAACGCCCCATGGGCAAGTCATCCCGCATTTATACTCCAAAAATGAAAGGCAGTATTTGGGGTGAGGCTGAACATATAACATTAAGCATGTTGAAGACAGATATATACGACAGGAGATATTTCAGAAGGAAACCCATTACGCTGGATGAGGTGATGAAAGGGGCCTTTTCGGAGGCAAACAGGGATTATGACGACATGCCGCTAACGGGCTTGACAAGACCTAAATACGGTGTGCTCCTTGAAACCGGAGGAAGATTCGATGCCCAGGCCTGGTCCGAGCTTTATCCGTTTCCCTGCCAAAAGGCGGTAGGGCAGGTTATAGTCAAATCAAAGGATATGGAGGGGGCCGGGCAGCCGGATTCCATACATGAAATGAACAGCGGAGTTGCTTCGGTTCATGTGGAGAAAGGCAGTAAAGAGCTTGATATAAAATACCTTATGTCCATGAAGCGGAATGTGGTGGTGGTGGATACCGAGTACAAAAATCTGGAGACACCATTGCAGTTCAGACTATACCGCCATCAGGACCAGGGGCATAGACGCTATATGGACGAAAACGGCAATTATATTGAAAAACCGGAGACAGGCGGAGTAGTCTATCGTCCTGTTTCCAAAAAGGATCCTGTAAAATATTATAATTATTCAGCAGATTCAGATTTTAACAAACCATTTGCACCTCCGGCAAGCGGGTGCGACGGGAGATTTTTCTGGATTGAACAGGTATTCCCTGTGGACAGAAGCTTTAAAGACGGATTCCGCTACGTTATGATGGGAATGGTATCCGACCCTGATGCAGAAATTTCATATCAGTCACTCCAAAAGGGCTTGGGAACTCCTCAGCGCATACCCAGAGATGCTCAAGGCAAGCTTATTTTCAAGGAAACCATCGGACACGATGGTGAAATGGAAAAGATGGAACGAGCCTTTTCCTGGGTCCGAAATTCACCCGGTGTTGCCGGAACGGCAGAGATTTCAGCAATAGGAACCGGCAAAGCCAGAATATATGTAAGTGTCGTTACATCCAACGAAACCGGGGATTATTTTGAAGAGGCAAAGAGACAGCTTCTTGAAGCGGAGAAAATCGGATACAAGGGTTTGTATGAAGAAAACCGCAGCTGGTACGATGAACTGTATACCCGCAGGGAGAACGGGCGTATTTTTGTGGGGAGTCCCCAAAGCCGTGATGAGAAGGTTAACAACTCCCTTTTAAAGGATGCCTATTTAAGCTGGTCATACGGGCACGGCGGCTACTGTGTACCCGATCCTTCCAGAAAAGAGGGCGGGGCGGGATATGCAGCCTTTGATATTGATACTCAATCCTGGCATTCACTGCCCTGCTATAATGAGCTTTTCACCGAGGGTAAATGGTTTGTGCGCAACCAGTACGAAATAATGTATATGTGGTCGCAGCTTGTAACCTATTGGAAGGATGCATTAAAGCAAAAGGCAAAGGACATATACGGTTTACCGGGCCTTATAATGGGCCATGGCTATTTGCCTCCGGCAGAACCTGATCCATGGTATATAGAAAACCAGACACTGGATTTTTGCATGGAAGTTCCGGGACAGGTAATGAAAGTAATCTGGAACTTATGGGATTATACCGGTGATGAAGAATTCTTAAAGGAAACTGTGTACCCGGTTTTAAGGGAACTTGCAATTTTCTATGAAGCCTTTGCCCGCAGAGGCTTTGACGGAAAATATTATCACCTGCTGCCCACTGTTGAAACAGAGAGCTATGGAATTTCATACAAGCTAAAGTATGCGCAGGATACCACAGGCGCAATTGCCGTATTCCGCAAAACACTCAATATGGCCATAGAAGCTGCAGCAATGATGAATGTGGACAGTGAGCTGATTGCTGGTTGGAAAGAGGTTGCCGATAATCTGCCCCCATACCCTAAATTCATGGTTGGAACAGGTGAAATTTTAGCGGGAAATCCGGGAGCAATGCCAAGGTGGCAGGCAGGGGATCATGAAATCAACAGTGCGAACTACCCTGCAACACTGGCAGATGAAATAAATCTTGACAGCCCTGCTGAGGAAAAGGATTTGATTGTCCGTACCTGTGATACTGTCCGTGCTGCGCATAATTCCAACCCGTACATACTGGTGGGAAGCTTTGCAGAGTATGTTCCATGCGGCTACAATATGCCGTCAATTAAAATAGATGACAACAGGATATTGACCGATGAATTGCTGGAAAATCCCGAAAGGCTGCTTAACAGCAGATCGGGAAGAATTCATATTTTCCCAGTTGTACCTGAGTGGTGTACAATTTCATTCAAAAATATGCTTGCCCGGGGCGGTTTTGAGATTTCAGCAGCAAAGGATGCGGAGGGTATAAAAGCTGTAACAATTGCCGCACGCCGTTCATTGGAATGCTGTATCGTCAATCCGTGGCAGGGAAGTAAAGTTGACGTTACCGACACAAACACCGGAAAGGCAGTTCCTTTCAGCCTGGATGGAAAGCGCCGGGAAGGTATCGTATTCAAAGCTGAAAAAGAACATTCTTACAGCATCGATAAGGTATGATGATTGCAGCTATGTGTCTTTTTACCGGAGGAGGAATTTACTGTAAGAATGAACAACTTAATAGGAAGATTAAAAAACAGTCTCAATTATTACTGCATTTTGTTTGAGGGGATTTTTAACATACTTGGGACGGATATTTTGGGAATGGCCACAATTATACCTCTTTTTCTGGC